>NZ_JAATEP010000049.1:0-88186 GCF_012034275.1 Nonomuraea composti | reverse complement strand
ATGTGCTCCAGGTCCTCTTCGAGAACGACGCCCTTGTCTGCGCGCCCGCCCGCCTCCTGCATCCCGTACGCGACATCCCACCCTTCGATTCCGCCCGGCTTCAAGTACCGGACTGGACGGGCATCGACATCACCAAGGAGTCGCAGGGACGCACCCGCGACGCCGACTCCATCCAAGCACGGATGATCCAAGTGGTCCTGGCGCGTGGCCCCTGGGACGTGGTCGTCGATGACGACGGCTCCGGCGAGGTCGCCGACATCGTCGCTCTCCGCGAGACGGAGCGCGAGCTGCACATCCTGCTCGTGCACTGCAAGTACTCATCGGAGCCGCAGGCAGGCGCACGGGTAGAAGATCTCTACGAAGTGTGCGGCCAGGCCAACAAGTCAGCCGCCTATCGCCGCGACATTACCGCCATGCTGACCACCCTGATCAACCGCGCCCGGAACAGGCAGAGGAAATACGGTCATAGCGGCATCGAGGCCGGCACCTCCGAAAGACTCCTCCGCTTGCGGGACACAGCCAGGACTCGTAAGCCGCACCTCACCATCGCCATCGCGCAGCCTGGCATGAGCCAGACCAGAGCCAGCCGTAAGCAGATGGAACTCCTGGCCAGTACCGAGGTCTATCTCCGCGAGATCGCGAATGCCGGTTTCGAGGTGTATTGCAACGTATAGATGAAGAACGGGCGACGGACTAACGGGATCGACGCGGGACTTCACCGCCGGGCACACCCGCGGTGGGAAGCAGTGCCGGATCTCCCGGCGCCGCACCCGGCCAGGCGGTACCGCTTCTTTCCTGCGTTGACTTCTGAAACCGCGCCGCGACGACTCTCCAGCAGCTACCGTAATCGGCAGCCTACCGGCGGCAACCTATTCGGAGGTCCGGCAATACCGCGCTGTCCTAAAGGAGCAGGCACTGCCTGCGGCAGCGCCGATGTCGACTGTGATCAGTCGTGGACTCTCAAGAGCAGGACTCAAGGAGTGAGGTCGATCCCGACGACACTCCCACCATGCTCGATGACCTTGATCTTCTGTTCGACTCCCCCGGCGAGCCCTCGAGCCCAAGGCGCCCGAATGCCTGTGAGAGTTCCTCGTACCTGGTTGACGGTCTGCTTGACGGTCAGCGTCGTGGCCTCCTCCCGCTCCTCCCCAAGCAAGGCGAGCGGCTGCTTGAACAATCCCTCCAGAATCCGGCGCAAAGAATCAACAAGCACGGCGAAGTCGGCCTCCTCGGCCGAGGAGAGCTGGTGCCGCTCGTGGATGTCAAGCGCATCGCGTATAGCGCTACGTAGGCTCCGGAGCGTGGCGCGAGCGATCTCAACGTGAGCACTCAGCAGCAGGACACGGCGTGGTGCCCCGGCAACGACTGCGGTCTCAGGAAGCAGCACCTCGACCTCTTCTTGGCCCTCGGCCCGAAGAACTTCCAAGGCGAAGGTACTAAGGTCCTGGCCGCCGCGCATCAAAGTCTCCGACGGTAGATCGCCTAGCCTCACCGCGTCTCTCTTTCCCCGGCTCCGCCGTTGTGGTTACCTTCGTAGCCGATGACTTCCCCGTTTTCGGTCACCGTGCCGATGCGCTGCCGCACAACGCCGCTGGCATCGCCTCGTATGCCGAGGAGGCGGCCCGCGACTCGCCGCACCTTCTGCGTCACAGTCACCGGACTCGTTGCACTTTCCTGACCGGCTCTGACGATCTCCAGCACGATCCAGCAGACCACCGTCACCGCCAGGGCCGCCGCCAGCGCCCAGCTCCATGCGCTTGTCACCAGATTCGTCAGGACACCCGCGGTGACACCACACAGGACAGAGCCACCCGCGATCAGTCCAGGCCTCCACCGACTACTCACGTCGCCTCCTGAGACTTCCTGACTACCGCGATGCTAACCCGCCAGCGAGGACGGCACAGATTCCTGGAACGGTCTACCCACTTCATGATCTGCGTCGTATGGTGACATCAAGATTTCGTGGGGGGGAAGGTCACATGGTCGATTCGCCACATCTCGAAGGACTTCGCCTGGACCCAGGCATCCGTGATCTCCTTACCGGATTTCGCCAGCATGCCTTGTACAACTACGGCGAAATGATCGCCGTGAAGCAGGTCGTCGAGCACCCGGTGGATCATGATGAGATCGAGCAACCCCTTCTCACGGCGGTAACGGCGGTATTCGCCGAACCGGATAACTTTGACGATCTGTTCAATCATCTGCGCGCTCCGGGCTCCGTACTTGTGCTGAACCTGCCCCCGAATGCGGGCCGTACCACTCTCGCCTATGCTCTGCTGGCCCGTCTCCAAGACGAAGGGCTGACTAGGCAGGTGCGGACGCTCCGATACGGTGGAGCGAGCGACTTTCCTATCCGGCGGCTACCGCACGAGAAGAACCAGGGTTTTCTGCTGGTGCTGCCAGCCGATGAGGAGGAGTCGGAGTACCAGGTTTCACCGCAGTTTGGAAGCCGAATCCACACTCTTACGAATGAGCTGAGAAGCCTGGACAATCGGCTCATTGTTCTCACTTACCCGCAGCAATGGCGTCGTATCAGCATGGGTGCTCCCGAGGGGGTCGCACCCGCAGTCAGCATCGTGGCTCCGTCCGGGATCGCAGCGAGTTGGCTGGCCGCCGAAGAGCCAAACCTCCCCCGCCAGCTTTGGCTCAATAACGCAGAGATTCAGAAGCTCCTGCGCGGCGGGACTCCCACGGACACTCTGCAGATCGTCGACCTCATCATGTCGGCGCACAGGAAAACGCTCGGTTATTCGTTGGAGCAGCCCAACTATCAGGCTGACACCGATGAAGGACGTGCCGAATTCCATAAGCTGGTGACCGAGGTGACCGAGGCTCGCCGCAACTGGAGAGGCAAGCTCCTCGAATGGCACAGGGCAGAAGGACGGACAAGCGTCGAACGCAACTTCCTTCTCGCCGCGTCCGTGCTCCGCGGCGCTCCCGTCGCGAACGTGTACGCCAGCGCCGCAGCCCTCAGCACCACGTTCAAAGAGAAGGCAGAGCTCTCGACCAGCGGACAGTCCTCACCCGGGGTCATCGAACTGCTCGACACGGTAGAAGGCGAAGTAACTGAGAAGGGGACGATCACTTTCGTCAGGCCCGGGTGGGATGACGCGGTCCTGGAGTACTTCTGGACCGACCGCCCCCTGGCTAGGCGACCATTCCTCACATGGCTTGCCGAAGCTCCCATTAAAGACCGCCAGGAGGCGCTGGAAGGCCTCACCCAGCAGGAGCGCGAGGCGCTGGCACAACGCATCGTCTCCTTCGCCCTTCGCTGGGCCGTACGCCACCGGCGGCAGGAACCCCTCAGCGCCCTGGCCGCCGCCTGGCACACCTCGCAGGCCGAGAGCCGAACCAGGCGCATGTGGAACGTCCTGATCGAGTTGCTATCCAGCGCAGCAGCGCAAGAAACGTCCTCCTACCTGCACGAGATGCTCTTGAACTGGTCCAAGAGCGATCGTCCGGCACTACAGACGGCCGTCATCGCCGTATGCGCTAGCGACTTCGGTCAGGTGCACACGGTCAAGGCGTTCCGACGGCTGAAGAAGGCCGCCACGCCCCCTGACACACAGGTAACCGCTACGTTGCGAGTGACGGTTCGTAAGCTGTGGGCCGAAGCTCACCTGCGTCAAGCGCTTCTGGAGTTCATCACGAACTGGTGCCGTGAGCCAGGCGAGGAGGGTGCCGGCGGGCATCAGGCGTTCGCCGCCCTCGCCAGCGCCCCCAGCCCCACCGACCCTTCCCTGCCGCTCCTGCTGGACAGCAGCGATGAGCAAGAGCGGGATCGCACCGTGGGCATGCTGCCTATCGGCTGGACAACGCTGCTTGATCAGGAGCCAGGCTCCGCGCAGTCGGCAGAAGCCAAGGACGCGGTACGGCTGTGGATGTCAGCCGCACTCCACGACGAGAGGCTAGGAGAACCCATATTGGGCTCCTTGCGGCAGGCGGTCGCGCCGCGCGGCCCGGAAGGATCCCAGCGGCGACGTGATCGCCTACGCACCTACGTGGTGGCGTGGTCACAAGAGGGTGAACCGACACTACGAGAGCAGCGAGAAACGATGTACGCCCGGCTTTCCCAGCTGCTTGATAACGACTTGAGCGCATCAGTGCAACAACAATTGCACCAGTACACCGTCGACGAGGAACCATAAGCCGATATGGAGTTCCTGCATCGGCGCGCACGCACGGCCGAAGCTGCGCCGACGTTGGTCGGTGTCTTCATGGACCGGCTGGATACCGCGAACGCCGGGCTAGCCTTCGATGTCCGCATCCGCATCGAATGGCGGCGCGATCTCTTCGCGCCAGGTGCGCTCGCCACTCCACGTATGATCGCACGCACAGTTCGCGAAATCGTGGCAGCAACAGTCAAAGAGACGAGCGTCTTGCGCACGCAGGACGCCGAAGAGAAAACCGATGCGATGTTGCGCAACATATTGCCCGTGCAGGGCGAAGGATTCGAAGTCCTTCGGGCTAGTGTGACCTTGAAGGCTGATGAAGAAACCATAAACGCTGCCAAGCAGATAGAGAGACTGCTGCATGAGCAAGAACTAGATAAGCTCGCGCGCAGGCAGGTCAAGGCGCGAGCGGACTTCCTGCGCGAGGTGATTTTCGCCGATCCTGCGTCCGCCTATGTGTACACGTTGCTCGACGTTCCGCAACGTGCCGGCGGGCCGGTGAAGGACGTGAACATTGACGAGATGGTCCGGCGGGTCAATGAATGGAACCCAGAATCTCGCTGGGTGGTCATTGCTCAGGTCCTGACCGACTTCGTCAATAGCCTCACCGAGAGCGGGCGCAAAGATTTGCTAAAAGTTTTTTCTACTGCTATCAACACCTTGGGCACAGCCGAGCAGTCGGAAGCACTCTCACGAGCAATGCACCTGTCTGAGGACCGCTGAAGCTTTTCAAGCTCCGTGGCGGCTGTCCTGGTCACAGCATGATCGTAACGCCAGTGTTCGGCCGGTGACATGAAGAAGCTCCTGATAGACGGGTTGACCACTACAACCCACACCGTCGCAACCAGTACTTCAGGTATCGTGCCGCCGTCGATTTGTCGCCCCAAACGCTGAAGTACGTGGCCGGGAGGATCCGGCGCCATCGTAAGGCGATCGGGTCGGCCTGGCGGCGACTGAACCCCGGCCGGCAGGCGCTGCTGGTGCTGGTCTACCTACGCAGGGCGAAACGTTCACCGAGCTCGGGCCGGGTTCGCGGTGTCGCCGGCGACCGCGTGACGGTACGTGGAGGAGACGGTCGCGCTCCTGTCGGCCCGCTCGCCCAAGCTCGGTCAGGCGCTGCGCAAGGGCAAGCGGGACGGGCTGCTGAACCGCCCCCGGATTCGGTGGAGACTCCAACAAACCCGGCGCGGTTCAGATCGACAGGAACCCTCTTCAAGCACGGACAGTAATGTGTGGCGCTGAGGTAGAGTGTCGGGACTCGCCATGAGCAGCCGTCACCGGCCCACCCGATATGAATCCGCCTGCCAAATCATCACGACTGAACGGCTACAGTGATCGGCCTCGGTCACGGCCGGATATAAACAGGCACCCGCATCTGAAGAGCGGTACCGCCTCGCAGGGTTCTCGTCGCGAATATCACCTTGACCAGCACAAACGCCCGTCAAGCGATGGACGATGGGAGGTCCTGGTCGAGGAGCCGGTGAACATCCGAGTACAACCGCATATCGCCCATCAGTGGATATGTTGGGCTCGAAATGACTGGAGCTCTCCTAAAGCGGGTGCCGCAGGTTCGAATCCTGCCGGGGGCACTCACCTAGATCGGCATTTCAGGTACCTGACCTGCGGTTTCACAGCCGCAGGTCTTTGTTTTTACGCCCTTGGTAGGCAGCAGGCGGCGTCCGCATGCAGTCGTAAGACCATGATCAGGGGACATACGCGGGATGATCTTGCTGGCGTTTCCCCAGGTCGGGCCACGATTTAGGTCGCCACGTTCGCCGGTACCCGCTTCCGGCCGCGCGTCATGGGGCGAACGCAGCCAGCCTGATCGTTCCAAATACGTGCGTAACCTCCGCTTGAAGTTCACACTCACCGGCCCAGTACGCGGGCCGCTCCGGCAACAACGGTGGTCGCCAGCACCCAGCCAGCCGCGATCAGCCCGTAAGTCAGCCACTGCGTCGCTCCTCCTGGGTTGAACGCCGATTGCTGGCCCAGATCCCCGATGGGAAGCAGCAGATCAAGGGCATAGATCACGGCGTTGAAGTGCGGTGACTCGCCCGGCTTCAGCGGTGGCGGAGGCGACACCGAGTAGATGACACCGCCGATGGCCAGCAGGACAACGAGCCAAGTGGCCGCCCGCCACGGCTTGTAGCCGAAGCCGACCGTGACGTCCTGCAGAAGGCCCCACACCCGGCCGAGCAGCACGCGATCATGCTGCTGACGCCGTTCCTTCGCGTACAGGACGGCACGGGCCTCATCATGCTGGCCCTCGGAAACGTAGGAGGCGGCGAGCTGCTCGTACGGCTGCGGGTGGAATTCCTTGCCGGAGAGCCAGCGTACCCGCTCACGCGCGAAACACCGCGGCTCCAGCACCGTGTATGTCAGCCCGTTGACACGCAGCGGACGGGGCCAACGCGCAGGATCGTCGCGCAGCAGTGCCACACGGACGCGTTCAAGGATGACCGCTCCGTCGACATCGCGCCCCGGTAGAAGGGCAAGCTCGGCGGCCTGCAGCCCACGCGCGTCGAGCGCGGCGCTGCCGGGATTGGCGAGCACGGCGCCCTCAAGGTTCAGGTCGAGCGTGATCTGGGTGTCGACGAAGCGGACTTCACCGTGGGCCGTCATGCCGCCGCACACGACATCCGAGCCGACCTCGTTACGGGTGAAGCGCAGTGCAACGGCGCCCGGATTGTCGAGTACGGCGTCGCCGAGCAGGACCCGGCCGGAGGTACGGCTGTTGCGGATGCGCACCTCACCGCGGGCCCGTAGGTAGCGCAATCGCAGTGGCCCTTCGAAGGTAGAACTGTCGACCTGCAGACAGATGTCGCGGCCGTTGTCCAGGTGCGCGCCCTCCAGGAGAAGGCCACCGCCCACCGTGGTGCCGACGAGGCTGATCCGGCCGGCTGCCACGGTCACGCCCGAAGCATCGAGGGAGCCGATGGACGCGCGGTCGAGTGTCAGGCAAGGACCATCCTCGTTACGCAAGTCCGCGCCCGTCAGGCACAGGTTCGCATCCAGCCGAGCGCCGACCAGGCGGATCTCACCAGAGGCCGCGAACCCTTCCATACACCAGACACCGCCGTTCACGGCCAGCCCGCCGCCGCTCAACGCCGCACCGGCACGGCCGTCCAGTCTGGCGCCGTTCAACCTGAGACTGGCACCGATGTGAGCGTTCATCAGACGCACACCGCCATCGGCTCGCAGCCGGTCGGCGATGAGGCGGCCCTCGACTACGGCGTTGTCGGCATTCAACGCGTAGGAGTCGCCGACCGCCGCAGCATAGGCGACCTCTGGGGAGGCCTCCGCGCCCGAGTCTGGGCGGGTTGGGGCGCCGTGGAGGACGGCGTCCTCCAGGGTGACCGAGCCCGTTACACGCAGCCCACGCAGCACCACCGGGCCATCCGCGCGCAAGCCCTGGTCGAGTTCCAAGCTGCCGTCCACATTGAGCCCGTCGGCGGCCACCGCGACGCCGGAGGAGTGCGGGCCCACCACCGCCGCGCGCAGCGAGACATCACCGAGCACGCACGCCCGGTCCAGCCTGATCCCACCGGAGACGATACTGCGGTAGAAGTTGAGAATCCCGTCCAGCCGCATCCGGGCTCCATTGAAGCCGGACAGGCTACTGTCGACGATCCTGACCGTCTTCGTGGTCGCTTCGACCAGGCGTAATTCGCTATCGAAGGAGCACCCTTCGCACGACAGCGGATACTCGACTGTCGCTCCCATGAGGTCGAGCCGCCCGACGACGCGGGCGCCCCGCAACCTGATCGCCGGCGACCAACCAGGTTCGGCCTCGGCCACCCCCAAGAGCAGCGCCCTGACCACCTCAGCCCTGACCGTTCGCGCCAGGCTCCACGACTCCCCACGAGCCGGATCGCCCCCCTTGGCCTCTCCGGTACGCAGATCCAGCCATTCACCGCGCACAAAAGGCCGCCAGCAGCGCGCGTTCCGCGCCGCGAAGCTCACCGAAATTCGCCTCTATCGCCACCGTCCCATCGAAGACCGACCGACCCAATGCCGGCAATCCCGGCTGACGTTGCCATGCTGAGACGGCCACCTGGTGCGGCAAGCGGGACGGCGTGGCCGACGTGACAGGTGACCGTGCCGGCGGCGGTGTCGATGGCGAAGTCGTCCAGGGTGAACCCGCCGATCATGACGGGCTTGAGCGCGGACGGTTTGATCAGCAGCCGGTGCCCGGCGGTGGTCAGGGCGGCGCGTAGTCCGACGGCGTCGTAGGCGGCATCGGCAAGGATCTGCAGCGGCCCGTGTTCACCGGCCAGCAGGCCGGGGGCGACGGCGGTCTCGTGGTGGGCGGCTCCGGCACCAGGGCGCAGGGCCACGGCCCGTGAACAGGCCGGTCTCCGGCTCGACAGCCAGGTGGGCCTTGTAGCCGTCGTCACGCTGCTATCCGCTCTTGGGAATGTGGCCCACGACGATCGGCGGCTGGTGCCAGCGGCATATGGAACGCCTGGCGACATTCGCCGTGATGACCGAGTGCGCGTCACAGCGGCATGCGGGCGAGCAGGGCCGGGCACAGACCTCGTTGCACACCCTCAGGGGTTCTCTCCCGGGTGAGCCAAGCCTCGAAGATCTCAGAGGTCTTACGACTCTTTCCTGGCGGGCTGTCCTGCTCCAGCCACCACCAACCATTCGCGGTGTCGAGCTGCCACCTGTCACGCCCGCTATGCAGCGTGACGGTGGAGGCGCCGGATCGCTCGTAGAGGACCACTCCCTGCTGCTCCTTGAGCCGCCGCCAGGTGTGATCGTCGGCCACCACCTCCAGCGAGTTCGGCAGCGGCCAGGGCGTGAGTGCCTCCGCGTACAACGTGCCCGCCAGTTCGCCGAGGCTCGGGTCGCGGACGAACGTCATGTTCGCCTGGTCCATGGCGTGCTCGTAATAGCGCACCGCCTCCGTGAGCGCGGTGGTGCCGTCGAGTCTCATGCCCATCTCTATGCCACCGGTGAGGCCCAGATCGGTCAGGAAGTTCGCGGAGAACAGGGCGCCGTGCCTACCGTCCGCGATCGCGGCCTTGGCGTGGTTCAGCCTGTCGGGAACTATTTCAACGCCAACCTCGGTTCAGATACCCTCGTCTTCAGGTAGCTACCGAACCGCCGCTATCAACATCGCGACGGAGGCTTCTATGGCCTTGGAATCGTCGAGCGCAAATCCGAACCAGAATGGCAGTGAGGGCCTTCGGATACTAGCAGCGCATTCCGCCCCCGTAATGGGCGTTTCCGCCGGTTTTGTCGGCGCCGAACCGGTCGTTGTATCGGGCGGGTATGACGCGCTGGTTCGGATGTGGAATCCGCTCACCGGCGAGCCAATCGGCGCGCCACTCATGGGACACCAGGGGTGGGTGCGGAGTGTGTTCCTCGGACAGGCTCAGGGCCGGAGCCTGATCGCGTCGGTCGGGTACGACAGCCGGATCCACCGGTGGGACGCGGCCACCGGGAACGCGCTCGGCGAGCCCCTCACCGGTCACCAGGGGCCTTTGCGAAGCGTCGTGATGGGCCAAGCCGCCAGCGGGTCGCTGATCGCGTCAGCCGGTAACGATGCGGTGATCCGGCGATGGGATGCGATCAGTGGTGAGGCGCTCGGCTCGCCGTCTGAAGGGCACACGGACCGGATACAGGCGCTGGCCTTCGGCACCGCTGACGGCGAGGACATCATCATCTCCGCGGCACACGATGGAACGGTCCGCCGCTGGAGCGCCGCATCCGGCGCTCCCATCGGCGACCCGATGACCGGGCACGAAGGAGCGGTTCGCGCGCTGGCGGTCGGACAGCGCGAAGGCAGGTCCGTCATCGCGTCTGGTGGCTTCGACAAAGCCGTCCGATTGTGGGACGCGAGCACCGGCGAGCTGCTGTCGGTGTGCCTGACCGGTCACGAGGACCGAGTGCAGGCAATCGCCGGGGCGCCCTCTCGGCGCCATCTGCTGGTCACCGGCGGATACGACAGCACCGTGCGAGTCTGGCATCTGGAATTCGCCGCAGAGATCTGCAGCCCGATGCGAGCGCACAAGGACTGGGTGTGGACCGTTGTCACGCTGGAGGTCGCCACAGGGATGGTCGTCGTCTCCGGCAGCGACGACGGTAGCATCGTGATCTGGCCGATTGATACTCCTGCCGAAGAGCAGCCCGCAACCTTCCGGGAGATTGTCGCAGCCACCGGTCAGCCGGGCCCGGGATCCAAGGTACGCGGCACTACCCCGGCTGCAGCGACAATCGATTCGGTGTTCGTGGAGGACCAGCTCGAGCGGCAGATCCTCGCGGCGCACATCATCGGCATTTACGAGCAGCTCTCCGCCGACCCCCGCAACGACGTAGTCGTAGTTCACGTCGACGGGCCGTGGGGCTCCGGGAAGAGCACGCTCGTGCAGCTACTTAGGAAGAGACTCGGCGCCAGCGGGCAGAGCCCCGGCAGGTTTGTCCGCATGCCGGCGCGCGAGCTGCTCATGCCGGTGGTGGCGGGCTACGATGCCTGGCGGGAAAGCGTCGTTGCTCCGGACTGGTGGTCGCTCTCGACGGCGTTGAACAGGGCAGTTCGCCACGCGAGAGCGGGCTGGACCCGGATGGCCATGACGGTGTTCGGCGGCCTCGCCCGGTTCGTACGCTCGCCGGTCGCCGTATCGTCCACGATCATCTTCCTGGTGACGGCGTACCTGCTCGCCTCCGGGAAGGTCAGTAGCGAGTTAAAGAGCCTCGCGACCGGAGTGACCGCCCTGTCCGCGGCTGCGGTGCTGTCGTCGACCCTGGCTAGAGCTCTGTTCTGGTCCGCGCCCGCCCTTGGGCGGCTGCACCTGCGAACCGAGGAGAACCCCTTGGGCTCGGTCATCGCGATGATTGCATGGCTGCGGCGGTGGAGCCCGCGCTCCCCCGCGGCGCAGCGAGCCGCCGACAACACCACCGGTAACTTGGTCGCCGTCAGTGTGGCGTGGCTCGCGGCGGGCCTGGCGATCCACCACTATTCGGCGCAGCGCCCGCACGGTCTCACGTTAGTTGTGGCGTCAACGGTCGCGGGCACGGCATATCTTAGCTGGTACGCCGTGCGTCATCCGCGCAGGCATGGTGCCCTGCGGATCGTGTTCACGGCCTGCGCCAGCGTGCCGGTCCTGTCTGCAGCGGCAACCGTGGTTCCGCTGTGGGAGCTTCTTTGGGAACCGTTGCTGCTCGCAACGATCGTCCTCGCCGACCACGTCTTCTGGTCGATGAGCCTCGCTAAGGCCCATACACGCAGGCCCCTGCTGCTTGTCGTAGACGAGCTGGACCGGTGCGAGGCGGAACGGGTCGTGCAGTTGATGCGGTCTGTGCACACACTCATGCGCGCGCCTGCGGACCCTAGCCTGGTCAGACGCTGGTCCAGCCCCGCACCGCTGCTGGTCCTCGTCCTAGCCGATGGCGACTGGCTGCGATCCGCATTCGTCGATGTGTTTGAGAGTTTCAAAGATGCGCGACCGGAGACTCGGTTGGGCGGCGATTTTCTGCACAAGATCTTCGATCACAGCGTTCTGATCCCTGAGCTCTCCGTCGTCCAGACGCAGCGGATGATCGATCTGGCCACGGGCTTCTCCGCACGGGACAGCCAACGGAGCTCAGCGAACCACCTGACCGCCCGGCGCTCACGTGAGGCGCAGGAACGGGTGGCGAGCGCATTGGATGCCGCAGCACACCTGGGCCACCGCAATGCGGATTTGCAGGAGGCCATCGATCATCCCGACCTTGACCGTCGTGACCGACTGGCGGCAGAAGTCTCCCGGGTCCAGGCCGAGGCCACGGCGGCCGCCGCAGAGGACCGTGCGCGGCATCTGCTCGCCGCCTATCACGAGGTGCTTCCGCCAAACCCTCGGATGATCAAGCGGATCGCCAACGCGTGGGGGATGCTGCTGGCCGTCCAGAGCTGCACCGGACATACGGAAACGCTCGACACCATGGCTCGGGCTGCGATTCTCTACGTGAGCTATCCCAACCTGTTGAGAGCGGTCAGAGCTGGCGAGGACCTATCGGCGGTCAGGCGCAAGCTCGCAGAGGAGACCGGCACAGATCGTCGGCTGGAGCAGCTGTTAACACGACCGGACGGCTCGAAAGTTCCCCTCGAGTCGATCGCGCGATGCTATGGCCGGAGCAGTCTGCCCCCGGACGCCGAGGCGTTCCTCGACGCGGGGCTTTAGGTTGGCCTGAGATTGTGAGCTCAGCAGATTCACCAGGGCCGGCAGCAAGCATCACTTGATCACCGAGGCCACCGGCATCCCGCTCGCGGTGATCTTGACCGGTGCCAACCGCAACGACGTCACCTCGGCTAATTCCTGGAACGACTTCACTGGGTGGTGGAGCGAACGGTGGTGTGGCTGGCCCGCCAGCTCATCAAATGGCTCACGGTCTGAAGACACCCGCATCTGAAGAGCGGGAGCGCCTTGTGATTTCCTGCTCTCAACATGACCCTGACCTGCTTGAACACCCATCGTGCCGGCACCCGTAGGAGACCTACCTCAAACAGCCCGATGAACGTCGAGCGCGCCCACATATCCACACATCTTTAGACAATCTGGACTCGTTGTTGCTGGAGCTCTCCTAAGACCCCATGCCACTTCGTGGCGCCCTCGGATAAGTGAAACTTGGGGTGCGTCGCCCGCTGACGTCGTACTCGCTTGGACCTGCGAGGCCGTTCTAAAGACTGACGCTGGAGCCTGCCCGGTAGGTACCCCGGATTGCCGCTACGAGCGCGTGTCACAGCATCTCGATGTTGTCGCGGGCTCCGCGGACGACGCACCTCATCCATCCTCGGGGGCAGAGCACGGAGGCGCAATGGAGGTCGTCCACCCGGCGGTGGCCGGGATCGACGTGCACAAAAAGATCTTATGGGTGGCCATCCGGCTGCCCGGCGAACACCGGCCGTTCATCCGGAGCTACCGCACCTTCTGGCGGGCGCTGCAGAAAATGGCCGCCGAACTGGTCGAGCTCGGTGTCACCGACGTGGCGATGGAATCGACCGGCGTCTACTGGTGGCCCGTCTACCATGCGCTGGCCCAGACGGGCCGGATCGAGCTGTGCGTGGCCAACGCCGAGCACCTCAAGAGCGTCCCGGGTCGCAAAACCGACATCCGTGACTGCCAATGGATCGCCGAACTGCACCAATTCGGCCTGCTACGGCCGAGCTTCATCCCCGCCCAGAACGTGGCGGCACTGCGGCACCGCACCCGCTACCGCAAGAAACTCATCGAGGTCCGCACGAGTGAGGGACAGCGGCTGGCCAAGGTGCTGGAGGACGCCGGGATCAAAATCGACTCCGTCACCTCCAAACTGCTGTGCCTCTCCGGCCGGGACATGATCGAAGCGCTGATCGCCGGAGAACGCGACCCGCACGTGCTGGCAGGCCTGGCCCGCGGCGTCCTGCGGCACAAACACGAGGATCTGGTCGCGGCCTGCGACGGGCGCTTCACCGACACCCACGCCGCCATGTGCCGCCTGCATCTGGACGCCTACGACCACACCACCGGCAAGATCACCGAACTCGACGGCCTGGTCGCCGAAGCCGCCACCGTCTTCGAGCCGGTCATCACCCGGCTGATGACCATCGTTGGGATCGGACGGCGCACCGCCGAGGTGATCGTCGCCGAGACCGGCGCGGACATGTCCCGCTTCCCTGCCCCCGAACAGCTGGCCGCCTGGGCCGGGCTGGCCCCGGCAACCGGGAGTCAGCGGGTAAACGCCGGAGAGCCACCACCCGTAAGGGCAACAAACACCTCAAAGCCCCCATGGTCGAAGCCGCCTGGGGCACCTCCCGCACCCGATCCAGGATCGGAGCCCGGCTGCGCCGCCTGGTACGCCGCTTCGGCAAGCAGCACGCCAAGAAGGCCGCGGTCGCCACCGCCCACACGCTGCTACGCGTCTGCTGGGTGGTCATGGCTCGAGGCGAGGACTACCGCGAAGACGGTGGCGACTTCTACGACCGGCGCGAAGCCCGCCAGGCCCACTATCTGGCCACCCGCTACCAAAAGACTCTGGAACGTCTCGGCTACCAGGTCACCCTGATCGCACCTGGTCCCGGCCCAGCAGATCACCCCGAACCCGATCAACCACAGGAACCGGCAGCCTGAAATCCCGCAGGTCAGTGGCCGGTCACACCATCACGACCGCGCCACCGATCCCGTCTGCCCATCTACTGTTCGCCGCCGCGCGATGGTCGGGACCCAAGTTTCGTCACAGCAGCGCGAAGAGCTTTCTCTGCGCCTCGATCCCTGATGGCGCTTGGAAGATCCTCAGAAGCGCCTCCGACCTGCAGTTTCACAAATGCACTTACAACCACACACACAGCAACACGTACGGCTGGAGCAGCTACCTACGTCCCTTTCCTGGCATCTGGCGACCTAGCGCACCCACGCGGGAGACTGCGGATCGCCGACAGGTAGAACCGGAGATCTCCGCGGCTGATTCGCCACCGGGCCGGACTCGATGTGCCACCTCCAGCAGCGTCCGCTACGAGCCCGAACTTCGAAGCTTTCACCCGACGCGAACCCAGCCGAGGGACTCAGGCATTCAATGGCTGTACGCTTCTCGCCGAGCAAAAAGGTGCAGGATGCTTACTTTCTTCCCCTGGTCCGGCATAAGACGCTTGAACTTCCTATATAGAAAGTCGCGATCTTGGAACACTAAATGACCGCATCGAAATGATCGCTCTATCTCCTTACTGCATAGCCGCACATCAGAGCCTGATATCCAGGCATGCCGAAGGTATTGGCTCAAAGTGAGCGAATGGCCTCCCAGCGCGTCGGTAAAGGAGTAGCCTCATGGGCTGTAACGACAAGATCCCCGGCACGGTGAGGTGCCGGGGATCATACAAGTCGTTACGGCCGGACCTGCTCGTCCCGCGGCAACCAACTTGCAATTGAGCGTTGCCAGTCTAGCTTGCCGCGGGCGTCTTGGCAGGTCCGGCACTGAATCCGTTGGTGCACTACCTGAAGGGACAGAACGTGATCACTATTCGACTTACCGGCTCGGCCTCAATCCCCGAGCCTTGGGGCCGCTACGTGCGGACCGTCATCATCGTAATTGTGTTGTTCGTGGTATGGGTGAACAGGGAGGCTCTGGCCGCGATGCTCTGACTCTGACGTCACGGGTGGGGCGTCCACGCTACTGGACGTCCCACACTCGCTCGAGGCGTACCGCTTGCCGCTGTCCACGACAATCGGTAGAGCCGCGATCCCGGAGGCGCGAGCGGTGGGAGTGCCCATCTGCGGACGGTCTTGCTTGCGCACCCCGGCCGTCCGCCTGAAGGCCGGGTCTCGTCCGCAGGCCTTAGCAAAGACGATCTGCGACCAATTCTCTCGTCCGGCCAGCCGCGCTATCAGCATGTTAGAGGGCGTTCTGTGAACCTCCGTCCGGTCTGAGTTTGGCAGCGTTTTCTATGCGTCGTGACCCGGTCGGGGCAGCGTGAATAGGCCGGGTTCGGGTTCGGTGAGGACGCCTCGAGCGACCATATGCTTGAGTTTGGCGCGCAGGCTCTCGGTGTGGGTGTGATCGGCTTCGCTGTTCAGCAGCCGGCAGATGTCCTTGGCCCGCAGCCGAGGCAGCGGATCTGGCCACTCACGAGACGAAGCCGACTCGGGCAGCGTATATTCGGAATTCGGGATATGCGAAAATCATGTTATCGGCAAATTCTTCCCACGCCAGATGCATCAGATGCGGGACGCAGCGGAACAACTCTGGGGTCGGCAAGTTGACGTGCCCGGGCAGTGGCATCCGGTCCGCCTCTAGCCTCACTATCGGACAGACAAAAACGTGTGCGATATTACCCATTTGCACAACTTGTGACGCCAACGAGCCATTTGAGCGGTTCGGCAATTACTGTGAAGAACCGACCGACATGAACGATCGATTCAATAACGACACGGTAGTTCTGGTTTCGCTCACTTTGTAGGCAACGAAGCCTCGGCTAGGATCTGCAAGCGCGTCAAGGCGCACCCCCGCGCTCAGGCCTCGGTGATCCTGAGCGGCCTGGCCTTTTCGGAGTTGTCTGTGCCCGAAGCCCTTGCAAAGAAGTCCAAGCTCGTTGCGCTCCTGCCCAGCCTCATTGCGTGGGCATTGACCATCAGTGGCACGTTCCTGATGATCGTTTTCGGAGCATTGGGCGGACAGGGTGGCGAGAACCAGAGCAGGAACTTGATCTTAGCTTGCGTGGGAGCCCTTGGCCCTATTGCGGCCTCTATTATCAATGAAGTCAGGACCGCACGCGCAAAGCGCGCCCAGGAGGACGTGGAATCCGGTCAATCCTGGCCGTCAGGACAGCACTAGCTCCTGCTGTTCATCTTCTCGGGCAACTGGCCGCCGAGAAGACGAAAGACAAGAAGCAGGAGCTTATGGGAAGCCTCCAGCATGCCGTTGTTACCGCTGCGATCCTCCTGACCGGTTCCCCAAAAGCACGATGCGTCTTCTTTAAAATATCAGGAGATGTCATGAAGCCCGTTTCATTCAACAGCCAGGAAGGGCGCGCAGAACCTTCTGATACTGTATTCAAAAACGAGAGTTCAGACATTGCAGGCGAAGCCATGTTCCGACTTGTGAGATCCGGTAAATTTGCTCAATATGATGACATCCTCGAAAAAGCGCCCGAGGGAATGCAAACCGGACGGAGCTATCGGACCTTCATAGCCGTTTCAGTAACGGCCGGTGACGAGCAATATGGTGCGCTCTCCATCGATTCTCCGGCCCCAAACTCTTTCGGAGAACGCGATGTTCAGATAATGCGAATGCTTGCTAATCTTCTAGGATCTGGGCTGGCCCTCATGCCAGAAGGGGCTTGATATGTTGGCGTCTTGGGCACACAATGAGGTAGACATCGACTCTAAGGATGTGAACATGGGGCACCAGTTAGAGCCGAGAGTTGAGAAAGTCGTGGAGCAGGAGGCAATTCAGTGGATCGAGCAGCAAGACGCCTCCCTAGACGCCCCGTATTTTAAGTCAGCATACGAGGATGCGCTCAGGACTGCTCATGCTGATCTCGCGCGACGCGAAGCGAACGATCTACTGCCTCAAGTCAGAATACTGGCATCTAGCCTGGTAGCTGCCCTGGTTGGAGCCGCAGCAATAGTCGGATCTGTCCTGCTAGACCAGTCATGGCTGGCTGCCGTCGCAGGCGGGTTCATCGGAGTTAGTGCAGCTTCTGTGCTCACATGGTTACATCGCTCCCCTTCTCAGAGATTGCGATCATTAAAGCGCTCCGACATCGGGTTCCACACTAGAACGTAGCACCTCAGATAGATCGGAATCTTCGCTTTCCGAGTAGTCGGACAGGGTGGCTTGACCTGCGCATAAGCCTGTCCTCTGATCGAGGAACTGCTTTCTGGTTCCTGTCTGTGCATCCTGCCTGCCATTAGAGCGGCCGATTCCTCGGTGTACAAACGAGGGCGGGAGGCGGCCAGGCCGCCAGAAGTCGATGGCCTTGGCAACCTCATGTTGCTGTGCCCGAGCTGCCATCGAACCATCGACAAAGAGCCGGGCCTGTGGCCGGACGAGCATCTGCGCACCATCAAGGCGGAGCACGAGGGGTGGGTGGTGGTCGAGCGGGCTCGACCGGAGCCGGACGAGCCGCTTGACGTGGAACCCACGGGCCTTTGGCGGCGAACTTTCCTGAGGGCAGGTGGGCGAGCGGCCCGTCGATCAGGTCGGCGTTGAGTCCAGCGGCGTGGACAGGGTGACGGCCTGCACGTTCAGGCCGCGGACCAGCACACTCTTGCCCTGGATCTTCGTATGGCCGAAGCCGGAGCCCTGCTTGGCATAGCCGTAGGTGCGCCGCTGCATCGAGTCGATGTCCAGGAAGGCCAGCACGTCAGCGCCGGGCAGCAGTGGCGTGTGCCGGGCCAGCGCGGCGAGCATCTGCCAGGCGACCGTGTCCAGCTGGCGTACGTTGCCCCAGGTGAAGGCGCGCAGGAACGATCCCAGCGTGGACGGGGCGCGGATGTGGTCGAACAGCTTGCCCATCCCGCCGTGCCGCAGGGCGTCCAGGCCGTCGATGCTGTCGGCGCCGCAGGCCATCCCGGCCACGATCGAGGCGATCTTCGCAGGAGCGTTCGCTCCGTCCGCCGCTGCCGGGGCCACATGCTCGCCGACCAGGCGCTCCAGGCCCGCCCGCTCAGCTAGCCGCAGCGCTGGGGCCAGCCCGCCGTAGGAGATCAGATGCTCTTCATCGAAGATCGCATGAGTGTTGCTCGCGGCGTGGGAGAATCGCACTTACGAGGTGCCTTCCTGAGCTGGCTGATTGAAGCGTAGAGAACTCCAATCTTCCCAGGTCAGAGGGCACCTCGCCGCATTTCACAACACATCCATCAGATTTCTAGCCGTGGATCCAGGCTCAGCCTCGTGCGGCGAAGAGGCTCGGGCCGAGCAGGTTGTAAGCCCGTACAAGTGTTCCTGCGCTCGTGAAGATGAGGGCTCCCGCATCCGATGCGGCTGCTATGGGCTCTTGGCCTCGCCTGGCGACACCTCCGATGGTGTGCGACGCATCTCCTCTTCGAGTGTCGCGAGAACCGCCCGTGCCACCGCTCGCACCCGAGTGCGATGCCCGGTCAACTCTCTGGCGAAGCCCTGAGCGGTGCGACCGACCCAGATGGCCTGCCCCTCAAACTGGTTACAGACGGGATCGAGCGCCGTCTCCAATCGGTCCACATGCGCCCTGACCTGGGCGATGAGCTGCTGTAATTCCGCATGGCGCGGATTGGGTACCGGAGCCATCGGCTTCCCAGACGAATTCGTTGAATGGCTTGCAGTGACCTATCGAACATTATGAGACTTGTCCGAAGGCTGGCCTGCCTTCGGAGGAAAATCAATGACGAATCCGGCATGGCGCGCGATATCGGCGCCCCTTATCGCGCTTTTCGTGCTGGCCGGGTGCGGAGGGACGGAGGATCCCGAGGTCCCCACGGCCGCCGAAGCGGGCGCGACGCTCAAGGAGCACATCACCCGGACTTTTGAAGGCGCTCAAGCCAAGGACGTTAAGGTCACGGATCCGGGTGGTAAGGACATCCCGTGCAGCGAGGGGAAGGTCAAACGCACGTACGCGGCCACAGCAAGGAATGACATCGGCTCAGGGGACCCGAACTCGATGCTCCTGGTCATGGTCGGCGCCCTCGATCTCGTCGCCGAATACGAGCTGAATGCACCCGGACAGCCCACGATGCAGGATCTCGTCAACAAGGAGTTCAGGACGCATATCGTGCTGTCGTCACCGGCCAAGCACACCATGGTCATCAGTGGCGAGACGGACTGCCTTCTGCCCGGCTGAGTTCATCGAATCGCTTCCATGCGTCTGCGGCGGCGTCCTTGGCTCCGCGGAACATCACGTCCAACTGGTTCGTCGCCTCCCCGATGCGGCTCTTGTCGGTCGAGCCGGATCCATTGGCGATCAGCCAGTTGTTCAGGTTCCGGAGCGCTTCCTTGCTCTGAGCGATCTTTTCGAAGGGCAACAGCTGTCCGTTCTCGTCGACGATCGGCGGTGAGTTGAACCGTTCGTCCGCCGCCGACACCTGCGGCTTGAACCCTTCAGCCATCAACGTGTCCACCAGCCACCTTCCTCTCGCCAGCGCAGCCAGCCTGGTCTTGTCGTCCAGAGCGTCCAGCCGGGTCTTGTCGACCTCGGTCAGGCTGTTGAGCATGGCTCCCGCGATCGTGCTCACCGCGATCCACAGCGGCTGCCCCTGCAACGCCACGGGCGCCCCCGCTACGTTGATGAAGAACCCGAGCTTGGCGGCCTGCTGTTCGCGGAACTCCTCATCCCGTACGTCGAGCAGGCCTTGCACCGCTCGTTCGGCGGCGAACTGCATTCCTGCGGTGTATCCGAGCGCCTTCATCACGCGTTCCAGGTGGTCGATGCCCTGCTTACCGTTCACCTGAGCCGCCGCGGTCATGAGCCGATCAGTCAATCTGCCCATGCCCTCTTCGAACGGCGCGATGGTGGCCGGAGAGTTCGCGAACAGCTTCAGGAACGCGTACGTCTCCTCCGGCGACAGCCGGAAGGCGGGCTTCAGTCCCGGCACGACCGTATCCACCGGCCCGAAGGCGCTGCCCTGCGTACGGTTCGTGTCGCCCAGGTTCGCCCCCTCGGTGATCTCCGTGGCATACGCGCCGGCGATCTCGGCCAGGTGCTTCCTGGTGGCATCGTCGAAGTCCACGGGCGGGATCCCCTGCCGCCGCTCGGCCGCGGTGGTATTGGCGAGCTCGGGCAGGGCTCGCATGAGATCGAAGGCGAATCTCGCCGATTCGGCAGAGTGCGCCCCGTCTTTCTCGTCGTAGGCGCCTGCCGCGGCCGCGAGCATCCGCCCGAAGGCATTCGCCGCCTCGGGGCCAGAGGACGCCTCTCTTCGGGTCCGCCAGGCGAGGTCGCGCAGCAGCGCGGACAGCGGTACGCCGTCCTTCCGCAGCGCGGCCAGGGCCAGCCGGGCGGCGGCGGGATTGTTGCCCAGCGCATCGAGATATCCCGCCATCTCCTTGCCCTGGAGTCGGCTGTCCGGTGTCAGCGCGTGCGCCTTGACCACCTTGGCCAGCCACTCGGGTGGAAAGTCCCCCGCCCGCAGCAGCCAGCCCAGCGAGCGATCGCCAGGCTCGCCCGGTCCCCGCGCGAGCTCTTCCTTGAGCTTGGCGAAGCCCGGCACATCCGTACCCGTGAACACGCCGGACCGCTCACCGTACCCGCGCGAGACGACGTCCCCGCCGCGCACCGCGGTGCCGAAAGCGCGGCTGACCACATCGATCGCCTTCTCCGGATCGCGCATGCCCGCCCGCAGCTTGCCGACAATGCCGAGCGTGCCCTTGACACCCAGCCCGGCGAAGAACGCCGCAGTGAAATCGGGATCGTCGCGATGGGCGTCAAGCTCGGCGATTAGCGCACGAAGCTCGTCATCGTAGGGCCGCTGCATGAGCGATCCGGGACCCGACTTCGCGTCGTTGAACCGCTCGGCCAGCTCCGCCCCCTTCTTCCTGGCCTCGCTCTGTGACATGAGCCGGCTCTCGTCCAACGGCAGCAGACCGGTCCGCCACGGGGTCAAGGCGTTCGCCGCCCTGGCGGCCTGGGCGCGGCGGCGCAGCTCCGGCAGCTTCACCTCCAGCCACAACAAGGTGGCGGCGAGCGGTTGCAGATCCGCCGTGGTCAGCCTCGCCTGCTGCAACAGCCGGCGCAGCGCCCCGGCCTCCTCACCGACACGGTCTCCACCGCTCTTGAACGTGGTGATGAACGTGTCCATGAGATCGGGGTCGAGGCCACTGTAGTCAGGGGATAAGGGACCGGTACCCGGCGGCATCATTCCCACGATCGCCTCCCGCCTGTTGGCAGCGCCCTCAGGGTAGGGGCAGGACCGGCCATACCGGCATCGATTGACCAGTTCGGCATAGTCTGACGACACGCTTGTCCAGCCGCCGCCCCCGGGCGGGAGTGATTGAGCACTCCTCACCCAGTCGGACACGGTACGCATGATCGTGTAAGGCGACCCGTCGCGCTGGAGGCAGGCGATTACTCACGCTGCTCGCGTGACATGCCGCACCCGCGTCCCCTTGCGCGCTGCACAGGGCGAACCATCTGGCACACAGGCCCGCCTTCCAACATTACGGCTGTCTCCGACATATCGTGATCCAATGGCTTTATCCGACCTTGATCGCGAGATGGTCCTGGCGGCCATCGAGAAGTACGACCAGCTTGGCCGCGATGCCTTCCTCGAGCGGTACGGCTACCGCGAAGCACGCGACTACTTCATCATCCACAACGGACGCCGGTACGACTCCAAGGCGATCGCCGGCGTGGCACACCGAGGCGTCGACGGGCGCGCGCTTCGCGCATCGGAGTTCTCTGGCGGGGCTGCAACGGTCGCCAGGGTTCTGGGCCACCTCGGGTTCCTCCTCGGCCCCCGCCAAGACGCATCGCCTGCCGCGGCATTCCTGGAGAAGATCAGAACTCTCGACACCGCCGTCTCGAACGGCCGCCCCAAGCGTCACCAGCCGCTCACCCTCCTGTGGGCCCTCGGCCGAGCCGCACACCAGGCGGAACGCCTTGTTCCCTGGGACGCCACACGAGCCGAGATCAGTGCCCTCATCCGAGAGTTCGGCCTACCCGGCGACCGACCCATCCCCGAATACCCGATCTTGAAACTCACCCACTTCGGGTTATGGACGCTGCCCGACCACTCGGAGCCTCCTCGCCTCAGCGGCAGCCCACCTCTGGCATGGATGAACCGCAATCAACCGGTCTCCGGCCTACGCGAGTGGGTGTACGACCTCGTAACCCAGGACCAGGCGGTACGGTCTCAGGCGAGCGCGTACCTTCTGGACAAGTACTTCCCGGACGAGGATCAGAATGCGCTGCTCATACGCGTCGGCCTGGACGACAACGACGCAGAGCCGCTCCCACCACCCGACGACGAGGCCCGTACACCGGGACGTCGCCCGACCACGGTCAAACGGATCGTCCGCGACAACGCGCTATCGCGGCTGATCAAGAGCCTGCACGATCACACCTGCCAGATGTGCGGAGTCCGGCTGCTCCTCCCCCACGGCCCGTACGCTGAGGGAGCGCATATCCGCCCGCTCGGCAGCCCGCACGACGGCCACGACGTGGCAGGCAATCTCCTTTGCCTATGCCCAAACGACCACGTGCTCTTCGACCAGGGCGCCATCATCATCGAGGACGACTTCACGGTGATCAACCGACTCACGCGCGAATCGAGGGGCACCTTGCGAACCGTTCCTGGCCACGAGGTCGATCGGCAATACCTGACGTACCACCGCAATCTGTACTGACCCATAACGCTGTTGGTGACGAGTGTTCAGGTTGCGATGGAACTCGTCGTATCTCTCTGTCATGATCCGCCTGTGACGGACCCCACGGTGCCCACGTACAAAGACCTTTTATGGCCCACCCTCACAGCCGTCCGAGCCCTCGACGGCTCCGGGTCGATCGCCGAGATCAGCTCCAAGGTCATCGAGAGCGAGCGGTTCTCGGAGGAACAACAGGCCATCCTCAACAACAAGGGCTCGAAGAGCCTCCTGGAGGAGCGGATCGGGTGGGCGCGGAGTTATCTCAAGGGCATGGGGCTCCTCACCAACAGTAGGCGGGTGTGGTCTCTCACCGAGTACGGCCGCACGGTACGACTCGACGAGATCGACAAGCTCCACAGGGACTACCAGCAGACCGCCCGAAATCGGTCGCGACAGGAGAGCAACCAGGCCACCGAGCCGGCACAGGAAGCGGTCGCTCCTCTGGAGGATGAGCTGCCGCTCCCCGACAGCAGCGCTGTGGAGTCTGGGCAGGAAGCCTGGCGGGAGGTTCTCCGTGAGGCCCTGGTGGCGATGTCCCCGGACGCCTTCGAGCGGCTGTCGCAGCGACTCCTGCGCGAGGCCGGCTTCTACAACACCCACGTCACCAAGCTTTCCGGCGATGGCGGCATCGACGGCTGGGGGAAGTACCGGATCTCGCTCGTCAGCTTTCCGGTCTTCTTCCAGTGCAAGCGTTACCGCCAGGCCGTGGGCGCACCCGAAGTGCAAGCTTTCCGCGGCGCGTTGAGCGGTCGTGGTGACCGCGGATTGATGATCACAACGGGAACGTTCACCGAGCCCGCCAAGAAGGAGGCCACTCGCGATGGAGCCATACCCATCGATCTCATCGATGGTGATCAGCTCTGTGACCTGCTCAAGGAGTACGGCATCGGAGTCACCACCACGATTCGCCAGGTAGAGGACGTGGTGATCGACACGGACTTCCTCCAAGGGATGTGACAGCTCATCAGGAGTCTCCCGAGCCGTGGAGGTTGAGCAACGACAGACGAAACGTCGAGCGCAGAGAGACGGCCCCGGCTTGGCCGGGGCCGTCGTCGTTCCAGGGCCTAATCGGTCAGCACATCAGCGATCTTCGAGTTGATGTGCTCCTGCTGGCCGTCCATGCACTTCGCGTACACGCGGAGCAGGACCTCCACGCTGTGGCCAGCGCGCTTCGCGACCTCAACAGCAGGTACGCCTGCGTTCAGCCATAGCGAGACCGCCGCATGGCGAAGGTCGTATGGTCGGCCCGCCAGGGACGAGGTGATCTGTTCTGGGCTGAGGACGAGTTTGCGGGTTTCCTGCCAGACGTAAGAGTGCGCCGAGCTGGAGTAGGTGCCGCCCGTGCCTGTGTGGAAGATCCTGCCGTCCCTGGCCGTGCCGTACTCGGCGATGTGCTCGCGGAGGATGGCGACCAGGACGGGTGGAATCGGGATCTCTCGTGTCTCCTTGTCTGCTCGGTGCTTCAGGTTCCGGGATTCGTGGGTCTCGCCGGAGTTGGTCCAGCGCTTCGTGCCCTGGGGTCGCGCCTTCTCCAAGACGATCATGCCCCAGCCCGATGCGGGCAATATGCAGTTCCGCTGTCGCAGGTCCGCCGCTTCCTCCGGCCGGAGCGCGGCGTAATAGATGCAGGCGAAGAGCGCCTTGAGACGTGCGCCCCGGTTACGTCCCACCTTGGGGACGGCGTCGAGGAGCTGTCGCGCCTGGGCGGGATTGACCACCGTTCGAGGATCGATGACCGTAACCGCCTTGGGCGCGGTCCATTTGATGCCGTCCATCGGATTGCTGTCGAACACCTTCTGTTCTACGGCGTGTTCAAGCAGGTGGTGAAGGACGGCGCGCTTGCGACGCACCGTGTTCGCCCCCGCCGGGGACCCGGCGAAGGTGACCGAGATGGCCTCCAGGGCTGTACGTAGGACGTGCGGCTCTCCCAGGGCCGCCAGCGGCAGGGAAGCGCGTTCCAGCCAGGTCAGGGTTACGGCTTGCGCCGCGGTCAGTTCCAGCCGCCGGATCTGCGGGAGGAGTACGTGGTTCCGGAGCACCTCACGGAGCGCTCCGGACGTGGGACGGCGAGGGACCTCTGTCACCAGGGCGGGGACCAGCGACAGGAGCGCGTACGCGTCCGTTTCCCGTGTCCGAGCCGCCGAAGTGTTCCATCGCCGGAGGACATAGGACTGGGCGAACTCCAGGAAGGAAGGGCCGATGGACTCGGGCGCCAACATCGATACCGGTAGACCGGTCGTGACGTCGAATTCCTCCCCTACCTTGGTTGCCTGCCGAAGATCCGACATGAACGCGGTGGCCAGCCCCTTGGTCCGAAAACTCTTGGACTTGTCCTTGCCAGCGATACGCCATCGGGCGATGTAAGCGAGCGTGTCCCGGTTGGAGCGCTGCTGAATTCCACCGAGCTTGACGTCGTACGTGGTCTTCATGCCGCTTCCCGGTGCGACTCGATCCACGCGGTGAGGTCGCTCCGCCAGACGCGGAGTTCGAGGTTGGGGAGCTGGATGCACACCGGCGCACGGCCGAGCTGTCGCCAGCGATAGAAGGTACGGCGGGAAACGCCACCCAGTTCCTCGAGCACCTGCGTGACGGTCAGCAGTTCGTCGCACCTGCTCATCTGTCACCGTCCCAGATAAGAAGGAACGCCTCCGGGCAGTGGCTCTGGTTGAAGCTGGGGCGACACGGAGCGTTGGCGCTCGGAGGGAAACCCGGCCCGCCGCTGGCCGACCCCGTTGTGGTGCAGGAGTTGGTAGGACGAGAAGCTGACGTAGCCGATCCCGCCATGGAGTGATGTGAGCTTGCGGAGAACGGCGCATCGCTCGACTGACGAGCCCAACCGTCGTCGGTAGGTCCGTCGAGGCCACCGGTCACCGTGATGACGGCGTGGGAGCGGGCAGAGTGGTGCAAAATGAAATCATCCTCTCCAGTGAGCTGGGGTGGATGGCCCTCGGCCTGGCAGACGTCTTGGCGGATGTATGGCCAGGCTGGGGCCGCTATTCATGAGCGCTGTACGGCTTGATGTCGCTACATGCGGGTGCGGTACTGACTCGTTGTTTCGCGACGGCGCTGAACGTCACGCATGAGAACCCTCCTCTCGATGCTCCGGTGGTTGAGCTCGTCGCCTGCCGCCCGATGGGATGATCGCTTGGCATAGCGGGTGTCCCAAGCTGTTGGGCGCGGGACATGGACCCGCACCTCCAGGGCGATCGTCAAGTCCGATGGCACGGCGCGTTCATGGCATGACCTTTGCCGGGCCGATTGCCTCCGGGACCTCAGCTCTTGAGCTCTTAGGCGGCTCTCCTGCACGCCGAAGCGGTTGCGGGCGCGGCTTGAGTGGAGAAGATCAGGAGATCTTCGTGCGCGGTCGCATGGATGGGGAGGCCGCGGGCCCAACCCTTACGTGCCTCGTGGAGCTGGAAGAATGAGGCCCGGTTGAGCAGCTTGCCGTGGCCGAGCCCGCACAGCAGGCATACGATTCGGTCGGCGAGTTCCAGTCCGGCACGCCGAGCGATTCTCTGAACGTGGCCGGGCAGGTCGACGAGCTCTCCACGATGGCGGTACGGGCGGACCGTCACCGCGATGACACCGTCGGAGCGCAGGAGCGTACGGCAGCCGGTGAGGATCTGGGCGAAGCCGTCCAGCAGCGCGGGAAGGCTCTGGTGGGCCAGGTTGGCGCGATCGCGTGAGTAGAGCTGGTTCCATTTGCGGATGCCCGGCTCGCCGGTGTCCCGAGTGGAGCGGATGTGGCCGTGCGTGGCCGACCCGTACGGTGGCGAGGTCAGCACCAGCGCGGCCTGGCCGGTCAGGTTCGGCAGCAGGCGGGCGATGCCGCGTGCATCGCCGGCGAGCACGGTGGCGGAGCCGGTGGCGCCCTGGCGGCGGGCGTGGGTGAGGTTGGCCACGGCGAGCTTGGCCCAGCCCTCCTCGTACTCCACGCCGGCCGCGTTGCGTCCCAGGTGGACGGCCTCGACGAGGGTGGTGCCGATGCCGCACATCGGGTCGATGACCAGGTCACCCGGCTGGGTGTAGGTGTCGATCGCGCGGGCGGCGATCGCGGGCAGCATCTTGCCCGGGTGCTGCATCGATTCGGGCAGGTAGCGGTGCCGCCGCTGAGTACGGGAGGGCTGCTGGCCGGTTGCCCACACCGAGGTCGTCCTCTTGGTCATAGTTCTCCCTCCAGCCAGGCACGATCGCCCAGCATCGGATTGTTCGCGCCCTCATCACCGCTCGCCGGTGGAGCGACTGTGATCCGAGGCCGAGTGAAGATGAACACGTCGCTGTGCGCGCGAGTGCTGAGGGGGACGCCGGCGGCAGTCGCTTCCGCTCTCGGCACGCCCCAAGTCAGTGGCGACTCGATGTGCTCACCGCGGACAGGGACGCGCAGGGCGACGATGTGCTGCAGGTACAGCAGTCCCGCGCGTTGGGCCTGTGCGATCAGGGCGGGAGCTGGGTCGACGAGAGACTGCTGGTCGCGATGCAGGCCGGTCACGACGACCAGATGACCTCCGGGTTTCAGCAGCTTCGCCGATCCGGTCAGATCCAGGGCCGTCCGTTCGGCCACGTCGGCCCGTTCGGTTCTGCGGGACGGGCAGGCGTGGCTGTGTAGGACCAAGGCGGCAGCCCCGGTCAGGTCTCGAAGGTCGGCGAGCGGTGAGTCGGGGCGGGTGAGACGGAGATCGGCGATCGCCAGGTCGTGGTCAGGGTGAGTGGTTGCCAGGGTTTGGCCGATGGCCTGGGCCAGGGCGGGGTCCGTGATGGTGGCGGTCGCCAGGCAGCCCATGGTCAGGGCGGTGGAGATGATGTGGTGGTCGGCGGCGTCCAGGTCGATCACGAGGTCGCCGAGCCGGGTGCACGCGGTGACCAGATGGCGGGCCAGCGACTCACTCACCGGGACGCAGCAGCCGCTGCGGCAGGCGGCAACGGTTTCGGTGTCAGCGGCGGCCGGCCAGACACTCAACGGCAGATGGCGTGCGTCCACTACGCGAGCGGTCTGAACGGAAGTGAGTTGGCGGACGTCGGCGGGTGTGGATGGTGTCATGGTGGTGTGGCCCGATCCCTCGGGTCACCTGATCCCTGTCACCTCTCTAAATACCGGCCTCCGAGGCCGAATTAGGACATGGCCAGAGGTAAAGATTCAGTCACACCGCCTTCGACAGCTCCCCCGGGCCAGCAAGTGCAGAGTGATCCAATGTCCGAGCGGGGCCAGCGGGCACGAGGTGATCGACGCCCATCTCGACAGCGCCTCTCACGAGCAGGACCTGGTGCCATTCGCTGCTCCGGGCCTCCGATTTCCCGTACAGATTCTGGACAAGGTCCGGACAGAACCCGTGCACCGGCCTCTGTTCTCTGGCATCCAACGCCGCCGCAGTCGGAGATCTGGCGTCTTCCATCAGCCAGGCACACCACTGCCGGGATGACGGTTGTCCTTCTCGAACGGTTCATGACGGCCGTGCTACTGCTCGGCCCTCGCGCGACCACGCGGAGCGGTGCGCCCCCGCGGGCTACTCCAGAGGGTCCAGATCACCGGCTCCTTGCTGCCTCAGCAGCGATCATCCATGAGCACTGGGAACACCGACCGCCGCGATCGTCGGCGCCACGTCCCTCAAGCCCGCCTGCCGCAATCGCATCTTTCGCGGCCACCCCACTACCCGCTTCATCGGATGCAGCGGAGTTTCCATATCTTTGACCCAGCTCTCCCAAGTCCATCTTATTTTCGCAGGTCAGAGCCCTATCGGTCAAGAAGCGGACACAAACCGGCCGTGGGCTCCGACATTCGCGAAACTACCTCCGACAACCACATCCGCCCAGGTCGAGGGCAGTTCCGAGAGCTTCTGCGCTCCTTGAAGTGATCTTTAGCCGGGCCGGAGTCTGCCCGGAAGTTGTCCAGTTCCTGTACGCGGCCTCTGACTGCATGAGCAGCATCCCAATCCGCTCACGTGCCTTCGGGGGGCTGCCATGTTTCACACCCGCTCTCACACCGTCGACGACACCGCCCACCGCCCCTCCCGCGGCATGGCCGCAGGACCGGACGACTGCCCGAGCGCCCTCTCCGCGCAAGCACGCCCGCTGGACCTGGCCGAGCGCTTGTTCAGGCTGCTCATGGAGGGACCTCAGCCGCTGGCAGTCGACGGCACTGCCCTCGGATCAGGGCTGCCCGCCCGGCCAGTCCCGCTCGATGAGTTGGGCGTCCTCCTGCTGCACCCCTCGTGCAGCCGGACCACCCGGGACGAAGTCTGGCGGCACCTCATCGAACAGGCTCGCACCCACCGGGGCGCCTGGATGGTTGCCGCCGTCGCGCTGGCGGCGCCGATGCTGCGCCGCCTGATCAGGACCTTCACCGAGACGCTCTACGTCGAGCGCGAGGAGTTGGAGGCTGAGGTGCTGGCGTGCTTCATGGAGGCACTCGGCCGGGCGGAATTGTCCTGGTCGCACCCGCTGCTGCGGCTGTCGCGGCTGACCCAGTTCGCCGTCTTGCGCTCCCATGCGATCCAGCGGCCGGATTTGCTCCCCGAGCCTGACATCGACGGTGACGGACGCACGCTGCGTTACCCGGCCGGGCATGCCGACCTGCTGCTGACCCGGGCCGTCGAACTCGGCATCATCTCCGCCGATGCGGCAGAGCTGATCTCCATGACGCGGCTGGACCACCTTCCGCTCAACGCCTACTGCCGCGCCCGCGGCGTGCTGTATTGCACCGCGCTCAAGCGCCGCCAGCGTGCCGAGGCCCGCCTGCGTCAGGCGCTGCTGAACGGCGACCTGTCCGGCAACCCCGGATGAATGCCCGCACCAACCCATGCCCTCCAACCAGAGCCGAGTGCCAGGAACGAGCAAATACTGCCGACCCTGATGTCTGATTTCGGCCTCTCCCCCCGGTCTTTTAGCAGGTGAAAGGCAGCGCGGACGGCGCCGACCGCCGGACAGGCCGCACCCGGTCACCCGGTTCCTGTCAGCACCGGACCACCCGCTCACACCACGCCAGAAGGAGGACGCCCACCCGGCCTCGCCTGGGGCCGGCACCCTCCGCGCCGCCTCTCACCCACGCCAGCCGCCACGCTCACCCATCGACATCCTGCCGGGGAGGCAGCCGTGATCCCGCGTACCCGCTTCACCACCCGCAAGACCCTGCTCGTCACCATCGTCATCCTCGCGGCCGTGACGTTCGGCACGCTTCTGGAACTCGTCCTGGCGCACCTGGCTCAGGCCACCGCCAGCGTCACGGCCCTCGCAGCCGAAGAAAGCGCTGCCGGCGGAACGGGTGCGGGTTCGCTGAACCAGGTGATCGACAACCTGCGCAACGTGATCGTCGGTCTGCTGGTGGCCCTCGCCACCCTGTTCCTGACCGTCGGCGGGGTCCGCTACATCCTGGCCGGCGGCGACCCCGGCGAGGTCGAGGCGGCCAAGAAGACCCTGCGCTACGCCGCCCTCGGCTACGGCATCGCCGTCCTGGCCCCGCTGCTCGTCAGCGTCCTCAAGGGCATCGTCGGTTCCTGACGATGACCCACCACCCGTCCACAGCGAGCACGCTTTCGGCCGTCATGTGCTACCTGGCGCGGATCCTCATGCTTCTCGCCATCACGCTGCCCATGACGGCGACCTCGGCCGCCGCCGAACCAGATCCACCACCGGCTCCCTCACCCACGGCAAATCCGCGGCCCACGCCGCCCGCCACATCGCCACCTGCGCTGCCGCCGGTTCCGCCGACGGGGCCGATGCTCACACCACCACCACACCCGCACCCGGGCAGCGGACCGGCTGTTCCGGCAGCAGAGCCGACGCCGCAGCCGGGCAGCGGTGGGGCGGAGGAGTGCGGCTGGCTGGACTTCGGCTGCAAGATCAACCGGGCGCTGAACGGCTGGTTCGGCTCGATCGTTACCGAGGCGATCCAGCCCGCCTTCCAGACCGTGGGCACGCTGCTACTGTCCGCGCCGCCGCCGGACATGGTGGAGCGGGTGCAGGAGCTGTCCGCGCACGTGCGGGTGGTGGCCAATACACTGCTGGCGCTGTTCGTGCTGGCCGGCGGTGTGATCGTGATGGCGTACGGGAGCGTGCAGATCTCCACCACCGCTGCCGAGGTCGCACCCCGCGTGGTCGTTGCCGCCATCGCGCTCAACTTCTCGCTCACCGTCTGCCAGTACGCCATCGAGCTGGCCAACGGCCTGGTCGCCGCCCTGCTCGGGGACGGTGTCGACGGGCGGCGGGCCGGTGACCTGATCGCCAACAAGCTCGCCAACCCGGTCGGCCAGCTGGCGGCCCCGCAGATGTTCTTCATCTGGATGGTCGCGATCGCGGTGGTGATGGGCCTCATCCTGGCCTTCATCGCGGTAGTGCGGATCGCGCTGCTGCTGTTCCTGATGATCGCGGCGCCGCTCGCGCTGTTGTGTCACGCGCTGCCGCAGACCGAGCACATCGCCCGGCTGTGGTGGCGCGCCTTCACCGGCGTCCTGGTCATGCAGGTCCTGCAAGCGCTGGTGCTGATTCTGGCGTTCAAGGTGTACTTCACCGACGCCGCCGACGCCTTCACCACCGGCCCCGACCAGCCGGTCCTGGCGGCAGTGAAGCCGATCGTCATGCGCGCCATCGACACCCTGGTGCTGATCGGCCTGCTGTTCATCCTGATCAAGATTCCCAGCTGGGTGGCCCGCTCGGTCTGGCAACCCGCGCAGCCGCAGCTGCTGACCCGCCTGGCCAAGGCACTGATCGTCTACAAGACCCTCGGCTTGGCCGAGACCGCGCTCACCAAGGGCGGCAGAACCGCCCGCACCGCCACCAGAAACGCCAGGCCCGCGCGCCGCCCCGGTCGCCCACCCGGCACCACCGGTAAGGGACGCCCCAGCCTGGCCGGGCCACGGCCGCGCGGCGGGCCACAGAGATCGCATCCGGCGGGAGGAACGCCACCGATGAACACGCCCAACCCAGCTGCTCAGCACGGTCCGCAGCAGCTTCAACTGCCGCTCAACCTCCCAGCCACGGCGTCGCGCCCAGGATCACAGCGGCCAGGAACGGCAGTCCCACGTGGGCGCCAGCTCGCCCTGCCGTTCCCGGTCACGCGCGTGCCCCGCCCGCCCACAGCGCCCACCCCGGCACCGCCGACCGACCCGTGGATCCGCCCGAAACCGCCCTGGACCCAGCCGATGTTGCCCGGCATGCCCACCCGTCCCGCGCGACCCCGACAGCTCCACCTGCGGCTTGACCCACCTCCCGGCCGCAGACGCAGGAGGGACAGCCAATGAACGAGCCGGAGCCACTCCTGGCACACATCCCCGCCGATATCGCGCAGCCCGATAAGGTCGTCTACGGCCTGACCATTCGGCAGATCATCATCGTGGGCGCCACCGGTGGGCTGGCCGCCCTCATCTACTATCTCTTCCACCGGCTGCTGCCTGTCCTGGTGATAGCAGGGCTGGTGCTGCCGCTACTCGCCGTCGGCCTGGCCGTCGCGCTCGGCCGCCGCGACGGTCTCACGCTTGATCTGTTCGGTCTGGCCGGACTGCGCTTCGCCCGTGCCCCGAAGCAGTTGGTGGCCGCCACCGGCGAGGTGACCGGGCCGCCCGCCTGGTGCCGGCTACGTGGCAAGCTGCCTGCGCCGCTCCGCCTGCCGGTGCACGCGATCCGCACCGACGGAGCCCTGGAGCTGGCCGACGGCGGGGTCGCGGTGCTGGTAGAAACCAGCACCGTCTCCTTCCACCTGCGCACCACCGCTGAACAAGCCGCTCTGGTGGGTGCCTTCGGTCGCTGGCTCAACTCCTTGCCGGCGCCCACACAGATCTTGCTCCGCGCTCGGCCGATCGAGCTCGGCGAACTGATCGCCGTGATCGAGCAGCGCGCCGAGGAGCTGCCCCATCCGGCCCTCGCCCAGAGCGCTACGGAGCACGCCGCATTCCTGCAGCAGCTCAACACCTCGCGAGAGCTGCTCGCCCGGCAGGTGCTCATCGTGCTGCGCGATCAAGGCCCGGCACGCGGACGCCGCAACGTCCGGCGCGAGGCCGCAGCGGCGGTCGTGCTGCGCCGGGCCGACGAGGCCGCCCGCACCCTGGCCGTGCTCGGCATCCACGCCAGCGTCGTGGACGCCGACGCCGCTCATCAGGTGCTCTCCGAGTGCCTCGACCCTGGCGGCTGGCACCCCAGCCCAGCCGCGCTGCCCAACGACGTCATCACCAGTACCGACGGCCAGGAGATCCGATGAGACGGCCCCAACCTGCTCGCGACCAGGGCGATGCGCCCGAACCGTCCATGCCGCTCGCGCCGGGCGCGCTCCAGATCGGCGCCCGCACGCTGACTTTTCCCGCCGGGGTGGCCCGCTCGTTCGCAGTCGTCGGCTACCCGCGTGAGGTCGGCGCCGGCTGGCTGGAGCCTTTGCTCACCTACCCCGGCCGCCTAGACGTGTCGCTGCACATCGAGCCGATTCCTCAGGCGGTGGCGGCGATGCGGCTGCGCCGCCAGCTCGCCCGGCTGGAGTCGGCCAGCCGGGCAGACGCCGCCCACGGCCGTCTGCAGGATTTCGCCGTCGAGGCCGCCGCCGACGACGCCACCGAGCTGGCCGCCAGCCTGGCCCGAGGGCATGGTCGGCTGTTCAAGGTCGGCCTCTATCTCACCGTGCACGCCACCGCGCAGGACGAGTTGGACGCCGAGGTGGAGCGGGTGCAGGCACTCGCCGCCTCGCTACTGCTGGATGCGCAACCGACCACGTTCCGCGCTCTGCAGGGCTGGGTCACCAGCCTGCCGCTCGGCACGGACGCGGTGCAGCTGACCCGAACCTTCGACACCACCGCGCTCGCCGCGGCATTCCCGTTCACCTCTTCCGACCTGCCCACCGCGACCGGGGACAGCGCGGTGTTGTACGGGCTGAGCACCCCCGGCACCGGCGTGGTCGTGTGGGATCGCTTCGCCCAGGACAACCACAACTCCGTCACCCTGGCCCGCTCCGGCGCGGGCAAGAGCTTCTTCACCAAGCTCGAAGCCCTGCGCCTGCTCTATCAAGGCGTCGAGGTGGCCGTCGTCGACCCCGAAGACGAATACGCACGCCTGGCCCACGCGGTCGGCGGCATACACCTGCGGCTCGGCGCCACCGGAGTGCGTTGGAACCCGCTCGACCTGCCGACCAGCCACGGTCCTCACGACGATGTGCTGTCCCGGCGCGCGCTGTTCCTGCAAACGCTGATCGCCACCATGCTCGGCGGCCCGCTGGCCCCGTCCCAGCGGGCGACGCTCGACTCCGCGATCCTCACCACCTACCAGCAGGCTGGCATCACCCGCGACCCGACCACCTGGACCAGACCCGCACCGCTCCTGGGAGACCTTGTCACCGAGTTGCGGGCCGGCAAGGCGGGCTCCGAGTTGGCCGCCCAGCTCGTTCCGTACGTCGCCGGCTCCTACCGGGAGCTGTTCGACGGCCCCACCACCAGCACGCCAGCAGGACATCTGATCGTCTTCTCCCTGCGTGACCTGCCCGAGGAGGTCAAGGCGGTCGGCACCCTGCTGGCGCTGGATGCCATCTGGCGGCGCGTGGCCAACCCTCGCGACCGGCGCAAACGCCTGGTCGTGGTGGACGAGGCCTGGCTGCTGATGAAGGAGGCCGAAGGCGCACGGTTCCTGTACCGAATGGCGAAGGCCGCTCGTAAGCACTGGGCCGGCCTCGCCGTCATCACCCAGGACGCCGCCGACTTGCTCGGCAGCGACCTTGGCCAAGCCATCGTCGCCAACGCCGCCAGCCAGATTCTGCTCCGCCAGGCCCCGCAGGCCATCATCGCCGTCGGAGACGCCTTCGACCTGTCCGACGGCGAACGACAGTTCCTCCTCACCGCCGAAAAGGGCGAGGCCCTCATGGTCGCTGGCCCCGCGAAGCGCATAGCCCTGAGCATCGTCGCGTCGCCCGCCGAGGCGGCTCTGATCACGACCGACCCTGCCGAGCTGGCCCTCCTCGGCCAGCCAGAAGACCCGCCGATTCCCCTCCCGGATCAACCATGCAGCGCCATCGCCTACGACCTGGATGAGGAGAGCGACCCGCTATGAACCCGACCGTACCCTACCTGTTCTGCGACATCAGTGATCAGGACGTCCAAGAGGGACTGGAGTTCCTGCGCGAGCTGCCGGCGCGGCTGCCTGAGTACGCACTGCGCTACGGCTGGCACGTCGCCGGCATCGTGCTGCTCCTCGTGGGAGTGCTGATGCTGGCCCACACCATGCTGGGCTGGCTGCGGCACCGCAGGCTGGCCCCGGACGCCCGGCTGCTCGAGATCTCCTGTCCGCCCGACAGCGACCCGCATGGGGCCCAGGTGTTGTGGAGCCAGCTCCTCGGTCTGCTTCACCCCGCCTGGAAACGCCTCCTTGCGGGCCAGCCCCACCTGGTGTGGGAGTACCACGGCGACGACGCCGGCGTACGCATTCGCCTCTGGGTGCCCGGCAGTGTCTCTCCCGGCATCGTGGAGAAGGCCGTCCACGCAGCCTGGCCCGGCGCGCTCGTCACCACAACCCCCGCCACCCACCCGCTTCCACCAGGTACGCATGTCGTGGGCGGGCGGCTGATCCTCGGCCGCGCCGAGCACTACCCGCTCAAGACCGACCACGCGAGCGACCCGGTCCGTTCCCTGCTCAGCGCTATGAGCGGGCTACGCAACGGCGAGCACGCGCTCGTACAAGTGCTGGCCCGGCCCACCACCGGCCACCGCCTGCGCCGCGCGCACCGCGCAGCCGCGCACCTGCGGGGCGCACGCAGCAGCAGCCCGCTCGGCCACGTCCTCGACGAGTTCGCCCCGATGTCCGGCCATCACAACCCCGGCGAGCTGGCCCGCACGTTCCCAGAACGCGCCGAGCAGGTCCGCGCCATTCTCACCAAGGCAGGACAGCCCCGCTATCAGGTCGCCATCCGCTATACCATCGCCTCCACCCGCGAGGACGCATCCGCACCCGGCCGGCTGCGGGGGCTCGCTCATAGTCTGGCCGGCGTCTTTGCCCTGTTCACCTCCGGGCATCAGCACCTGCGCCGCGCCCGCATGTTCCGCGTCCACGCAGTCACCCGCAGCCGTCGCCTCGATCGCGGCTACCTGCTGTCCGTCGACGAATTGGTCGCGCTGGCCCACCTGCCCTGGGACACCGACGCCCCCGGCATCGCCCGCGCCGGAGCCCGCCCCATCGCCCCCAGCCCGGCCGTACCGTGCGACACGGTGAACGGCCCGGTCCGGGTACTGGGCGACAGCGACAGCGGCCCACAGCGCCCCATAGCCCATCCGGTCGCCGACGGCCGCCACCACACCCACGTCCTCGGCGGTACCGGCGTCGGCAAATCGACCCTGCTCGCCAATCTCATCCTCGCCGACGCCGCCGCAGGGCGGGGCGCCCTGGTCATTGACCCCAAGGGCGACCTCATCAACGACGTACTCGCCCGCCTTCCCGAGCGGGCGATCGGCAGGACCGTCGTGTTCGACCCGCAGGACCCAGCGCCACCACCGACGATCAACGTACTCGCCGGACCGAACCCCGCCTTCGCCGTCGACTCCATCGTCACCATCTTCCACCGTTGCTTCCGCTCCGCCTGGGGACCTCGCGTCGACGACCTGCTCCGCTCGACATGTCTCACCCTGACCCGGGTGCTCGGCTCGCGCGCCACCCTGGGTGAGGTACCCCGGCTGCTGACCGATGCCGCCTTCCGCGCTCGCATTACCGACAAGCTCGACGACGACCTGCTGACAGGGTTCTGGAACTCCTACGAGGCCCTCACCCCCGCCGGTCAGGCCGCCGTGATCGGCCCGGTGATGAACAAGCTGCGCGCCGTGCTGCTGCGCCCCTTCGTACGCAACGCCCTGACCAGCCCGACCACCAGCGTGTCCATCGACAAGCTGCTCAACAGCGGCGGGCTCATCCTGGCGCGTCTGCCGAAGGGCATCTTGGGCGACGACGCGGCCCGGCTGTTCGGCTCCATCCTGCTCGCCCACACCTGGCAGGCCGCCACCCGCCGCGCCACCCAGCCAGAAGCGGAGCGCTCGGACGCCACCATCTACCTCGATGAATGCCAAAATTTCCTGAATTTGCCCGGCCACATCAACGACGTCCTGGCCGAGGCACGCGGCTACCGCCTCTCCCTCACCCTGGCCCACCAGCACCTCGATCAGCTCCCCGCTGATCTCCGCGAAGCATTGTCAGCCGATGCCCGGAACAAGATCTACTTCAACGCCTCGCCCAAGGACGCCGCCGAGCTCAAACACCACACCAGCCCGCTCATCACTCCGCACGACCTCACGCACCTGGGCGCCTACCAAGCCGCCACCCGCCTGGTCATCAACGGGCAGCAGACTCCCGCCTGCACCCTACGGACGCGGCCGCTTCCGCCCCTCATCGCCGACAGGGAGCAGGAAATCCGGCAGTCCTCGCGCGATCGCTTCTCCAACAGCCCGGCACCAGCCGACGCCCCGCCCCGGCAAGGGGCCAAGCATTCCCAACGAGACGCACCCGAACTCGATCCGCGCACCTACAACACGTAGCCGCCCGTCGGCTCGAACCAGCAGACCATCCACGAAGGAGATCCGTTATGCCCGCAACGCCCGTACCCGCTGGCCAGCCCCGCCTCGACCGCGTCACCCTGGCTACACTCGCCGCCCGGTTGACGCCCCGCGACTACAACATCCTCGCGTACCTGCACCAGCACCGCGTCCTGACCACCCACCAGCTACAGCGCATCTTCTTCGGCATTCCGCAGTCGGCCCGCAAGCGCCTGGGAGCCCTGTACGCGCTCAACGCCGTTACCCGCTTTCGCCCCTGGCCCCGTACGGCACCGGCTCCCAGCCCGTGCACTGGCTTCTCGGCCGTGCAGGCGCCGCCGCTCTCGCCAGCCGAAAAGGCGTCACCGTCAGAGAACTCGGCTACAACCCAGACGACCCCATCGCCGTCTCCTCCCGGCTCCGGCATCAGGTCGGCGTCAACGACTTCTTCTCCCACCTGCACCACCACGCCCGGCGACCCGGCACCGAGGCCGAGGTGAAGGCGTGGTGGTCCGAACGGCGCTGCGCCCGGCTCTAGGGCGACCTGGCCCGTCCCGACGCCTACGGTCATTGGATCGACCAGAACCGGGAGATCGACTTCTTTCTCGAGCACGACACCGGCACCGAGACTCTCACCAAGGTCACCGCCAAGCTGCATGGCTATGCCGATCTCGCCGAGGCCACCGGCATCAGCACACCTGTCCTGTTCTGGCTTCCCAACCGCACCCGGGAAACCAACCTCCGCAAACATCTCGCGGCCAGCACCGAGGTCCCGGTGGCCACGGCCGTGCACACCGCCAACGGCCCGGCCGGACCCGTCTGGCTGCCCCTCGGCCCTGACCGGCCCCGGCTCCACCTCGCCGACCTCGGCACTGTTTGGCCCCGGCAAGCTTCCACCGCCGACCGGCAAGCCGGTACGTGACCTGCTGACCGGTCCCGCCCCGGAACGGAGCTGAGCGAGATGAAGTACGCCGTGGCCGGCACCGCCTTCCTCCTGCTTCTCATCATCGCGGTCATCGCAGCCGTCACCAGCATGCTGCTCGGCCCTTCCGGCCTGGGCGGCGCGACCTGCCTGACTGCGGCAAGGAGCGGCACCTTCGGAAGCGGTCCGGCCTCGGCCGTGCCAGCCCTCCAAGGCTTCGGCGAGAGCTTGACGGAAGAGCAGCGGGGCAACGCCGCGCTCATCATCCAGGTTGCCCACGAGCGCGATCTGCCTGCGCGAGCGGCAGTCATCGCTGTCGCCGTGGCTCTACAGGAATCCCGGCTCCGCAATCTCGAGTACGGCGACAAGGACTCTCTTGGCCTGTTCCAGCAGCGCCCCTCCCAAGGCTGGGGCACCCGTAAGCAGGTCCTCGACCCTGCTCATGCCGCCCGCCAGTTCTACGGCCGCCTCGCCGACGTTCCCAAGTGGGAACGGCTCCCGCTCACCCGAGCGGCGCAGGCCGTGCAGCGCTCGGCCTACCCTGACGCCTACACCCGGTGGGAACCTCTTGCCCAGCATCTCGTCGACGCCCTCACCAACGCGTGCGTGCTCCCCATTGCGGGCGAACAGGTAACAGCCGTTCTCGCCTACGCACACGCCCAGCTGGGCAAACCGTACATCTGGGGTGCCGAAGGACCAGCTGCCTTCGACTGCTCCGGCTTGACCATGCGCGCCTACCAAGCAGCCGGCATCGCCATCCCCCGCGTCGCCGCCGACCAATGGCGCCACGGACCACCCATCCCAGCAGGCCAGGAACAGCCCGGGGACCTCGCCTTCTTCAACATGCAAGCCGACGGCCCCGGGCACGTCGGCCTCGTCCTCGGCAACGGGCAGATGATCCACGCCCCCAACCGCCGCAGCGTCGTCAGAATCGAGACCTACCAGCGCCGTGACCTGGTCGGCTTCACACGTCCCGCCACCGGGCAAGCAGACCCACGCTGACGTACACCAAAGAAGACCGCACCCATCATGGCGGGTGAGCACCCCCCGGTCATGGGAAAGACCCTGGCAGACGGGCCTGATCCGGTGGTGCAGGAGGTGTGCCCCGGCCAGCACACTGGACTTGTGCTGGGCGGGGCATGCCACCTACGTCACCGGCTCAGGCGCTACCGGCCATGTCCTCCTCCGCTACCGGCGCTTCTCCGCCGCAGATCCGGCAGGCGCGTTCCTCCTCGGCGGTGAGCACCACGGCGTGCAGTTCCGGAAGGCCGATGGTCACGGCCTTGCAGAGGCGGTGCCAGCCGTCGATGATCAGGATGCCGCCGGTCGGGACCGTGGCCGCGATCAGCGGCTCGGTCAGATCGACCCGCGCGGCGTGCTCGGCATCGATGGCGACCAGGTTGAGCATGGCCGCCCACCATTCGGTCACGATCAGCCTCTCCGGGGCCCGGCCCTGGGTGAGCTTCTTGGCCGTGGTGATGTCCCAACTCCAGCCGAGTATCTGGAAGAACTCCAGACGAGACCGATCCGTCCGCTTCAGCTCCGGGCCGTTCCCGGCGGCCAGGGCCGTGGGTTCGCCGCTGCGATCGGGGTGGATCATGCCGTGGTCTCCTGCCCGGTCGAAGCGCCAGGGCTCTGCTCCGCCGAGCAGACCACCGCAAGCGTCTTGGCTTGGGAGAGGAACGTGCGGGCGGCGTCTTGCCGGATCAGTGCCAGGCTGCGCTCGAGGTGGTCCAGGGCAGGCGCGCGCTCGACGTCCGCCCGAGGCGCCGTTGCGAGCATCGCGGGTTCGGGCGGGATGGGATCGGTGGCGTAGGGGGCGATCCAGGAGATGAACCTGGCGACGGCCTGGGACGGGCGCAAGCCGCCACTGTCGGCGTACTCGATGTGCCGGGCCACCAGCAGCCACCAGGTACACACGGTGTGCGCGTGCAGGGTGTCGTAGATCTGCCCGGCCGTCAGCCGCTCGCCCCGGCCCAGACGCCGGAACAGATCATCAGTGTGATGCTGGCGAGCGCTGCGAGCCTGCTCGATGATCGCCTTCAGAGGGGTCGGAGTCCCTTCGGGAGGTGCGCCGGTGGCGGGATGCTGCTCGGGGTTGTTCATGACCTGGGTGTCCTTTCCTTCGGGGGTGTCGCCAGCGCCGGGATGCGTTGGCGCGGTCGGTTTCTCGCTCATGGCGTTGCAGGCGTGGTCGGTGCGGCAGACCCGTCGGGGGGTGTAGCCGAGTTAGTTGCCTGGTGGATGAGGTGCTGGGTGAGCAGGTGGCCGCTGTCGTTGAGGAAGGCGCGGGCGGCCATGCGAGCAGCGTGGGCGAGGGCGTGATCGAACAACGTGCCCGGCCGGGCGGCCGGAGGTTCTGTGGTGAGGTAGTGGCGGGCCCAGGACCGCACCCGGCGTAGCGCGTGATCGGAGGTCAGCTTCTTACCGCTGATCTCCTCATCCACCAGGTCCCACCAGGCGCGTACCGCTTGGGCGTGGGCGGTGACGAACAGCTGCTCGCCGGTGAACCGCTGTCCGTTCTGCAAGGCGAAGATCGCCTTCGCTGCCGCGGTGTAGCAGGTGTGACGAGTGGCGGTGATCTTTTCGGTGGTCAGCTGATCGCACGAGGGCCACGCCTGCTCTTCGTGGTCGAGAGTGGCGTCCCGCGCGGGGGTGATGCTGCCCACCGGACAGAGCGGAGGCAGAGGGCCGGGCTGGAGGGACTCATCCATCGTGTGTCGTCCTTTCGTGAGGTGACAGGGGTTTGGTGAGAGGTGAGGGTCATGTGGTGAGCGCCTGGTCGGGGCCTCCAAGCTGCACCTGGCGCATGGCGTCACGGACAGCTCCCCTCGACCTGCTCAGTCCCGGAGGTGGTTGGCGTGGTCCCCTCGCCCGGGCGGGCGTCGTGGTCGGTTAGGAGAGCCAGTGCGTCGGCGAGTTTCTCGGTCGCGTCGAGAAAGGCTCGGGCCCCGCCCCTGCGGGCCTCGGCCATGGCCAGGACGAACAAGCCTCCGTTGTTCACCGGGCGGGCGTTGATCAGCAGGTCCTGGGCGCGTTGCCGAACGGTGAGCAGTGCGGTCGCGCCGTCGATCGGTTCTTCGCGGCCGTGGGTGAGGTCGGTGACTTGCTGCCACCACGACATCCGCTGGTAGGCGTAGGCGATGCGGCCCAGGTCCTTGTCGTGCAACGTGCCCTCGTCGTCGAGGGTGGCGATGCGGGTGAGCGCCTCGCTCAGTTCCCAGCGGGCGGCGTTGGCGTAGTGGACGGCCAGGTCTTCGAGTCGTCCCATGACGATCTCCTTCGGTGTCGGTTGATGACGTACGTGAGGTGGGCCGGGCCGGGTGGCCCATGTGGCCATGGGCCCGGCGTCGGGGGCGGCTCCGGGCATGTCGCCGTGTAGCGGCGTGGTGCCCGGTACGGCCCCGCGCCGGGGCCGTACCGAGCGCGTGGGACTACGGTTCAGGCGGTGGCCAGCAGGCGGAACGCGCGGGTCTTGATCTTGGCGTGGTCGTGGTCGTCGAGCAGCGCCCGCTCGGCCCGCACGGCGGCCACATCGCGGCCGCCGAACACCGGGCTGCGGTGGTCCAGCCGCTCGGTCACCGCGTTGTAGGCGGCCCAGCGGGTGTTGCGGATCGGCTCTTGCGTGGCCGCGTGGGCGAACAGGTGCTCCAGCTGGCGCAAGGTCAGCTCACGGTTCTTGCGCGCCAGATTCTTCGCGCCCGCCGGGATCGGGTACAGCACGTTGGTGAACTGGCGGAACTCGGCAAAATCCATCGGGGTGGCCAGGAGCTTTTCGGCTTCGGCGGCGAACGCCTGGCCGTGCTTCCAGGTCAGCTTCAGCGCATCGCGCGCCTCGGCGATGCGCCCGGCCATCCGGCCGGTGTGCCGGACGGTGAACTTCGAGGCATGGTTGGCCAGCGCGGCCCGTTCGGTGTTGGCGCACACCACCCGGACCGGGGTCGCCACGGTGACGAACGACCCCCACCCGTCATGCCGGGAGAACGCCGCCAGGTACAGGTCGATCTGATCGAACCCGCCGACCATGAGCGGCTCGGGCAGCCGCATGGTGACGAAGATGCGCCGCCCGTTGTTCAGCGACCCGCCGGTGTCGAACACCGCCCCCGACTCATCCACCAGGGTCTGCAGGAACGCGGTCACCTCCTCGTTCTGCAGCACCTCATACTCCCGGCCGACCCGGCCGAGCCGTTCCGGCGCACCGGTGACCGGGTTGGTGCGCACCACCAGGAAGTCCTCATCCGTGGTGACCGGCTGGCCGGTGAGCGGGTCGGTCACCGGACCGACTGGTACCTTGCGCACGTTCCACCCGGCGAGCTGGGCGTTCGACAGGAGCTCCTCGGCGGTCATCGGGCCGGGCGCGGTGTAGCCGAGCCCGTGCCAGCCCGGCTTACCGGCGGCAGCGAACCCGGCCGAACCGTTGGCGAAGATCTCGATCTCGTGAGCCATGACAGTTGCCTCCTTCAAAGGCAGGTCGCGAAACAGGCGTGAAGGGGAGGGACAGAGGCCGGGCCTCGGCACGGGAGGGGAGGCGTACGTGCCCGGTGCAGGAGGTGATCCCAGGCGGAGAGCGGACCTTCATGTGAGGCCGCTCTCCGCCTGGCGTCAGAAGGTGGGGGACGTGCTGGCGAGGCGGAACCGGCGAGGCCGTTCGCAGGTCAGCTCGGCCTGGTCGAGGCTGACCAGCCGGTCCAGGGCGTTGGCCACGGCACCGGAGGAAGAGTCCAGGGCCCGCCCGATCTCGTACGGGGTGAACTCCTTGCCCGGGTACTCGTTGAGGTGTTCCAGCACTCGGTCGCGCAGCGCACCGTGCCGGATCGAACTCCCCGCCGCCACGCCCTCGCCCCTACCCGAAGGGCGGGCCGGGGTGGTTCCGGTGAGCACCGCGCGGGCGCTGCGGTGCACCTGCGGCGCGCGGGCAATGGCCATCTCCAACCGGCCCAGGGCCAGCACCGCCTCCTCGCCCTCCCCTATCGCGGTCGCCGCACCGATGAACAGCTCGGCCAGTTCCAGGAGCTCGGTCCGCGCCTGCTCGCGCGCCGGATCCATGTCGGCCGCCGGGGCATCCTCGCCCTCTCCAGACTCCTGATCCTGGGCCGCCACCTGGCCGTCACCAGGAGCGGGAGTGCCCTCCGGCTCCGCGACGCCGGGCTCCTCTCTGACTGCTTGCGGCATCTCCATGTCGGACTGTGGGGAGACGGTGCTCGCAGCGGTCTCTTGTGCGTCCTCCGTCTCGGCGCTCGTCGGGGCCGAGTCATCGCTGATCACCTCGTCAGCGGGCTGGACGGGTATGACCGTGGCGTCGTCCTGCACCGCTCGGAGGTCACCCTCGCCGTGGTCCTGCTCAACGAGCGACGCGGTGTCGGTCACGGCCGGATACCAGCGGTCGGGGGTGCGGCCACGGCCCGTTCCGTCGTACCCGCCCGTCTCCCTTCGGGCCCGTCCTTCGGCCACGAGTTGGTTGAGGATCTTGCCTGCAGCCATCCGGCTCATTCCCGCCGCCGCGCCGATCACCGTGGCGGATGCGCCGGGGTTGGCCACCAGTGCGGCCCACAGCGCCTCCTGACGGTCGTTCGGCATGTCCCCCACCGTCGCCCCGGAGGGCGGTGTGGCAGCCGTGTCCGTCGCGTACGGGGCCATATCAGCAACGTTGCCGGAGGTGATTTCGAGGGTGTCGCCAAAAACGATTTCCGGGGCACGAGTTTCGAGGTTGCGAGTTGCCATCGCGGGCACATCCCTTCCATTTTTCCGGCCCTGAATTCCGGGGCCGACGATTTCCGTGTGGCTCGACGATGTCTCGGCTGGCCGGGCCATGGCAAGCGGTCGCAACGTATTTCTCGGTTACCGCAACGGCTGGAGAGGCTGTCCTCACTAAATGATTGGTGAGCTGCTAAACCGTTCTGCGAGAAGGCACTAAAAGAAGCTTGACTTCCTAACCGGAACCGGGTCGCCCTAAATTCGCCAACCCTCAACGCAACGATGGGGATGCATCCACTTCAAGAAGAAGCGCGAAGACTTCAGCGACACTCCCGCCCTGGGCGGCGAAACGAAATATGTACATGACGGAAAGTGCACTCGAGGTGGGCGCGGCCCACATTCGCAGGCCGGTCGCCTGCGGTCCCGTACGGGTACTGATGTACGACGGCGCCAGCCCGGTGATCATCCTTACCCATCGCTGCGACGACGATCGAGACGCCCTTCTAGGAGATGGCGTCTCAACCCCTCCAGACGCCCACGACCCCGGGCACAACCGACGAACATTCGGCTCGGCGGGCGCCGGTCAAATGCACGCCGGCACCGCGGCACAAGCATCAAGATGTCCGGTGATGAACAGTCAGGCGGGCGGACACTAGACAGCCGGCCAGTCAAGCCGCCGGCCACCACCCACAACAAGCCCACACACCTATTCCCCAGTCGCCTTAAGGCGAGTCGGGGCGCGCAGCGCGCCACCCGAAAGGCGCTGACCATGGAAAACGGCACTGCCCGGAGTAGCGGTCTTAACCGCGCAGACGAACGCTACCCGCAACTTCACACCGACATCCCTTGCGAGCGCCTCCAGCCTTGGCCCTGCCTCACGCGCTCATCTCAAGCCGTTTGCAGGTCACCGGGCAACAGGCCGTTGCAGAGTCACCCCATGACCATGGGCAACCATCCGCTCATGCGATGCCTTCCGCCAGCGGGCTGCTTGCGCGACTCTGTACGCTTTCGCGCGTGACGAGCACGCCGACGTGACCACGGCCATCGCCATGGCCGCCGTCCCGTCCTGACCGGACGCGGAATGGCCACCCACGTGCCTGTCCCGGACAGGCGCGCGGGCAACACCCCGGCCTTCACAGCCGGCATCGCCCCGCTCAGCACTGTCCCGGCGGGTATATCAACCGTCTCCGCTCTCTGGGGTTCGACGTGATCCATCTCTGGCCCCATGGCGGACAGGAGTCGGTCGCCGCTTATCTCGGGCAGCATCGCCCGCAGCGTGTCGGGTCCGGTAGCAACGATGACCGAGTGCTTGCCGCGCAGCGCCAGCCAGCGGTAATGCACCACCAAGAACGCCCAGTTCGGGCGCTCTCTCCGCAGCTTCCGCAGCTCATGCCGCGCCCACGCCTCCTGACCGTATGCGGACACCTGGTCCGCCTTCTGGCTTACGCGGCCCTCCGCAGCGCGATCGAAGGGTCCAAGCTATTCACATCTCCTACGCTCGCGGCCATGACGACGCCCTGGCTGTGCTCATCGAACCCCTGATGACGACCTGACGTGTCGCGCCCGACTCGCTGACGGGGCTCGGCACCGCCAGAGACGAGGCTGAACTCGGCCCAAACCGCATGCCCGCACGCGGGGTTCCCCGCCAGCCCAACCCGATCGGCAAGTGCAGCCACCCCAGCCAGTCCCCTGCCGCTCTCGCTCAGGTCCGGCTCCTCCCGCCGGGCGGCGGCCACCGCTCGGCCGAAGTCCGGAACAGCTCCCCCACCCAGGTCGTACACCGTCACCCGAGCGACCGAAGCGGTCCGTGCCACCTCCACCACAAAGAACCCGCCCCGCGCACCGGACTTCGTGTGGTGAAGCGCGTTGCTGGTCAGTTCGGCCGCCACCCACTCCGCGTCCTCCGCCCGGACCGTGTCTCGCAGCAACAGCCGCACCAGATGACGCGCGGGCGCGGCCTGATCCTCTCGGCCGGCGAATGCCTGCCGCCACACCAGGCCGTCTCCGGCGCATCCGGCCCGAACGCCCTCCATGACCTGAGCTGGCCGCAGATCCGGCAACCGGCCCTGGCACAGCGGCTCTCCTCCATGCCGAAAGCCGCCTTCTGGAACGCATATCTCCTGGTCGTAGTACTGGTTCACCGCTGATCTCCTCCGATGACACCCCGGTCGATCCGGGGAGCGGCCAGCACCATCAACCACCTTCGCGCCCGATTCACACCCCCAATCCCACGGCCCAGAACCACCCAGCCTCCAGCCACAACCACCTGCGACAACGCCAGCGCCGTCATCCCCGGCCACCCCAGGCCGGACGGATCGATCACCCCAAACAGCAGCTTGAGCCGCTCAACCCAGCCGCCCTACCCTCCACCGACCCGATCCCGGGTGCACCCATCAACGCCATCACCGGGAAGGAACACACGCATGTCCGGCCAGGGCTATCAGACGCTTCTCGACTGCCGACGCCGCAGCCGCCTGCTGCGCGAGCATGGCTTCACCATCGATCAGATCGCCATCGTCCTCAGCCTCGACCACCAGGTAAGCCCGCTACGGCTCTACCGCTACGCCGCAGGACTCACCGCAAGGCAGGTCGTCACCGCCCACGCCCGCCTCGACCTCGCGAGAGCGGCTTTGCGCGAAGATCGCTTGTACGACTACGAGCGCTGGCCCCATTCGGGCCGCCGCCCGCCAGCGCATGCGCTCCGCCTCCTGGCCCGCATCTACGGCACCACGCCTGCTCACCTCGTACCGAACGAGGCCCTGGCCACGTACCCGGCACGCGATCAGAAGGCACTCACCCAGGCGGAGTAATCCACACAGAGGTGCGTTGCCAGGCGAGCCGTCAACCTACTTGATGAAGCGCTCGTAGGTGCGCCGAGCCTGCGCCCCAGGCTTGGCGTCAATCTCCGACAGGCGCTCGGTGAGCTGCCGGAAGGTCAGCTCCACTGCCGGCAACCGTCCCAGCTCGCCCTGGATCGTCATGATCTGGCACCACAGCACCTCGCTGTGGGGATCGATCCGATTGACTGCCAACGTCAGGGTGCCCAAGGCGCCATCCGGGTCCTGTTTGCGCTCCAACTCGGCCAGCTGCGTCACCGCCGTCAGGGCTTGGTTCAGCGCGGCTTGACGGAGGGGAAGGCACCACAGGTCATCCCGACCGGCCAGGAACGGGCCTTGATACAGGTCCAGCATCTGCCGCAGCGCTTCCCGCCGACCGGAGTCGCAATCGGCGGTGTTGGCCTTCACGTACGCCTGCTCGAACCGCCACCAGTCGACGTCGAAGTGCACCGGCGGCAAGCTGCGCCGTTGTTCCGCCTTGACGACGAACTTCACCTCGGCACCGAGTCCCGTCGCCCGGCGCATCGCACCGTTGATGTCACGGATGGCGGTCTCCAGCCGGCGCACGCCCCGCTCCCCGTCCCTGGGCCACAAGCGCGCGATCAAGGACTCCGACGATTCGCCGTCCTTGGACGTGGCCAGCAGAGCGAGCAGCGCACGGCCATCGGCCCTGCCGAAGGAAACTTCCTGCTCCGCTACTCGCACCCGCAAGGGGCCGAAGACCTCCACCTGTGCAATAGCCGGCTTACACACGACCAGCGACGCTGTTGGAGGCTCGCTCGGTGTGACCCCCGCTTCTTGGTGGCTCCAATTCCGCTCCTCGACCTCAGGAGAAGGCTCCGCCGCGGTCACCTCCTTGGTCGGACAGGCTGTAGATGCCAACGCATGGTTGTGCTGCACTTGTGGAGGAGCAGACGGCTGCTGACGCGGGCGAGTTCCTGCAGGGAGCGTCGTCATCGTAAGACTCGGTACGGTCCGTACGCGGGCCCAGCGCATCAGCAAACCGCTGACCAGCATCACGACCAAGGCAAAAACGGCACCGCCTACCGGAACAGGCCAGGTGTCACCGGAGACGTGCTTGTCCGGAAGATTCGCGGGAGAACTCATGCCGGGTGCTGGTTCCGTGCGGGACCTGACGGGCGACGGCACTGGGATGCTTGAAACCGAAGGTGGCGCCGCGGTAGGCCGTTCCTGATGCCGAGAACCCTTCTTCTTCCGCTTGCGCGAGCTTTCGCGCTTCTCTTCGGGGTTGACTGGCCGTGGCCGCTCGATCTGGTCCCCATGCTGGCGCCTCGGCTCAGTCCGGCTCCGGTTATCAGCACCTGGCCTTCGCTCAACCGCCGGAGCCCTACGTGTTTTCACTGGATCTGGATCTCGATCCAGCCGCTCACCGCCGGAGGGACGAGAAGGAGTGATCCTCACTCTTGGCTGGTCTGATCGGTTCTGAGGAGGTGCGGAAGGAGCAGGACGCTTCCGGTGTTTCTGCAGGCTCCCGATAAGGTCTACGGGCCGCCCGTTCCTGAAGTCATCGTTGACAGCGGCGCACCAACTCTTGATGTCGAACATCTGATACGCCTGCTCGGAGACTGGCGGGCAATAGTCAGCGGCACCTGCTTGCGCTGCAAGCGGTGCCCCGAGGCTCACGCCGAGCGTGACAGCGATTAGGGCAGGGTAACGGGTGGAACCCGAACGCCCTACCCTGTTGCCCCTTACGAGAAGGTTTTCCCGAATCATCAGGCACCTCCCGCGGAGCCGGTCATGTCAGTTCCGGTATATCAACTCCTCCACCCACGATGATCAGAGAAACGCGATGCAAATCACCAATAATCAGCCTCGGTCGATAATTTTATGCAGCCAGACGGCAGGACAGACGCCAAATATTCATCACATGGAAGGCATCATCGGTTGCATCAGTCTACACCGGGACACCAGGCACCATAGAAGTGGACTATCCGACAAAAACGCTCCTACCCGACTTGGCGATCTCTACCTGACCTAGAAGGAGCACCGCATTGATGTCTACATCGCATTTCGATCCCTCGTGGATGAAGGCGACGTGACTGGTGTCATTGAAGACATACGCTGGCAACTCGTCAATCGGGAAGCAGCCGCTCGGGTTGTAATAGAGCCTGTCATTGATGATCAGGACCCCTCTTGCGGCTTCGGCCGTCGCGGGGACTCCCATCACTAGCATCCCGACCATGGCAATAGCACCGCATCTTGCGACAATACGTCTCATCGCAGCCCCCGCGCGATCTCGATGGCGACATCCGTACTCTCAACAGAGAGTAATGCATTGAATACGAAGAGGTATATGGGTGAGGCTTATCGCCTTCTTGGGATCATGATCCCGCTTCGACTGCTGACAGATCGCCAACCACGGTAGAGCTGGAATCGCCAAGCGCTTCACGCTCGGCCGGCACCGCAACATCCAGCCAAGGCTTCGCGCACCGACGCCGCCATGAACAAGGTTCGTCATGGGCAGCCTTACGGAAGATCAAAGCCCGCAGTGAAGCACGAGGAGCCGCACGTACGCTGCGCGCGCATAAGGATCATGTGCATCGGGGTGGGGAATGCACAAGAAGGCTGAGCGGCCGCGAGGACGAGTGAGCGCCAAGATTCTCCTGTTGGTGGGCGGCGCTGCCGCCATGGCCGGTGCGGTAGCTGTGGGAGGGCTCGGCCCGGTCCCACCTGCCGATGGGGCGGAGCTCCTCGCCGCATGCCATGAGTACCCTGCCAGATCTCACTCGTGATGTTGCTCCCGCGGAGTCCCTGCCGTCGCGTCCGTCCAGCGCGGGATCCGCCTTCCCTGTCCCGGCTTCCTTGGCCCTCCCCCATGTTAGGACCGCAGCACGGGGACAAGGCGAGGGCACCGAGCAGGTTGGCACAGGGAACAAGCGTGAAGAGGTTGACGAGCCGCACCCTCGCCGCCAACCCTCACAGCCGCGCCGGCTGGCCAACACAGCAAGCGACCACCGCCCCTCCCGGCCGAGCCCCCGATCGAAGCGTGGCCAAAGCGGCCCGCGCCCGGATTCGACGACACCATCCGAACGCGGTGGAACTCCATCGCTGTTCGTGATGCGGTGCGACGAGCTGTTCCCCGCTCACAAACGGGAGTTTCGACTGCGCAACATCGCCTGCCACCGTCTCCTGGGTTACTGAAGCGCGCTCAACCCATCTCGGCCCCGCAGCACCTCGACATCACCCACCGGTCCTGACACGCTGTCCCTCGATCGACAACCGCAACGGGTATGAGTAGAGCCTTCCTGGTCACGGCGCCCATGTCGTTGCCATGGTCGATGGCAACGTGCTTCGCGGTGGTCCACGACCAGTCGTACATGGTGGTTCAGCGGAATCTGGATCAAAGCTCGAAGGAAAGGCGCGGAGGGGGACGGCTGCTGCCGCCGTCCCCCTCCTCGTGCAGCAGAAGCTACTGTCGACCGATGGCGGCCAGACCGTGCGGATCCGGATCGCCTGAGCCGTCAGGTCTGCAGCGTCCACAATCGCCTGAGCCGTCAGGTCTGCAGCGTCCACATCCGAGCGCTGGGGTGATCGAGCCACAGATGGGTGCCCGCCGGATCGACCGTCAGCCCGAACCGGTCATAGCCAGGTCTACCGAGTGAGATCCATTGCCGGTAGGCGGACAACAGTTCGTCCCAGAGCCGCCGGTCGCCGTACTGTGTCACCTCCGCCTCTGCCGCTCCGGGCTTGTGGTCGCAGGCCGCCCAGGAGCCTTCGGCGGTATGGTCGTCCAGCTCGTACAGCAGCAGCGAGTTCTCGCCGTCTTCGCTGAGGTCGTACCAGCCGACGCGGGGCACCAGGGCGATGCACAGCAGTTGCGCACCCCGGTCCAGGTCCCAGAAGGTGCGAGGGTTGATCCTGGTCGTGGATCGGTGCGCTGCCTCATGGTGATGGCCGCTCCATCTGGAGTTGTAGCGCTGCTCGCGCAGCATCATGAAGCTGGCCGCCCCGTGGAGGCGGCCGACCGCGGTCGCCTCGTCCACCACCGTCAGGCGCAGCTGGTGACCGACGAGCCCGCCAGCGTGCCAGGGCAGGACGATGATGCCCCCTGGCCGGGTCTGCTCAATCCAGGCCATCGGGATGTCGGACACGCCCACCGTGACGTGCACGCGATCGAACGGCGCGTGCTCAGACCAGCCCTTGATCCCATCGCCGACTACCAGATGAGGGCTGTATCCCGCCTTACGGAGGTTGACTGCCGCACGAGCAGCCATTTCCGGATCCACTTCGATGGAGGTGACGCTGTTCGGTCCGGTAGCCCACGACAGCAAGCCTGCCGTCCACCCAGAGCCGGTCCCGATCTCCAGGATGCGATCACCTTCCTGCGGATCCAACAGCTCCAGGAAGGGGAACACGATGCCGGGGGCCGATACCGACGACGAGAAGAGCCCCTTCCCGCTGAGCGGGTCACCGGCTCCATCGTCGGCCTGCAGGACAATCGAGGTGTCCGAGTACACGGCCGCCCACCAGGCCGCTGGATCATCGTCGAGGGCGAACCTTCCTCTTGGCGCGCTGGCGTGGTTCGAGGTGCACCAGATCGCAGCAGGAGCGAACAAGTGCCGGGGCACGTCACGCAGCGCCCTCTCCCATCGCGGCTCCGTGAGCGATCCTCGTGCCCGCAGGTGGCTGGCCAGTCTTGCTGTCAGTTCGTGGACCGTGAGGCCGTCCGGCGGCGTCAGCGTACCCATGCCGGCCCCTTCTGCAACACGTCGGCCAGAGCCCTCGGTACGGGGAGGCCCGCCTCCTGGTTCAGCCATCCCCACTCCCCGCTCTGGTTGGTCTCCAGGAAGTGGTACCTGCCCTGCGGGTCGCAGATCAGATCTGCAGCGCCGAACACCAGGTTCAGCCGGTCGTGCAGCTCTACCAGCCGTTCCTCGACCTCGACGGGGAGATCGATCGGCTCGTACGTGAGCGAGTTGTAGTCGCTGCGCCAGTCGATCCTGCCTTGCTCGCTGTCGCTATCGATCCGGACCGCGAGCACCTCGTTGCCGACGACGAGGGCCCGCACCTCGTACGCCTTGTCGATCCACTCCTGAAACAACTGCGAGGTGTGGCCCAGGGCCGGGTCGAGTAGCTGGTCGGGATCGTCGACGGGCTTGGTGTAGATGACGCGCACCTTGCCCTCGTCGGCATGCCAGATGCCACCGACCGCCTTATAGACGAATGGCTTACCAAGCTCCTTCGCCCACGCGTACGCCTCCTGGAAATCATTGGTGATGATCGTCTTCGGCACGCTCAGCCCTACTCGAGCGGCCATGACGAGCTGGATCGGCTTGTACTCGGCGCGCACCGCGGCCATGGGGTCGTTGAGCCACAAGCAGCCGCTCTGCCGGAGTGCGGCCAGCACGCCGCCGAAGCCGTAGCGCGCTTCCGCGTAGGCGAAGGCCCGTTCCGGCGACGACATCCGCCCGTCCATCCGGAACTGGGTCGGCCGTCTGCTGTACACCGCCCCCACCTCGGCCAGCTCGAACTCCCCGCGCTGGGTGGTGACGACGCCGGTCCAACCATTACTGCCGGTCTCGATGCGGGCCGCCATCGAGATCAGCGACGGGAAGTCGGCGCTGTCCAGGGTGACGACAGGGACCTCGCGGCCGGCCAGTTCAGCCGCGACGCGCGCGGCTGCCGTGTCGGAGTCGTCCGTGATGATCAGGACTGTGTGCGTCACGAGCTCAGTCCTTGACCTTCTCCTCGTTGGGGCCGTTTCCATCGCTGCTGGTCTCGCTGGTCTCGTTGCTTCCCCCACCCCCGTGGTTTCCTCCCGTGATGGGAGTCGGCGCGACGAGATGGCGCAGCCCCCAGGGCCGCGCGGCGCCGGCGGGGCTGTCGGTGGCCGACAGGATGTGCTTGGTCGGAGACATTGGGAAGAAGTCCCCGGCCCGGAAGAGCCTTCCTCGCGATTCCCCATCCGGGGAGTGGGTGATGAGGTCGAGGGCCGGCTGGTCGTCCTGCCGGGTGTGCGTCAGCATCGAATTGATCCTCTTTCTGCCTGTTCAACTGGTGAGGTCAGGCATCAGGCGCATTCACGCGTGTACGTTCTCGGTAGTCGTTCTCTTCTGAGGTCGACGAGTACGCAGCCTCAGAACCGCAGCAGGCCGCGCCGATAAGGCGATTAATGGCTGGCGGATAATCTCCCTCCTGCTGGCAGCGTTTTCGAGTGAACCGGGAGGCCTCGCACCGTAGGCACTTCCTTGGCCTCGGGTCGGTGCATGATTGCGCGTGTGCGGAGGCAACGTGATCGTCAGCGCCGGTTCAGCTCAAATCCCGCCGTCCACGAGAGGGTCGAAGTCTGCTGCTTCCCCTCTCCTGCGATGGTCTTGGCGATGCTGTCGTACGAGGGCTACGTAGGCGGCAACCGCCGCGTGATAGCGGCCTCGACCGGTCTCCTCATAAGCTCCCTGCTCATCAAGCGGGCGCAGCACCAGGTATTTGCCGTTGAGGAACGCGAGCTCGAAGGCGCCGCAGCAGGACGTGGTCCTGATCCGCAGGGTTCCCCCTGTCAACGGCGGGAACAATGTCCACTCAAACGCCGGTATCGACTCATCCTGCCGCGATCGGCGGCGATCTTCCCTTTTCATGTCAACGTCCAGCGGCCTTCTCGCTGAAGACGCTCGGCTTCTCGGATATGACGCGCGAAGCCCTCGGAATCTGCGAGCCACGGCGATCCTGCCACTGCGCGTGAACAGCATCGCTCATGAGACGCAGCAGCTGCTCCGGACGGCTGGCTCCGACAACGATTCCGCCCGGAGCACAGGCTCCGCAGTAGAAGGCGAGGATGCCGCGATCGCGTAGGGAATACATGAGCATCCAATCAGGAAAGCGGAATTGGTACTTGTGCACGAAGTTCCTCCCGAAGGCGTCGGCAGCGGCGTCGCTCATGCTCATGAATCTCTCCTGACGAGTGGGGGATAGAGGCGCAGGCCGGGCGGCCGGCGGGGTGTGGGCGCCCGGCCTGCGCGGGTGTGCGGGACGGCGGGGAGAACACACCGGGCCACCCGCACATGGCGTGACAGAACAGCGCACATAGATGCGCCGGCCCTGGGCCAAGGGCGCCACGCCACGATCACAAACTGGGAAGGCTACGCGGCCAGTCGGCCGTGATCTGAGTGTCGTCATTCACAGGCCGGCAGAGCGACAGCTCACCCGGCGCGACTTCGCTGGGAGGTCATAGCCATTTGTCCGATTCGTTAATCATTGCGGCTTTCCTCGTGGAATCCTTATCGACAACCTGCCGCAATGGCTTGATCTCAAGGATCCGCACACTTGCCCATCGAAACAACCTCGCTACACAGGGATCATTTCCCGGCGTTATCCCAGCAGGAATGGGAATAGTTCGCCAGCCAGCCCGTCGACCAGCCGCAAGACGTAATATGCGGGGGAAATCAAGTCGAGCCAATAGGGTGGATTGCATGTCGAACGGCAAGCCTGGGCGCCGACAAGCTCAAACGGAGTACGCATCAGAATTGCGTAGCAGAGGATTGACATGGACTGAGGCCGCCGAGGCAATCCGCGTCCGTTACCGGGTCAACATGCGCGTGGCGTTCCGCATCGCCCATGGATGGAGTCAGAGCGATGCGGCTCGCGAGTGGAATAAACGATGGCCGGAGGACGAAAAAACCAACAAAACGTTCTCCTATTGGGAGATGTGGCCCGGGCCCACCGGCTTCGCGCCAAGCATGGAAAGCCTCGGCAGGCTCGCCGAGCTGTACCAATGCAGCGCCAGCGCCCTGATCTGCGATCAATTCGACTTCCGGCACCTCGATCAGGAACAACAGCACCGCGAAGCCGACCAGACCGTTCTCGGACCGGGAGCAGGCGTGTCGCTGGACACGGCAGCGCTGGAGCTGCCGACGCCCCCGGAGGTCGCTGAGCTTCAGCCGAGCGGCTTCGTAGCTCCCGGCCTGGTCGAAGGTCTCACCGCGATGACCGAGACCTACCGGCGGATGGACTACCTCTCGGGCGCCCGCAGCGTACAGGGGGAGGTGACGACACACCTGAGGCGGATTCTCGACCTGCAAGACCGTGGCCGCACTACGGCGATCAACCGAGACCTGCTGCGCGCAGCCGCCGATGCCGCCCAGCTGGCGGCCTGGCTGGCCATCGACGTTCAGCAGTACCCCACCGCGGACAAGTACTGTCGCCTGGCTCTCTCGCTCGCCAATCGCGCCAACGATCGCGGCATGCACGCCTACGTACTCGGCGTGCTGAGCTACATCTCCCTGCACGCCAGGCAGGGACAGGACGCCCTGACGCTGCTGACCACGGCCAAGGAGAAGACGGGAACCGCAATGCCTCCCGCGGTCCGCTCGTGGATCGCCGAAGCCGCCGGCGAAGCACACGCCATCCTCGGAAACCGCCTGGCGGGAACCAAGGCACTACACGAAGCCGAAACCGCGTTCGACCGGGTGACCGAGGAAAACACACCACCCTGGCTGGCCTTCTACAACTCCCCCATTCACCTCGCGCGGCTCAAAGGACGCTGTCTCATGCGCCTCAACGAGCCACAGGCAGCGATGAACGCGCTGAACGAAGCGCTCGCCCGCTTCCCTGACAGCTACGTACGCGAGCGAGGCGGCACCCTGATCGACGCGGCGAACGCTCTGATCCAGGGCAGAAATCTCGAGAACGCCTGCCGTGTCGCCATCCAGGCAGAAGCACTTGCACGTGCGACCTCGTCTGCACGAAACCTTCTTCGCCTCCGCGAACTCCTGGTAATGCTTATGCCATGGAGCCGATCGGACTGCGTCCAGGAACTCGCCACAAAGCTCCTGCTCACGCGTTAACCGGATCCTCCTCGCGGCACGCGCGTCGATGAACCGCCGCGCCTGGAGCCAACTCATCGTCCTTTCCGCCTTATGGGGGACGGTGTACCTCCTCATCGAGATCACGCTCAGGGAACTGTCCCCCACCCTCGTCGTGCTCGGCCGGACCGCCTCCGCCGCAGCTGTCCTCACCCCCATCGCCCTCCACCGCCAGGCCCTGCAACCCCTCCTCCAACGCCCACGCGCCGTTATCGAAACCGTGCTGATGCAGTCCACAGCACCGCTCCTCTTACTCACCGTGGGACAGCAGTACGTATCCGCCGGCATCGCCAGCATCCTGGTTGGAGCGCAGCCGCTCTTTGTCGCCCTGTTAGCGATGCGATTCGCGCCTCAGGAAAGGCCGCGAGGCCGGCAAGGCGCTCTGGGGCTTCTCCTCGGCTTGCTCGGCCTCGTCCTCCTGTTCGGGATCGATCTACGCGGCGGATATCAAGCCCTGCTGGGTGGCCTCCTCGTTCTCGCGTCCGCCGTGTGCTACGCCGCCGGCGCGTTGATGATTCGACACCGTCTGGCTGACGCCGAGCCCCTCGGCGTGGCCACGGGAGCGATGTTGATAACCACCGTGGCGCTCCTGATCCCGGGCCTGTTCTCGCTCCCCGCAAGCATGCCAAGCTTGCCAGCCCTGGGCGCCCTGCTGGTGCTCGGCGTGGTGTGCACCGGGGGCACTCTCGTCCTGTTCTACACCTTGATCAGCCGCTCAGGACCGGCCCACGCAGCACTCGCCTTCTACCTGTCGCCGGCCTTCGCCGTAGTGCTCGGAGCCGTCCTTCTGCAAGAACAACCGGCTATCTCCACCGTGTTCGGCCTAGCCGCAATTGTCGCCGGCGCCATACTGGCTGGGAGATCTCAAAAGCCCACCGTTCTGTGAGAGAGAACGAGTTGGAGTTGCTGTTGCCGATGTACGTGGTGGTCTCGTTCGGGGTGAGGGCGATTCACCAACGAGGCCAGCGAGCTGCTGTTCATCCGCCGCTCCGGCAACGACAACTGGGCCATGCCCGGCGGCGCCTGGAGTTGGCCCGGTTTGGTGGACACCTGACCTCTGGGGAACCCTGGTTCCCGGAAGAAGGAGTCTGCTGTGCCGAACAACTATCCGCCGGAGTTTCGCCGGCAGATGGTGGAGCTGGTGCGTGCGGGGCGCACGCCTGAAGAACTCGCCAAGGAGTTCCAGCCCTCCGCGCAATCGATCCGTACCTGGGTGCGTCAGGCTGACCTGGATGACGGCCGCCGCCAAGACGGCCCGACCAGCGCTGAGAAGGACGAGTTGGCCCGCCTGCGACGCGAGGTGAAGATCCTGCGCGAGGAGAAGGAGATCTTGCGCAAGGCTGCGGCTTTCTTCGCGCGGGAAACGGATCTGCCGAGATGAAGTTCCGGCTGATCCATGCGGAGAAGGACCACCACGAGGTCTCCCTGCTGGCCCGGGTGCTGGGTGTGTCGCGCCAGGGCTACTACGCCTGGGCCACTCGCCAACGGCGAGGCCCGCCTGCTCGGGCCCGCCGCGACGCCGAGTTGACGGAGATGATCCGCCACCATCACCGGACCTCGGATGAGATCTATGGTGCGCCGCGCATCCATGCCGACCTGCGTCATATCGACGGGGTCCGGGTGGGTCGCAAGCGGGTGGCCCGGCTCATGCGCCGAGCCGGGCTGGCCGGGGTGAGCAGGCGTAAGGGCTGCCGGACGACGATCGCAGACAGGCGCGCTGCAGCCGCGTCCGACCTGGTCAAACGCCAGTTCAGCTCCGTAGCCACGGAACCGCGTCTGGACCGCCGACATCACGTACGTGCCGACCTGGCAGGGCTTCGTCTACCTGGCAGTGGTTCTCGACGTCTTCTCCCGCCGGATCGTCGGCTGGGCGATGACCGATCACATGCGCACCGAGCTGGTGACTGACACGCTGGCGATGGCGCTGCACCAGCGCCGGCCCGAGTCCGGGGTGATTCATCACAGCGACAAGGGCAGTCAATACACATCGATTGCCTTCGGCAGGCGCTGCGAACAGGCCGGCGTCCGTCCCTCGACAGGAAGAACCGGGACGTGCTTCGACAATGCCGTCACCGAGAGCTTCTTTGCCTCTCTGGAGTGCGAGCTGATCGACCGGCGCACCTTCCACACCAGGTCAGAAGCCGAACGGGCCCTCTTCAGCTACCTCGAAGGGTTCTACAACCCCCGCCGGCGCCACTCTGAAGCGCCCCGGCTTTGATGGAGACCTCAGCGATTGATTTCTAGGGCTTCGTTGGGGTGGTGTCGAGCGTAGTAGATCGCCTCGAACTCCTCGGGCGGGAGGTGTCCGATGGCTGAGTGCAGGCGGGTGCTGTTGAACCAGGCCACCCACTCGGCGGTAGCCAGTTCCACCTCGGCCAGGCTGCGCCAGGGGCCTCGAGGCTTGATCAGCTCGGTCTTAAACAGGCCGATCTGCGATTCCATCAGGGCGTTGTCGAGCGCGTCGCCGACCGTGCCGATGGAGGCGTCGATACCGGCCGCCAGCAGATGGGTGGTGAACCGGAAAGAGGTGTATTGGCTGCCCGCGTCCGAGTGATGAATCAGTCCCGGTCCGACCGGGTGTCCGGTGCGCTCGCGCCGCCACAACGCCATGTCCAGGGCGTCCAGTACGAGGGTGGTGTGCTTGGTCGGCGAGGCGGCCCAGCCGACGATCGCCCGGGAGTAGACGTCGACGACGAACGCGACGTAGACCACCCCGCACCAGGCCGTCACGTGGGTGAAGTCGGCCACCCAGGCGGCGTTCGGCCGGGAGGCGGTGAAGTCGCGCTGCAACCGGTCGGCCGCCCGCTCGTGCCCGGGATCGGATGTGGTGGTGCGGATCTTCTTACCGCGGCGGGCGCCTTGCAGGCCGAGGGCGCGCATGCGCCGTTCGACGGTGCAGCGGGCCACCCGATGCCCCTCGCGCAGCAGCTGCTGCCAGACCTTGCGGGCGCCGTAGACGCCGTAGTTGGCGGCATGGATGCGCTGGATGACTTCGTCCAGCTCGGCGTCGCGCATCGCCCGCGCCGAGGGCGGGCGCCTCTTGGCGGCGTAGTAGGTGCTGGTGGAGATGGGGCAGCCGTGCTCGGTCAGGACACGGCAGATCGGCTCGACACCGAACACATCGGCGTGCTGGTCGATGAAGGTCACGAGTGCGTGTGTGGCCGGTCGAGCTCGGCGATGCTCCTATGTCGTCAAGCCGCCATGGCCATCTTGTGATCATTCGTCTGCGAGGCAGTAGTGTCGGTGCGCCGGAGGGCACGGTAGACCACGTCAGAGATACGTCGGCGCAGCAGGCGAACGGCCTCGGTGCGGGTCTTGCCCTCGGCCATCAGACGCTCGACGTAGGCCTTGCCCGGGCCGACGCCACGCGTCTGCGTCACGGCGATCATGTGCAAAGCCGAGTTCAGACGCCGATTGCCGCCGCGGTTGAGCCGTACCCGGCTGCTGTTGCCTGACCAGACCGGGATGGGCGCGGTGCCGGTGAAGCGGGCGAAGGCCGCCTTGGACCGGAAACGGTGCACTCCCGCGGTCTCGCCGATGATGGTCGCCGCGCCGAGCACGCCGCACCCGGGGATGGCCAGCAACTGCGGGGCGAGGGTCTGGACGAGCTTGCGCAGCTGGCTCTCCAGCTGGTTGGTGCGCACGGTCAGCTGGCGGCAGCGCTCCAGCAGCTCACGGGCCAGATGGGCGACGATGCCGAGCATGCCGGCCAGGTGCTGACTGAGCCGGTCTTGCACGCACCGGCGGCGCAGCCCGCGCGAGGCGATCTCCAGCTCCGGGTCGAGCTCGTGCAGGGGCCAGCGCAGCTGGCTGCAAATCCGGGTCCGCTGCCTGACCAGGTCATCACGGTAGTCGGCCAGCAGCTTCACCCTCGGGAAGGGCCCTCCAGATGCGCCATCGGCAGATCCGGCTCGCGCAGTGCCACCCGGGCCACCGCCAGCGCGTCGATCGGGTCGGACTTGCCGCGTTCCCGGCCGGAGCGGCGTTGCCCGGCCATCAGCTGGGTGGTGACCCGCACCACTCGATGACCGGCCCGTAGCAGATCGCCTTCCAGCCGTCTGCTCACATGCCGACAGTCCTCGATCGCGAACAGCACCTTGGGCCATTGCCCGGCCCAGGCTGCGATGTCGGCATGTCCCTCCGCCGTGGCGCGGACGGTGCGCTCGGCCAGCCTACGACCGACCTATCCACGGCGACGAGGGTGTGGGTGCGCTTGTGGACATCGATACCAATGACGATCAACCGTTCCTCCCGACAGGGCTCCTACCAGGCAGCTTGGGTCCATACCGGTCTGGCGGGCACGCCTAAATCGAGCCGGGGCACGCTCCTATCAAGCCACACCAGGCGGCAGGACCCCGCCGGGCCGCACATCGGGACAAGCCACCAGCAGTCGGCTGGGGCAGCGAAAAAACGAGCGAACCCGACGGGGACGACATCGATGATATTTACGCGAAGAAAGCCGACGCGGCCTTCAGGATCTCGTTCGCCCGCCGGAGTTCGGCGTTCTCCCGGCGCAGCCGCTTCAGCTCGGCCGACTCGTCCGTGCTGCGGCCGGGCCGGCTGCCCTCGTCGATCTGCGCCTGGCGGACCCAGGTACGCAATGTCTCCGCGGTGCCGATGCCGAGCTTGGTCGCCACCGCGTTGATCGTGGCCCACTCGGTCGGGTAATCCGGCCGCACCTCGGCGACCATCCGCACCGCCCGGCGGCGCAGCTCGGCGGGGTAAGGAGACTTACCAGGCATGGACTTGATCCTCTCAAGAGATCAAGTCTCCAGCGAACCCGGGGCGATTCAGTCTGGTCTCACTTGATGCTTGACGCTTTGGCATCGGATGACGCTTGACACTCCTAGCCGGTCTTTCGCCTCTTAGTATGCGCCTGGGACTTGATCCGGGTGATCTCCTGGGTGGTGGTTCGGGGCACGACGCGGATGGGTTCGCCGTTGTCGTGCACGGTGATGTGGGTATCGTCCACGGTCACGTCCAGGATCTTGCGGGCGTGTACCCGGCCGACCTGGATCTTCTGCCCGACGACCTGGAAGTGGCCGCGGCTGCAGACCACCCGCTGGACGGTGACAGGCTCGGACGGGGAGGTAGGCGGTGCTCCGGCGGGGCGGGCGTTGCGCAGGGTGAGGCATTCGGCGAGCGCGAGCGGGCAGGGCACGGCGCGCAGCAGCAGGCGCTGCTCGTCCATGGCACGGGCGGTGATGCCGTCCAGGCGCACGATGACGCGCCGGCCGGCCAGATGGGCGCCGATGCACAAGGCGCGGCCGGCCAGGCTGATGGTGCCGATCGAGCTGACCTGCCGGTCGACCTCGACGGCGCTGGCCTCGATCGGCGGTTCGGGAACGTGTTCGTCGGCTGCCGGTCGGGCTTGGCCCGAGGCCAGCAGCGCGGCCAGGTCCTTGACGGTCAGCCGGGAGGCCACACTCTTCAGCCTGCCGCCGCCGGCGGTGAACACATGCAGCCGCTGCGTGCTGATCCACACGGTGATCGCCAGGCCCGCCCTGTCAGGTCCGAGCCACAGCTGCTGGCCACCGATCGACAGGTTCCCCGAGGCGGGCACGATCCGATCGACCTCGATCGCCTGCCGCGACAGCGGATCGACCGAGGTCCTCAGGACGAGCGCAGGCCGTTCGCCCTGATCACCGTGGTTGCCGGTCGGGATCAGGGAAGTCGCGGGCGCAGGCGCGGCTCCAGGAGCGGGAGAAGGAGGAGACGTCACTGGGATCAAACTGGCGGGCAGGTGCAGCGGCAGCTCCCGCTCAGCCCGGCGCTGGCCGTCACCGCGCTCGGCGAAGAACCGGTCAGCCGGGAAGGCCATGTCCAGCGCCTGATGCGGACGGGCGGTGTTGTAATGCTCCACGAACGCGTCCGTCTCGGCCTGGGCCGCCTCGATCGAGGCGAACGGCAGCGCCGCATCCAGCCATTCACGGCGCACAGTCTGATGAAACCGTTCGATCTTCCCCGTCGTGGTCGGAGTCCTGGGAGCGGTGTGACGCAGCTTGATGCCGTTCTCCCGGCAGACCCGCTCGAACAGCACCTCACCCGCCTTCGGCCCGCCGAACCGGCCGGTGAACTGCTTACCGTTGTCGGTCAGCACCTCCAACGGCACCCCATAGCCGCGCATCGCCTCAGCGAAGGCCGCGCACACCATCCGCCCGGTCGGCCGGGCCACCACCGAGGCGATCACACAGAACCGGGAATGATCGTCCACCCCGGTGATCAGCTTGGCCTCGCTGCCGTCGGCCAGCAGCAACCCGCCCATGATGTCCATCTGCCACAACTGCATCGGCCCCGGCCGCTCCCACCGCCGGTAATCCTCCCGCCGGCGCCGACGCGCCACCGGCTCGACCAGCCCATTGCGCACCAGCGCCCGATAGATGCTCGCCCGCGACGGCAACGGCTCCACCCCACGCCGCCCCAACTCCCACAAGAACGTGCGCGGCCCCCACCGCGGATGAGCCCGCCGCAGCTCACAGATCAACGCCTCGATCGCCGCTGAGGTCTGCATCGGATGCGCTTTGGGTGCATGCGACCGGTCGGCCAGCCCCGCCAGGCCGCCATCTTGATACCGGCGCACCCAGGCATGCACCGACTGCCGAGACACCCCGTACCGTCCAGCCACGTCGGTGACCTTCGCCCCCGACAACACCTCGATCACCGCGTGATAGCGCTGCTCCACGACACTCAACTCCACCAATGCCACCCGAGCCTCCCCCGAAGCGCCGACAACGCCACGAGCAGGCACAGATAACGATCAAGGTGTCAAGCATCAAGCGAGGCCAGAGTGTCAACCATCAAGCGAGACAGGACAGTCGGTTGCACACGGCCGGATGAGAACTTTCTCTACGACTTCAAGGCGGTCCGCCTTTGGCGGCCCGCGGCGCGCTCGGCGGTCGCTGGCCGCGCTGCGGCTCTCCGGCCGGTCGCGGCCCGCACCGCCACGCGCCAGGGAGGCCCACTTTTCCGACCACCTACGCCGACAAAGGTTGCATCCTTCGCATGCATCGGCAGCCAGCTTGTTAGCTCGTGACCAACCTGGAAGGGGCTTCGTCGCAGGACGAGGTCAGTGCTGCAACAAGGTCGGTTTCAGCCTGCTCTCGCAACTGTTCAGCGTCATCCAGATACGACCGTGCCTCGGCGAGCCCTTCTTGCAATTTCGCGATGAGTCGACCTTGGTCTTCGACAGGCGGGACAGGAACCGGTGCGTCGGCGAGCACATTGACGGGGATCGTGTAGAGCGTACCGCTAGTCGTACGGGCACGAGCACGGACATGAGACCCCCCAGCGGGAGAATTGAACCAAGCTTCCACGTATTCAGGCAACAAGTCTGTTGTTCGGAGTCGAGCCCGAATGACATGGTTTTGGTGGATACATAGGGGGATCTGCCCGTCCCAACGTGCGCAACGTCCGACTTCCTCCAGCGAGTTGGCTTCGAGAAATAGTAGATCGTCACGCTGCAGCGCGAGTCGAGCGACCGTGTCGGGACGGACGTTCATGGTCTTAACGTCAGTGAGATCGAGATAGCCGCGCTGGACATTAGCGACCCGGAGGTAGGGCACGTCTTGCCCTCCTGTGTTAGAACGCTGCAACTGGACACCAAGCCGTATGTCCGCGACCGTGTCGAGGCGAACTATCGGATGCGAACTCGTAATACCCATTGGAGTGATGTCAGTGTCCCAGCGGTCGAGAACCGAGAACTCGGCCACAGTTACCATGTCTGCAGCTGCAGCCGTTCCCGCTGCGTCAATTAGTTGAGCGTCGAAATATTCCCAAGCGGCATTCTTGAGGACAACGGACTTGCTCTTAGAGGTTTCAGCAGAGTGCAGAATTTCTCGATAAGCGGCAACCACTTTCCGCTGAATATCAATCGGTGGAATTGGAATGGGGGCGCCAGCGAGCTTGCTGGCGCCGATGTGATAAAGGCCGCTCGTTGTTGTGGCTTGCTCACGAACGTACGCGTTGCCCGCACGCGAATTGAACCAGGTGATGACATACTCGGGATCCAGCCGCTCGTCATGAAGGCGGGCCCGTATCACGCTGTTTTGGTGAACCACTCCTGAAATGCTCTCATTCCAGAGCGCAGCGCGTCCGACCTCGGTGACTGAACCAGAGCCTTCGACGAAGAGAAGGTCTCCCTGCTGCAACGCCAAGTCGATGGCCTGCGCCTCGGGCAAGTACATAGTCTTGACGTCAGTCAGATTGAGCTCGGCACGACGAACGTTTATTGCCCTGAGGTACGGCCTGGCCACGCCTCTAAGCTTCGATCCCTTCCTCGGCACTTGCACGCCGAGCCGTACATGTGCCACTTCGCCGAGCGTCGCGACTGGCCATGCATACGATGTTGGAGCGCTAGAGATCTGCGGAGAGTCCCAGCGATCGAGCGCGGCGAAGCGCACGACGCTTGTCGTCTTCTCGATCATGCAACGTCCTCAGGAAGATGCTCCGCCTTGAACTGCCTCCAGGCAGCAAGGACAGCCGGAAGGTCGTCAGGGACGTCTTCCCCCGTTTCTCCCGTAGCCGTGATCCCAACCGCATTCGGCGTCGCCATGAATACTGGATAGTCGAACGCCTTGCGGACGTACTCCCACATCGCGGTAGTTTGCTGTTGATCAAGATCCTTCAGTGCAGCCTTAAGGGATTCCATAGCCTTCTTGAGGCCAGACACCTGAGCAGCACGTTCGGTGTATGCCTTCTTGAGATCTCGTATCGCTGCAGTTACGGGACCTTGCCACGTGAGACCTCGCACAATTGTGGTGGGCGCGCCTCTGACAAGACCGTCCTTCGGCACCCGTGTGGGCTTCGGTAGGACCCGGGTGACTCCGAGTTCGGCCAATTGCTCAAGCAGATCACGCAGCTCAGTGTCATTGCTGTGCAGCAATGACACTACAGCGTCATCAATCAAAGAGTCACGGCGGGATTCATACTCCTGCTCAGTAGCCGTAAAGGCATCCGCCCAGCACCGTTCCCAGCGCTGCGCGTCATCTTCGGTGAACTTTTGCATGAACAGGACCGATGCGGTAATAGATGCTCCAGAGAACTTGAATGTCTCTGGAGGCAGAGCTACAACGGCCCGTAGAAACGCTTTTCCTTCTCCCCAGCGGCGGAGCCATGCTTGCGAAGAAGCGTTCAGGTTTCCATTGGGAAGGACGATGCCAAGCCGACCCCCAGGCCTGAGCAGACGGAGGCATCGTTCAAGGAACATCTGCTCTGTCTTGCGGGAAGAGGCAACCCTTCCGATCTCGAACTGGTCGAGAATCTTCTGCCCGCGCGCATTAACCACGCGCTTATGCGCGTCTAGCCAGTCCTTGCCATATCGCTGCTGCTGACGCCGCTTATAGTCAGGGTCATCCGGCACGTCCGTCTCAGGCCCAGAACCGATACGTTGAGACGAAGTTACTGTGGCCCCGAAGGGTGGATTGGTGACAACAACATCGAACCGACCCTCAAAGATGCCATTGATGTCGACGAGGCCATCGTGCCAATGGATGCCACCATGACCGTCCCCATGCATAATCATGTTCATTTTGGCGGTCCGAGCGGCGCGCGGCTCCTTGTCGGTACCGTAAATGCATTGCCAGGCGAGCCGTCCGACACGGGTATCCGTCGTAGTACCGTCCGGTTTGCTAGGAGCGAGCTGCTTGTTCAGTTCCTCCACGGCGGATTCGATGCGCTTGTCGCGTTCATCGAGAGCTTCGTCGGAGGCGTCGTCAGGATACTCAGAGATGATCGAGTCGATGAGCTGCTGTCGTTTGGCGGCGATATCGGCAGCGATCTGGTCGCGGACATGGTCGAATACCTTGATGAGGAACCCGCCCGAGCCTGCCGCCGGGTCGCAGACAATCTCACCTTCCTTGGGGTTGAGGACATTGACGATGAAGTCAACGACGGGGCGAGGCGTGAAGAACTGGCCGAGCTCGCCCCGGAATGTGCGCCCTAGGAACTTTTCGAACGCGATACCTTTGATATCCTCGCCAGTTTTGGACAGATTGAATCGCTCGAGCTTGCCAACCAGCTCGCGAAAAGTGTCCGGTGAGATGTCTAAACGATCCTCTTCCGCAAATAGATCGTCAGTCGAATAGGCAGCTTTCGTCTGATCGAACATCTGCTCATGTAGAGTGAGCTTGGGATTGGTCAGGTATCGGGCGGCGTCGTCCAGATACTTCGTCGTGAAAGTTTCGTGAGTTCGTGTCCGTTCGACGTGGAGCTTGATAAACAGAACTTTCGAAATTGTGTCAAAAGCACGATCTGGAGTCATCGCGTGGTTGTCGCGCAGCAGGCTGTGGCACTCAAAAAGTACTCGCTGAAACTGCTCGCGGTCGAATACCTCAAGCCGGTTAACCAGCGCCTCAAGTCGCTTTTCGTCTCCGATATCCACGACTGTCGGCCAATCGTTGATTTGACGGGCACGCCCGGGTAGGCCCTTCGACAGCTCAAAGACGACGTGATTACTAGCGTTTGCGAGCACGAGGAACCGTGCTCCGGCCGCTCGCGCGTAAGACTCGCCTTGCCAGAAGTCAGCCGGCCGGACGACACCTTCGTCTGCCTTGGTCTCCACGACCAGCACCGGCTCTCGCCCCGCCTGCTTATCGGCCGCGCTGCGCCACACCACAATGTCGGCACGCGGCGAGCGCCTGCCGGAGTGCGTGCGACGCTCTTGATCCATCTGCTCTAGAGGGAACCCGCCATCGAGGTGAAGACGCCGGACCCACTGCTGCCGTACGACTTCCTCCGGCTTGTGCGTGACGTCAACCCAGCCCCGCAGAGGGGCCCACACCAATGCTCCGTGTTGATGAAGTCCTTGAGACGGAAACGGCGTGGACGGCGTGCTGAGGGAGCCGGAGCGCGAGCCAGTCATGAGAGAAGGCTAGCGCCCTTAGCATGCGTGAGATGCTACTTCCCTCGCGCCGCGCTACCCTGCTGCTGGGTAAAGGGCGAGCAGTCGCCGTCTTCCTGGGCACGACACCGTTGTCCCAGGACTGAACTCTTCCTTAGAACCTACCGCAGTCATCCCCAAGGGACGGATCCGGCTCCTGGTCGAATCCAGCCTGACGGCACAGACTCCCATCACACCACCAAGGCTCGCAGGCACCTGACCGCCGTGAGCGTGCGTCATCAGCTGGCCAGCGCCACGCTGTCACTCCTCCGGTCAACGCGACGCCGCCATCGGTCAGGGTAGGCATGCCTGCCGCCTTGCTGGCGACTCGGAACGCCATGTCGCTGCGAATCGTGCTGGGTGTGCGTACCTCGGCGACGTTGTTGCGTGTACCAGCCGTCCCCACGGCGAAGCCTACGAACCCCAGTAAAGCGGCAGGACGTCCGTGTTGTGTCGTAGACATGAGGTAAAGATTGTAGAGGGCGAGTGGCATGAGGTTCCGTCAGTAGCTGCCGGCTGCGTGATCGCCTGGGAGCCTTTGCAGCCATCGCCCTAGCTACGGTCATCCGCTGGCGTCGTCAGGTCTCCTCGGTCTCCTTCTCGAGCAGTTGTAATGCTGTATCCCAAAGCGACAAGCCGCTCTCCAGCTTCCACCGACCCGGTCCCTGCACTGAGACTGGCGCATCATCGTATCCGGCAAGCTCCCAGATTCGATGCACCAGGCCGCTGGCCGAATACTGCTTCTCGTCATACGACCACAACAGGCATTTGACCCGGTCATTCACCCAGGTCGCACGTGCTCGGCGGCGATCAGTGGCGAGCCAGTCACGAACCGCGGCATGCTCCGCATCGCTCTGTGGCTGGTACGTCACCGGGGTGCCCTCAGCGAGAACGCCGGCGTTGACGAGAGTAGGAACCGCGTTGGGGCGGCGTTGCTTGCGGGTCTGCCGGGCTGGGGGCTGGTAGTCAGCCCTTAGCTGCGGGGGATTCACCCCACGGTGGACGTTGTCCAGGACCAGTTTGGCCAGGCTCCGACAGCGGGTCTCGTCGTTGAAGGTACTGCTGAGGAAAGAGGTCCGGCTGAACTCGTCATCCACATGGAAGATCAGCCACGGCAGGACCCGGGAGACCAGGTCGGGCACCTGGTCCAGTACGGACTGCCAGTTGTACCGTGGATCGTCGAGCCCGTCCTGGTCGATGAGCTGGAAGACCAGGTGAGTGATCAGCAGCTCGCCGCGCCGCGCCATGTCAGCGGCGCGTCCGTGCAGGCGCTTGCGCTCGTTCTCCAGCGCCGCGCCGACCGCGCTCCGAACCTGCACCGAGCGCCAGACCCGATGGGCACTAGGCATCTCACCGAATAAACGAGGGTATGCGCCGCGGCCACCGCGTTCCCAGAGAAGATCGACGCTCCTACCAGCGCGCACAGCAAGATCTGGTATGTGATGGGCGCAGGCTAGCGCGACCGCGGCATGTTCCACCGAGCATCCTGCTTCTGGTGCTGGATCCGGCTCACCGCGCTTGTAGGTATAGATCTTGCCTAGTCCCGAGAGCAGGAAATCCTCCCGAATCTCGGCCTGTACCGGATCCAGGGCGATGAAGTCCCGCTGCGACACGTCATTCTGCGTATTGGTGGTCTCGGTGATCCGCGTCGCGTAATTCTCCCGTTCCTTTCCCAAGGAGAAGACACGGACGGTAACCTCAGCGTCCTCGACCGCGTCCGGGTCCGATCCAAACGCCTCGTGGATCGCCGCAACGGTCTGTGCTCCGTTGACAACGCTAACGCCTTGTAGGGTCAGCTCTACCGGGTCATCGCCCCTGCGGCGATTGAGATAACGTTCTTCGATACGGTCGCACAGCACCGTGATGCCGTTGTTGAAGTACCAGAAGTTCTCCGGCTCTTTGAGCAGGGTCTCCTTAATGCCGGAGTTGATACGGGTCAGGCCGAGCGACTTACGCACGTTCTGCTCGTAGAGTGCATCCCCGTGCTCGGCATGCCATCCAGCGATGTCCCTGACCGCCACAGTGCCCTGCCAAGCCTCGAACGGCGTATGTTTGAACAGCCAGTTCCCCATTACCGCTTTGACGTTTACCGGTTCGGGGGCGACGTCCTGACGAAGTCGCCGGTGGAAGTCGGCGACGCCCAGCACCTTAGAGCGAAGCATCGGCCCCTTGTTGTTCGCATCATCGCGGAGGCGATCCAGGACAGCGGTCGCGGCCTCGGAAAGAACAGGCTCTCCCATAACGGCAACGACGAGATTGATCCGGAGCCGGGCGTCTCCCATGACTGCGTCTAGCCGGGGCAGGAATGGGTCCATCCGCTCGTTGAACGGCTCGAAGTTCCTGCTTTCGATCAGGCGCACACCGTCGGCGAACGCCAGCGTTTCTCCCTTGGGTAACTTCGCTGTGCCCGCATCGCTCCACTTCGCCTGAACCAACCAGACCTCCGCGGAGCCATCGCCTACCGCAACAGCGTCGATGCCCTGATCCCTGTCCCCGTCGATGACTCCTTGGCCGGCGACTTCGTAGTCGCAGCCGGTCACGATGCGCAGAGCTTCAGCCGACAATGCCCGGGAGAGAAACCGCTGCTCCCGGCCTGCCGTGTCGTAGCCGCGCAGATCTTCATCGTAGATCAGTCCAGCGTAGTTGCGCAGGAGGGCCGCCCGGACATGCTCGACCTGTATCGGAGTCTTCGCTCCACCTTGCTTCGCACTCATCCCCACTCCGAGCCGACTCGTAGCCACTCTCTCCCGTCCGGCCTCACGGTAGTCTTTACGTAGAGCCGTCTACCAGAAGGGCATTGTTAAGGGTCTCACAATGAGAGAAGGCCAGACACCCATGACCTCCTGTGGCCCGGGCGTACTTGCCTGAGGGGCCACGGAGATTCCGGACAGCCGTCTTATGGGCGTAGCATATGCGGCTGCTTGGATTGAAGGGACTCGTTGAGCACTTCCAGGGGCGGCCGGTAGCCGAGCGCCGAGTGCAGGCGCCGGTGGTTGTAGAACCCTTCGATGTAACGGATGACCTGACGTTTCGCTTTGGCCCGGGTGGTGAAGACGAAGCGGTGCAGCCATTCGTTCTTGAGCGTGGAGAAGAACGAGACGGGACTCTCATCCCGATCGACCGCGTCGCCGACGAGCGGCCCTACTACAGCGGGAAACACAAGCAGCACGGGATGAACGTGCAGCTACTGGCCGATCCGGTGGGCCGGCTGGTGTGGACCTCACCCGCGCTTCCGGGCGCCGTTCACGACGTGACCGCCGCTCGCACGGTCGGCCTGATCGACGCCCTGACCAGCGCCGGCGTCAAGACCTTCGCCGACAAGGGCTATCAAGGCGCGGGCGGCGCCATCCGCACTCCGTTCAAGCGTCATCGTCACCGTCGATGGCTGTCACGCGGGCAGCGAGAGGTCAACCGCTCGCATGCCCGTATCCGCGCCATCGGCGAGCGCGCCGTCGCGACCTTGAAGGCATGGAAGGTCCTGACCAAGCTGCGCTGCTGCCCGCATCGCGCGACCACGCTCGTGCAGGCGATCCTCGTGCTGCAGCTCGTCGAAGAGGGCCGTTACCCAGGATGTAGGGTCGGGAGCTGGCGCGGTGGCGTTGCCTGGCGGTAGGGCTCGGGGCCTGTCTTCCGCCGGTTTCCCGGTCTGCTGTGCTCTCCCCGATGACCATGGCCAGTTCGTGGCTCCGTTTCCAGCTCCCGCCCGTCGAACCGTGCATGCGGTTCTCCCGCACACGGCTCACCGACGTCGTTCACCGGCGGCATTCGGTCTGTCCCGCCAGGGCTTGCCCGCCCTGGGCGCGACGACGATTACATACAAGCTGATCAATCCGAGATCGGCAGGCCGGGCGCGGGTCAGCACCCACCAGCCGAAAGCCATGCTGCGGCGGTGGCGTCTTCGGACGAAGTGCGCCAGCCGCCACTGGGCGTATCGTCTGATCTTGCTGAGGCGCTGGCCGGAGTGTCCGTAACGGAAGTATCCGGCCCAGCCGCGCAGGAAGCCATTGAGGTCCCGCACGATCGCCTCCGGCGGCAGCAGCATCCAGCGCCGGGCGGTGATCTCCCGGATCCGGTCGCGGGCATGCCACATCGCCCTGTCCGCGGGCCAGCGAGCCAGGAACACCACCCGTGGTCTGCCCCGATCACCCCGCGAGCGCACCAGCCGATGGTGAAAGCCCAGAAAGTCGAAGCCATCACCACCGACTTCCAGGTGCACGATGCGGGTCTTGGCCGCCTTCGGCTCCAAGCCGAGCCCGGCCAGCAACTCCACCAGACAGGCCAGAGCCCGTTCGGCTTGACCGCGCGACCAGCACATCACCACCAGATCGTCGGCGAAGCGCACCAGCACCCCATCACCCTGATCCCAGGCCCGGTCGAGCCGGTGCAGGTAGATGTTGCACAACAGCGGCGAGATCACGCCGCCCTGTGGTGTCCCGGTGACCTCGCGCCGCACCTGCCCGTCCTCGGTCAGCACCCCGCTGCGCAGCACCTGCCGCAGCAGGGACAGCACCGGCCGGTCGCAGATGCGTTCCTCGATCGCCTGCATCAACTTCTCGTGCGGGATCGCCGAAAAGCAGTTGGCGATGTCCCGTCTCGACCATCCAGCGGCGTCCCCGCTGCTGCTCATCGATGAGCACCTGCAACGCATCATGAGCCGATCGCCTGGGCCGGAACCCGAAGGAGCAGTCGGCCATGTCGGCCTCGAAGACCGGCTCGAGCACGATCTTCAACGCAGCCTGCACGATACGGTCACGAACTGCAGGGATCGACAACGGCCGCATCTCGCCGCTGCCCGGCTTCGGGATGAGCACCCGCCGCGCAGGCAACGGCCGATAGCGCCGCTGCCGCACCTGTTCAGCCAGCTCACCGAGCAGCCGGTCAATGCCGTACTCCTCGACCTCGGCCAGGGTGGTCTTGTCGATGTCCGGCGCGCCATTGTTCCGGCGCACCATAACCCACGCACGCTGCAACACGTCCCTGCGGAAGACCTTGTCGAACAGCGCATGGAACCGACGCCCGGGATCGGCCTTGGCCGCCCGGTAGAGCGCATGCTGCAGGGCACGGACCGGATCACGCGGAACCCGTGGCTCCCGTGACCCCTTCACGGCGGGACTAGCCTGACCGGCACTCACCGGGCCCCTCCCTGTCAGTCGTTGCGCATCGACGAAGCAGCGGCCCTTCCCTCGCCGCCGGTTGTGTTGTCCGGCCGGCTGATAGCGGTACTACGGCCGCCTCCGACGCCCACCCGGCACGACGCCCACTTCCCGAGACCATCGGTTATAGGACGCGACGCTCCGGCAACACGATCATCCGCAGGTTGCCGGGCCGGGGAGGGCCTCCCCAGTTCCCGCCGCCACTATCGATGCGTTCCGCGCCCCATACGCCGGGGAGTCCTTGACGGCTGCGCTTCCAGGCTCTTCACCGCGTCCATGGCCTTCGCCCCGATTTCGAGAGGCTCGGCACTCCCTCGTCCCACCCGAAGGCGGGCTGAGTAACGACGCCGCAGGCTTCGCTTCATGCTACGGACCGCACCATCGCTCCCCCTTACAGGGCTTTTGACGCCGGGCTTCGACCCCGCCCGTTTCCAGACGAAACCGCCAGCCTGCTACCGGGCCTCCTGGCAGCTACCCGGACCGGACTTCCACCGGCAAGCGACGACGAGCTTACGAACAACAAGCTCCACCGCTACGTCACGGCTTCACCTCCTGCTCTGCTGGGCGCACGGAAAAGCCTCACTGGATGATCACGGTTGAGGAGACCAGTAGCTCTCACTGGGAGCAACGTCCCACGTACCGGCACGGCTGCGCCCCAACCTCACAGGCGGCTTGACCCGCGTGTCAACCACCGTCACCAGCACATACGGCCAGCAATCAGCAATCAAGTCGCGATCTAAGGGCGCTAATTCCGCCAGATAGATCATCATGTCGGATGACTAATATGCTATATCCGGCATCCTTCAATGAAGCGCGCCGAGCAGCGTCGAGGCGAGATTGCAGGGGTGCATCATGGATCCCACCGTCAAGGAAGACTGCCAGGTGCATGCCTTCCCCTTCATAATAGAGGTCAGCGGACGCGACAGGGTTCTCTGAAGGCAGAGCCTTGTGAGCGGCAGTCGGTGCGGGAACTCCTGCGGCCTTGATCGCTGCAACCATCTTCTCCTCTGTCGCGGAATCAAACGTGGTCACGACCTGGGACCAATCGGCTCCGACCAGTTCAGTGGTCAGGTCGAGCCGTTGCAGGATCGACAAGAAGAATGGGACTGCTAAATTGCGGTCCAATACGTCGTGATGCCACTGATTGTAAAAGCTGTGGAGGCACTCGTAGCACGACGTGTGGCAGGCGTCGGCTTGGGGGTGCCCATGCCGGTCGACGTGCAAGATGTCCAACGCCCGCTCGGCGATGGCGAGCCACATGTCCCGAGCGATCATCCGGTCGAGGACCCCGATGCCGCCCTCATCTACCTCGTACAGCAGGATCCGTCGTGCCTGGGGTGCGCCGGCCTGCGGGTAGACCTGTCCGGCGAGCTCGCTCTCCTCGATGCCGAACTGGGTGCCCATCGCCGCTTGCAACGCGTACATAAGGCTGTACGCGTGCGTGTCCGCATCGATACCTTCGGGGGCGGCGACGTCCAGCAGCAGCATGTCATGCCGGTCGTCGTTGAACAGCACGACGTTCTCGATGAGGTTCTCGCTTTGGGGCAGGCAATCGCTGCCGGTCTTGTAGTGCTCGGCCGGATCCGGGTTCCACAACCGGCAACGCGCGCACAGGCTGAAGGGCTCTCCGCTGCGAACGAATCCAGTGTTGGCCTGGAGTACGAATCCGAGACGGGCCACGGTGAGCTCAGCCGACACGTCGTCTCCGGCTGCCATAGTGCCTCGCCGTACCCGGGTGCTGGGCAGCCGGTACGCGGCGATGACGTTATACCCCTGCCGTAGCCGCTCCTCCGCGTCGGCTCCGACACTGTCGCGTTGGACGGCGTACTGGTCGGTGACGGGCATCGCATTGCGGTAGATCCGCTGCTGGTCGACCTGTGAGTGGCAGTTGGGGCACTTGCTGGTGGTGTCGACCGCGTCGCGGTCGAGGTAGTAGCCGCAATGGCACAGGAATACCTTCGAAGTGATGGCTTCAGCGTCCCGGCCGGATGACGCACGGGTGACCTGGTAGCGGCGGCCCAGGTGGTAGATGGAGTTGCCGGGCGCGAACTCGCGCAGCGCGATGGACCTTGACCTGACCCGGGGGCGTTCACGGTCGCTGAACCGAAGCATGAGCGCCTTGCGCGGGAACGCGTAGCTGGGAAGGAACCCTCGCTGGGCGAGCCACGACAGGGGGTGATAGTCGCCATCGCCAGTGCGGATCTTCCCTCGGATCGCTTCGACTGCCTCTCGGCGCCGTCTCTCCGACTTGTCCAGCGGCTGCTTGTCAGCCCGGGCATTGAGCTCGTCGAGTTCGACCTTCAACTCGGCGGCGTAATCCACCAGTGATCCCATGGCGTCGTCCAACGCAGCCACGAATCCGTCCACGGCCAGTCCGACCAGTTGAGGGGTTACGGCAGTCGCGTCGTCGAACACGTCCTTGAACGCCGCAGTCCCGGCCTCGATAAGCCGGTCCCTGTTGGCTCCAATGAACCCGTCGAGCGCCTCGCGCATGTCCGGCAGCAGCCCGCCGATGCCTTCGTCAATGCGCGTCCATGTGCCGATCTCCCGCGGGAGGTCATCGTGCTCACCTGCCCATGCGCCCAGAATGATCGCGTTCATGTGCGCCCGGATCAGGGCCTCGTTATCAAGAAGGAACCGGGGCGCTGCGATCTTGCCCGCGATGATCCGCTCAGGCCGTTTGAAGAAGTATTGGTCGTGAGACGCAGCTCGGCCCTGGGCAGAGCAGAACGTGACGACCGTGGCGGGTTGTGCAGCGCGACCAGCGCGGCCTTGCCGTTGGGCGTAGTTCGCAGGGGACGGAGGGACATTGCGCATGTACACCGCGGAGAGAGTGCCGATGTCGACACCGAGTTCCATCGTGGGGGTGCACACGAGCACGTTCAGCGGGTCGGTCTGCTCGCGAAAACGGGTCTCAACGACCTTGCGGGCATCGCCATCGAGGCTGCCGGTGTGTTCCTCAGCCTCGACCCGGGTGGTATCGGCTAATGCGCCGATGTAGGCGCTGCGGAAGAAGTCGTCTCGACCGGTGCGGTCCGGTCGGACGCGAGCCTTCACGCAACGGGGGCACGCCCGTTCACGGGACAGGATCCACCGGCCAGCACAGCGGGTGCATCGGAACCCTTGCGGCTCCTCAGCGAACCAGTACCGGATCCGTTCCTCGTCGACGGCCAGCCCGCCGTCAGAGACAAGGTAGCCATACCGGACCAGGCACTCCGCAGCCTGCCGGATGAGCCGCTTCGCCGCCGCACTCCCGGTCGCGTCCGCAGGCAGCCCGGCCTCGACCTTGACCCACCGGGTTAGCGCCGTTGTCTGGTGCGCGTCGCTGCCATCAGGCATCTGCTTACCGGCGATGCGGCGGTACTGCGCCCGCGCTCTGGACTCCTTCTGCTCGTCGTACAGGGTGCGGCGGCGCGGCAGCTCGGGCCCGCCATGGAAGAACGCGGCCTCGCTGAGCTGTTCGAGGACGTCGCTGCGGAACCGGTCCGGGTCGGTGAACGCGGCGGCAGGGCCGTCCATACTCGCTGACACGATCGCGCGCTGGCGTCGCATCACGTCGAGGATCACCCGCAGCAGGTCCTCCACTAGGTCAGGGTGGGCGTCGGCGTAACCGCGGAGGAACGGGTCTAGCCGTTCGTCCGCGGCGACCGTGGAGGCGATCTTCCCTGGCGTGAAAGCTGCGTAGTCGACAACGATCAGCCCGGTGTCCTCCAGGTTCGGCTGGGTCTTCCGCGGCCCGCCGCTAGTTTCCATCAGCACACCAGTCTTGAGGTACCTCAGGTAGCGTCCCCTGGACTTGCCTGCTCCCTCCTGTGGGTCGAAACCTCCGCCGCCATCGGTATTGCGGGAGAACTTCGGAACCGTGCCGGTCGCCTTCATTTGCTCGAAGGCGGCGTCCGCCATCTCACCGGTGTCCAATGCGGCCTCGCGGGTAAGGGCGCCCTTGGCAGCAAGCCCGGAGATGATCGCGCGACGCACATGGAACCGGCGAGACATCGACCGCATGTGTGCGGCCTGGAACGAGGAGTCCTGCTGATTGTCTGTGAACGCCATCACCTGCGGCTTGGCATGCCCTGGTCCAGTGTCCTGCCGATTCAGCATGCCCTCAACAAGCACGTCCGTTGCGGTGGCCCGACCGACCGTACCAACCTGGAAGAACTTGTTGTATTCCGAGTGCGAGGCGTCATACCGGACTCCACACGAAGGGCATAGCAGCATCGGGGCCGCCACTGTCACCACGTCCCGGACTCGTGCGTGACCGCAGTTTCCGTCCCATTCGCCGCACGTGCCGCACACCCGCGCCCGACGTGGCACCGCGCCTTCGCGACCCTTCTTTGGGGTCACCCCGTCCTTATAGGTGTCCTTGGGGTGAATCGGTGCAGAGTCCTCGTCCCACTCGTCCGTCATCACATAGACCGCGTCGCCGTCCTCGGCCGCAGCGAGGAAGTCCCGGGACACTAGGTGTTGCCCTGCGTCCTCAGCGACGTAGTAGTCCTGGCCGCAGGACTGACAGAACACGACCGGGAACGCCGGCACGCCGACGAGTTCATCATCGGCGCACCCCCTGCACGTCGCTTCGCCCTGTTCGGACAGATGCGGCGGGTCTTCCGACACCAGGCACCGGGTGACCGGCAGGCCCTGGGAGAAGAATGCGTGCGCCTTCGGGGTGAGTAGGCCCACCGGGTCGCCCTTCGGGCCGGGCGTCTTCACCGCGGAGGCCAGCATCAGGGCCCCCTCGATCTCCGCCCAGGCCACGTCCGGGGATACACCGGGGCGGACCTGCTCCACGTACCGCTCCGTAAGGAGCTTCGCCGAAAGAACCCCACCCCACAGGGCACGCTCCAGCCACGCAACCGGCAGACATGACCGCACCGCGTCGACCGTCACCGGGCCACCCAATAGACCCGGTCTGAGCAGACCAGTTGTCTCCTCGTCGGTACCGGCAGCCGCTGCCTTGGCAACGACCTCCGGGGAAATCGGCGAAGCCGCGAGGTAGAGCCCGCCGGACGCAGGGTCATCGGTCTCGTACTGTCCATAGGACTCCCGCACGACGTGCTCAGGCAGGAACGGCTCTCCGAACAGCTTGCTGGCGAACCCGGCGATGACCGCACTGGCTTCTGCCGGGTCGCCTGAGTCGACGGTTGCTGACGTGCCGATACACCGCAGCGATCCCGCTGTGCCCGTGCGCGTCTTGAACCGGCGCACTAGCAGTGCCATGTCTGCGCCCTGGTGACCGGAGTAGGTGTGCATCTCGTCGAGGACGAGGAACTTCAGCCGTCCGCCGCGGCTGAGGGTTTCGAAAAGGGTCGCGTCCTCACGCCGTACGAGCGCGTACTCAAGCATCTTGAAGTTCGTCAGCAGGATGTCGCACCCGCCGCTGTGCAAAGTGTCGCGGTCGATGACCTCGCTGTCATAGGGCGTGTCCCGGCCGGTGAGCTGTTTGAAGTCCTTCATCGCCCCCTCGGGGGTGGTCTTCAACGAGCCGGTGTAATTGCACACCGTCAGCCCCGACCCGGCCAACCGCGCCGCGATGTCCTCGTACTGACTGTTCGCCAGCGCGTTCATCGGGTAGATGATCACCGCGACCGGTGACCGGAACGCCCCCTCATCACGGCCCGCGGCCAGCGTCAGGGCAGTCGAGACGATCGGCATGTAGAACGTGAAGGACTTACCCGACCCGGTGCCCGTGGTCACTGCCGTGTTGACCCCGGCCATGACCTGCCGGATCGCGGTCTCCTGGTGCACGAACGGCGACACCGGACCGCTGCCCACATCGCCGGGCTTGCGGGTGAACACCGTCAGCGCGCCAGGATCCAGGACACCCTCGTCTACCAGCGACTGAAGGGAGCAGCCGTCCGCGAACGGCTTCGCCAACGTGAGAAACGGCTCCCGATACAGCAGCCGACCCTCACGCCGCTTGGCCTGCACCCAGTCCCGGATGGCGGGGTTCTTGTAGAACTGGAACGAGTCGACGTACCGCTCGTAGTCCCCGCGTAGCCCGGCCAGCATCGCCAATGGGTGCATCAGCGTCCTCCTCCGATTTCCTCGAACGCCTCCAAGCGGAGGCGCTTGCTGCGGTAATCGCCGAACTGTTTAGTCTCGATCTTCGCCAACAGGGCGAAGTGGTCGAGCACGGTCTCATAGTCGGCCGTGCTCAATCCGTATGCCTTCGCGATCAGCGCGTCCGCGTGGGCATCCAGGCGTTCGCGTGCCGCTGGATCCCATGGAGCGGGCTCTCCACCGAGGCAGACTGCGAGCCGGCTCGAGGTGAGTGTCAGCTTGGCCGCTGCCTCAGTCGCAGCGGCGGGAAGAGCCAGCGGACGCGGTGCCGCGCACTGCGACAGGACCCAAGGGGTCACGTGACCACCTGGCATATGGAGTCGCACCAGAAAGTCGAGCGTCATCGAGTTGAGGAGGGCTGCGATCCCCAGGACTTGCTCAGTCGGCGCGACGAGGACGGGCAGCGTGTGCGTAGCGGGCAGCGGCTCCATCACGGCCACGCGAAGAACACGCCGATCCGTCCACAGTCGACCGATGTCCCGAAGCGCCATGACTGAGTGTCCTTCCGGAACAACCTCCTGCATGCGTTTTAGGGCGACCTTCTCGTGCATCCAGTAGCGGGGTTCGACCTCAAAATCCGGATCGGCGTGCTGCGCATCAGTCACCCAAGGGATGTGAGGTTTGCGGCCGTAACGGTCCTTGCCCGTGAACCCTTCGAAGGTGCGGGCGCGGTGGTCCCACCGGTTGGCCATCTGTCCCTCATACACGGGGACGGCGACCCGTCCATCGGGATGCCGGTACCGCTTGTCCTTTCCGAGAGCGAATCGGTCGGCTTCCAGCGTGGCGCCGCGCAGAAGCAGTCCCTTCTCCCTGGCGCCAGACGAGTGAAACAGTGTGGCGTAGCGCAGTCTCCAGGGATTCGCCCCGTCCTCCTCGGCGAAGTCCAGGGTTCCGAAGCGATCGTGCAGCTCTAACGCAAGCCTGATCTCCGCCGGGTTATCGGTGGACAGGAGGGTGTGCGTACGCGGCGCGACGGAGCGCAGCTCGTTACGGGACCATGCACGCAACGGCCTTGAAGCCGCCTCGGAGACCCCGAAATTGAGCAGCGACGCCTTGACCGGCTCTGCGGAGGCGGGGCCGAGGTGGACGATGCTGAACCGTTCGACGGCGGCAACTGCAGGGAAGACCCGTTTGCCGTTCCGTTCCTGGTTGACCATGTCGATCACTTGACGCACGCGCCGCTGGTCGAGCAGCCGTTTCCACACGGGGGACTGGGCGGCGTCGGTCGCGATGCCGCTCTTGACGATGAGGCCGACATGGCTGCTGGACCGGGCGGCGAGCTCGGTGAACAAGACGTATGTGTTCGCCTCGTTGCTGGTGCGCGTGTAACGGCAGCACGTCTTGGCGTAGTGTGCGAGCCTGCCCTGCAGGGCTTGGTAGGTCTTCCATCGCGCGAACAAACGCGGATCGGACTTTTCCAGTTCGGCGATGGCCGTCTTGCGGGTCTCGCTTGTCATCGCTGCGATCGCAGGCTTGTGCTGCTTGAAGAACGGCTGCTCTTCGCCCTTGAACTGCTCCCAGGGCGGGTTGCCCAGGACGAGGTCGAATCCCCTTGCGGCGTATGCCTCCGGGAATGCCAGCGGCCAGTGCAGTGGGTTGATATCTGAGAGAAGGCTTTCGGCGGACTTTGCTAGCTCCTCGTCGGGGTGCCCTTCGAGAGCGGCGGCGTACTCGACGCTAGTGGGGGGCCGCTGGTCGGTGTCGGTCCAGAAGAACGCAGCGGTCCACAGGTCTGCGGTCTTCTTCCACCGGGCATACTCATCACTGGCCCGCCACGATCGATATGCGGCAGCCTTGCGGCGTACGTCGGCCGGGGTGTGCTCGTCGGCGTGCAGCTCATCGGGAAGTGTCAGGGTGAACGCGACGTCGCCCTGCTGGAACAGGTCGGCACCGGAGGCAGTGAACTGCTCGTTGCGGCGCAGCCCCTTCGTCAGCATCGCCCGCTCCGCCCCCTTGGCCTTCTGCACCTCGTACGCGGTGTTGGGAATGGTGGTGGGCACGTCCAGCAGGGGCCACCCGACGAGGCTGTCACCACACACGATGTGGTGGTCAAGGAACGTCAACGGCTCATCGGGGACAACGCAGTGGATCCACAGCGCCACCTTGGCGAGCTCCGCGGCGAACGGATCCTTCTCCGCCCCATAGATGCACCGTTGCAGCACCTCACGGCGAGCGTGCGCCAGGTCTGTGTCACGCGGCTCCTGAGGGGCGCTGCGCGCCTTGGCGACGGCGTATGCGATCCGGTCCAGCGCACCGATGAGGATCGCCGCGGACCCGCACGCCGGATCGATCACGCGCAGCCCCAGCAGCGCCCGAACCTGGTCGTCTTGGTTGTCACCGGCTTTGGCGAGGGTGTCCTCGATCAGCGGGTCGAGCGACCGCGCAAGAAGCAGGTCGACCAGATCTGTGGAGGTGTAGTACGACGCGAGGTCGGATCGTTCAATGCTCAGCGGCGCCAGGTACGCTTCACCGGGCCGCACGGTCCGCCCGTCGACGTTGGTGGCGGTGGATGCGATGGACAGAGTGTAGTCGAGCAGGGACTCGTACACCGCGCCGAGTTCCTCGACGCCGAGGTTGCGGTAGTCGACGTGCATGCGGACCCGCCCGGTCTGCACGGTGGTGAGCGCCTCGATTGCTTGGGTGAGGTGCAGGTTCGGCAGTCGGGCGCCGCTGGTCAGCGGTGTCTGGATCTGGTCAAACAGGAAGCCGTTGTACGGGTACACGCCGAGTTTGGCGGCATCTTCCTCGTTGCTGAAGGCCTGGAACGTGGTCTTCAGTCCTTCCCACAGGTCCATCCGGCGCGGTTCAGCGTGGCCGTCGGTGGCGACCGCACGCAGCCGGGTGAGGCTGTACGTCTCGTCATAGAGCGGGTCGGCGTTGTTCAGCATGCCGCGCTGTTCCGCGAACAACAGGAACAGCACCCGGTACAGCACCGTGAGGAGCTCGCGGTACAGGTCGCGGCCGGTGTCCGGGTCCGCTTCCATCCGGTGCCGCAGCCCGTGGTTGGCGTCAAGGAACCCGTTCGCGAGGACACTAATGGCCGCACGGACCTGCGGCTGCACCCGCTTTCCGGCCGCTACACCGGCCGACAGCGCTTTGGCGTGGAGCCGTTCCAGCAGGGTGTCCGGCGGGTCGTCAGCGACCGGCCCCGTGCCACCAGACTCCTCGTCGCTGTCCTCACTGTTCAGATCCTCGTCGGTGGTTGCGGCTTCCGGTTGGAGCCGCTGGAACCGGGAGGCGTGGCACAGCCGCCACAGCGCGAGAAAATCTGGATAGCTGCTGGCTTCGAAGATCGCTATAAGGTCGAACTCGACATACCCGCGACTACGCGTGTGGTGGTAATCGCGCAGCAGCCGCAGCATACGCCCGTTGGTGAGGATGCCCCACCGAACCGAGGCCGCGTTCAGATACCCCTGCAGCTGTTCATGGGGACTGCGCCTGCCCGCAATGCGGGCGTCGAGGTCAGCGGCAGCAGTGGTGTGGACCGGTGGCGCATCGTCTCCCACCCAGCCGAGATGGCTGATGTCCCACCCAGCGCCGCCGGCGACGAGTCGGGACCGCTGGTACACCGGTTGGAAACCGAGCAAGTCGAGCAGCTTGAGGACGAGCCGGTCACGGATCCGTGACACGTCCATCCCGTCGCGCAGCTCGTCGGCGTACGCGGACCAGAGCGCGACACCGGTCCGGAACGCCGCCTCTAAGTCGGAGGCGTACTGCGCCTTCGTCGGCGACTGCCCGGTACGGTCGTTGAACGTGGCCACATCGGCAAGGAACTTGGCGTCCCCCTCGACGTCGGGTTGGCGGAGGTTATCGGTGATGACGTCGCCGATCAGTCCGCCGCTGGTGTGGACGAGGCTGACGTCGGTCACCGGGTCACCTCCGGGTAGATGACGGTCACCGCGACCAGATCTAGCGAAGTGGGTTCGACCCGGTCCAGGCCGTGCGCCCAGGCCGCGGATAGTTGGGCGTGCCGACGCGATAGTTCGTTGGCACGTTCCGCAGCGATGCGCTCGAGCCGGCCCCTAAGGTCAGAAGCATGAAGGATGTCGGTCGCGTCATCGAGGACGTCGTCACGGTGGCGGGTGCCGGACCCGGGGGGCGCGGCCATCACGGCCTCAGCGTCGAATGTGGTGTTCTCGTTGGTGCGGTAACCGATCGGGAGGATCTCTTCGAGCAGCACAGGCGGTTCGGCCTTCGCAACGTACCGGAACAGGACGTGCAGGACAGCGGCGTGTCCCACCTGTGCTGTGGTCGTTCGGGCCGCGACTCTGCCATGGCAGTCCGGGAGCTGTGCTCGATCCAAGGTGATGTCGATGAGCCGACGTAGCAACGGGTGGGCCAGGTCGATGACGTCGATCTCGGGGTGGTCGATCCCGATGGAAGGGTCGAACGTGAACCGGTACCCCGCCGAAGCGAGGTCGGCCACGGGCGCGGGTAGTTTGGCGAGCCGGAACATCGACCCTTCCTCGGTGATGTCAGCGTGCATGTCACGAAGGCACCGCAGGGTGAAGTCGCGTATCTGCTCGGTGGTGCCGGTCAACGCTCGGGACTGGTTGAGCGCGTCCTCGATCGCTGTCAGTGAGATCCGGGTCTGGCCGTAGAACGACTCATCCCGCACCCGATCGAGCTTGTCGGTCTCCCCCAGCGATGTCTCCGCCATGCGGGCGAGCTCCTCGTCCAGGTCGCTGAGGTCGCTTTCCGCTTCGTGGTTGAACAGGTCCACGATGCTGAGCTGTTCGGAGCTGGACCGGGCGCTGAGCCTGCCGCGGTATGCGGCGTCAGGGTCGGACAGGTGGAGCAGGATGTCCGTGTTCGCCAGGAACGGGGGGACGAACCCGTAGTCGGCGCGCATCTGCTCGGACTTGCGAACGATCAGATACAGCAGGCTCGCGTCCAGCGGGTCGTCGAGCACGAGAGTCCGAATCCCCACGAACGGTTCACGCTGCTGGAACCGGTCGATGCGGCCGTTGCGTTGCTCGAGCCGGTTGGGATTCCACGGCAACTCGTAGTGGACGAGTTCGGCGCACGCCCGTTGCAGGTTGACGCCTTCGCTGATGCAGTCCGTGGCGACGAGCACAGCCCGGTCGGCCTGCTCGAACGCGGCAAATACCTCGTTGCGTTGCGCAAGGTTTAGTCCGCCGTGGATCGCGAACACCTGGGTCTCGGCTGGTAACCCGTTCTTGCCCTTCCCGACGGCCCGGAGAAGGTGGGTCACCAGGTAGTCGAGGGTGTCCTTGTATTTGGTGAACACGAGCACGCGTTGCGCGCGCGGGTGGTCTGCCATGCGCTCTGGAAGGAGCCGCAGGAGCGCAACAAGTTTCGGGTCCTTCGCGGGGGTGACCTTCTTTGCAAGGTCAGCGATGACACGCAGCCTTGCTACCTCGACCTCTTGTGCGAGGCCGACGGAAGCGTTCAGGTGTGCCGCGTCGGCTTCGTCGTCCTCGGTGAAGATGAGGTCGCTGGTCGTCTCCTCGGCGAGCTTCGCCGTGGTTGTTCTACCATCAAGGGCCGTGCCGCGGCTGAGAGTGGAGAGTCGCTTGTCAATGCTGGACCGCAGCGCCGCGGGGCTGGACAGTAGTCGTTTCTGTAGATGCGCCGCGACCCAGCGGTCGACACTGCCCGTGGCGGCGTCGTACAGATCACCGGCGTACGCCTTGAGCTCGCTGAGCAGCGCGACCATGTCAGGAAAACGCCGAAGATCGACAATCTGCTCGTCGGCACGGCGAACCGGGAATGGAGAGGGGACACCGCGCTCGCGATACCACTCCTCGATGTCGACGCGACGACGCTGGACCACATGGTGTTCGCGAGCGGCAGCACGTTGCACTCGCGGACCGTGGATCCCATCCTGGACCAGGGCCGAATTGAGCATCCGGAACAGCGACGCGTACGAGTCGGTATACCCGTTGTGCGGGGTGGCGGTCAGCAGCAGCAGGTGCCTGCTCCGTGCTGCTGCTTCTTGCACGAACGCGAACCGTTCCATGTCGGGTGTAGCCCGGCCGGGGTCGGTGTGCGGCTGGGCGGCGAGGTGCGCCTCGTCCACGAGGACGAGATCCCAGCCGTGGGACAGGACTTCTTCGGTGCGCGTTTTGAGGTAGTCGATGCTCGCGATGACCACATCGTGGGTGGCCCACACGCTCTGGCCTGGCAGCAGACGCCGCTCCAGCGAGGGCAACAGGTGGCCGGCGACGATCGTGGCGTCTATGTGGAACATTCTGTCCAACGTGTCGCGCCATTGGTCACGCAAGTTCGCAGGCACCACGATCAGCACCCGTCGTGCGCGGCCGCGAGCGAGCAGCTCAGAAAGAATCAAGCCGGCCTCAACGGTCTTGCCCGTGCCGACGTCATCCGCGATCAACAGTCGCACCCGATCCGACCCGAGCGCCATGAGTAACGGGACGATCTGGAAGTCGGTGGGGATGGCCCGTGAACGTTGGAGCCCCAGGATTGGGGCGGTCCCATGAAGTAAGGAGAACCGGTATGCGTCGAGCAGCATGCGCTGCTGTTGCTCATCGCCGATCGCGTTCGGGTCCGGGAAGGGCAGCTCTCCGGACTCGACGCGTTCGAGCTCAGCGTGGTATCGGGTGGGCCGGTTGTCTCTCCCGTCGAGCGCAGTCGCACCGAAGACGGCCCCGTCCCGGTAGTCGACCCGCCACAAGCGTTCCCGAAGTCGAACGACCCGCCCGGGCATCAAGAGGTCTTTTTCGTAATCTTTTTCGCTTACAGCCCTTCTCAGCGAACCGTCCGACGCGGCAGAAGAGTCAAACCGGGTTCCCTTCACAGAAATGATGTACGCGTGGACACTGCAATCGTTACAGCCGATCCAGAAGTCGCAATTACAGCAGACCGATAATGTAGCGTTTCCACAAGAATGACCAATATGCCCGTTTGTAATCCAGGGCCCCAATCATCAACTATGCGGTCATCGATCCCGCAACCCTTTTCGAGGAACCCGATGCCGTTCAGATAAGACATGATCACGGCCTTACTCGTGCGACCAGTGGCGTGGGCAAGAGTGCGGCGGTCGGAGGTCCTGCGTATCGGATGCCCTTGTCGGAAGGGTGTAGCTCACGGTAACTACTCTTGCGCGAGCCTTTACGGCTCGCGGAGAGGAGCGGTGGCGGCGGTGAGGGTCGAAGTTCCGTCGATGCGCGGACACCAGGCCCGGCGCAGCGGCGCGCACCTGCTCTAGCGGTGCAAGCCAGGCTGCGCCCGTACTGGCGCGCGACCGGGCCACGGGTCCTGGCTTACCGTCATCACCAAGCCCGCCGGCCTGCGCCGCTCACAGAAGGACCGGCTACTCGAAGCCGCCCGTCGGGCCACCACCTCAACCCCGACCACTCGGTGATCGTCCGGTGGTTGACTTATATTGTGCCCAATCGTAAGGGCGAGCACATACGGCTGATCACCAGCATCCTGGACCCGGCCGAGGCCACCGCCGAGGACCTGGCCCGTTGCTACCACGACCGCTGGGAAGCCGAAACCGGCATCAATCAGCTGAAGACGCACCTGCGCGGGCCGGGCCGCATCCTGCACTCACGCACCCCCGAGCTGGCCTACCAGGAGATCTGGGCCTGCCTGCTGACCCACTGGGCGTTATGCACCCTGATGTGCACTACCGCCACCACGGCCGGAGTCGATCTCGACCAGATCATATTTCTGGACACCGTCCGCATGGTGCGCCGCTCGGTCACCAACTGCGCGGCCTTTCCTCGAACCATCCGACACCTCCTGGACCCAGGCCCTCGGCCCAATCACGCGCCGACGGACCATCAACCCTCAACGCCGTCACCGTTCCTACCCGCGAGCCGTCAAACGCTCACACAAGAGCAGCTACCGCGAACTACAGATACCCTGCTTCTGGCGAACTCTACGCAAGGAGTCAACAATTGAGCATGTGCCAATGGTGCAATCAGCCAATTCCTGCAACTAGGGCAAAAAACTCCCTCTACTGCAGTGCAGAATGCAGAGAAGAACGAAGAGTTAACGAAAGGAGAGGGACTAGACGCGTCCCCCTTAAGATCGAGCAATGCGCCGTATGCGGCGGCCCCATGCCCCTTGATCGGCATCGAGCAAACATTACCTGTTCCTCTGAATGCAGAGTTAGACGTAAGCGTTCATTAGACGCCGCCACACGCAGAGGAGCCACGGCAGTAAGACTTGCTTCCATCACAAATATTTGCACGTTCTGCGGCTCTATTTTTTCTCCGAGCAGGATGCCTTGGGAGAAATATTGTAGCAAAGCCTGCGCACAACGGTCCGCAATTTCAAGGGCCACCGAACGTCGACAGGAACGCGTACTGAAGGCAAAAAATGGCCACATAAGCAAGCAAGAGACGTGCTCGATTGAAGGTTGCAGCAATCTCATACAAGCCCGGGGATGGTGCTCAACACATTATTCGCGTTGGCGTAATTACGGTGACCCGCTACATGTACTCCACCGAGAGAGGCAGCAATGTCAGCAAGAGGGCTGCGAGAAGGAGGCGAAAAGCCTAGGCTGGTGCCTCAGTCATCGGCGAAACGTAAAGATTTACAGGGACGCACGAGGACCTCGCTGTAGAGTATGCAACAGAAATTACACGGTTTCGGGCAGGCCGGGATGGTGCGCGGCCTGCGTGACGGAAGCTTTTGCGAATTCCGGTTATCGGATTATCAGCGAGTTCAAGGGGTCCGCGCATCCGGTCGATGCAGTGTGCTTGTCATGTGGCGAGCGATCTCAACCACTCCTCAGCAATATCGAGCGCGGAGCGTCTTGCATTCACTGCTTTAGAAGATTACGCGCTGGGAGAGATACAGCGCTCCCCTTGAACGTCGCGAACTCCCTGCTCTCCGACCTAGGATTGGAATTGAGCAGTCCATACAAAAAGGCTACGTCGCCTGTATCGGCAAACTGCATCAAATGCGGGTCCGAGACGAAGGTGAAGATCTCCGACATTTCTCGCGGGTCCCGCAGGATAGGTTGCCGAAGCTGTGCAGAAGATGCCGCGAAGGCGGACGTTAGTTATTGTGCAGCGGGATGCGGGTTGTCATTCAGCCAACACCCGACTGGGGCGCGAAGGATTTGGTGCAGTCAAGCCTGCATGGAGTATTTCGGAAAATATGGAAAGCCGTATCCGAAGCACATCGAAAGAAGGAGATGCAAGGATTGTGAAATCGATATATCCGAAAAGAAGCTGTCGGCAGTTCGATGCGACATGTGTGCAGCGAAATGGGGTAGTGAATGGCGGCGTCAGCGCTGGAAGAACGATCCAGAGCTTGGCCGACGTGAGCGAGCGCGCGCTAACGGCCGCCGACGGGCCCGGCTTCGTGGAAATGGATTCGAAGATTACGATCGCCTTGAGGTCTGCGAACGAGACGGCTGGATTTGCCAACTATGCTTCTACGAAGTAGATCGCGAGGCACAATGGCCTCACCCTTTGTCCGCAGCAATAGATCATATTGTCCCCATTGCTGTTGGTGGGCCAGACATTCTCGACAACGTGCAACTTGCCCATCAGGGATGCAACTGGAGAAAATCAAGCAAAGATTCAATAGGATGCAACCCTAGGCAATTTATCCATCCGGCGGTTATTGCACGCTATGTCGGTCCCGGCATGGCGCTCGATACCGACCAGACCGGTGATTAGTTTATGTCAACTTATAGATTCGCTCAAACCCCTGGGCGGAGTGCCGCGTAAACATGCCGATCAAGGTCGAGTGGCGTATAGTGACGGGCTCATGTTGGAGCTATTAAGATGTGCGCCGGTTGCGCTTTTGCGCGACTGAGAGGGACTCGAAACCCCCAGGGCCGGAGCGTTCTCGCCTGATGGGACATGTACTGGCTCGATGTAGCCGGGCGGTGGAGAGCACCCCAGTGTCCACATGACAAACGCCACCCCTGAAGATCATTCGGTGTCTACGCCAGTCGATCAAGAACAGGGGCCGCGTTCGCATGCCATCATCCCCGATCGACGTGCTCGCCCGCCACTTGGAGCACGTCACTATCACCGACCCACCGGCTGACCTGTCCACACTCGCCGAACTGCTGGACACCATCGCGGCCATGTAGCCAACGGAGACGCCGCTACCGACTCGGCCCTCAACTGGCGTTATCCCTGATCGCCGTGCTCGGCGGAGCAACCTCCCTGGCAAGATCACCCGGTTCATCGTCAGGCACGACCCTGACCTGCGCGCCCGAGCCGGTCTGCCCGGAACAATACGCCTGGCCGTCAGCACCCTGGGACGGCTGCTCGCCCGCCTGGACGGCGACGCCTTCGACACCGCCACCTACGGCTACCTGCCGCCCTCGCCGTCTGCGCCCCATCCGCCACTATCGACAGCCACTCTCCAGTTAGGACCGCGCTCACTGGCCGGGCCTAGTGCTGTGACCGGAAATGATCACCGGGTTGGGTGA
>NZ_JAATEP010000048.1:0-91820 GCF_012034275.1 Nonomuraea composti | reverse complement strand
GCTGCGCCGCTTCACGTGAAACAGAGGTAAGACGGGCCCACCTGACGGCCGGTGCCATCGCGGCGCCGGCCGTCACGAACATGGCGCCCACGACCAGCCAGCCCAGCGTCCCGCCGCCGAGGACGAGCGCGGTCAGCACGACCGGCCCGAGCATCCTGGCCACGGCCACGCCGGTGCCGAAGAACGCCTGGTACTGCCCCTGCCGGTCGTCGGGCGCGAGGGTGAAGCCGATCTCCCAGGACCCGGAGGCCAGCAGCATCTCCCCTGCCACCTGCAAGGCCGCCGCCACCAGCAGGAACCACCACCCGTACGGGCTGAGGGCGAACACCGCGCAGGCGAGGAGGAGCAGGAGCCCGGCCTGCCGTACTGCCGCCGAGGCGTCCCGCAGGCCCTTGACGCGCCTGGCCACCCGTACCTGGAAGAGCACCACGCCGCCGGTGTTGACCAGCAGCAGGACGGAGACGACCCACGTGGGCGCGTCGGTGCGCGAGGCCACCCAGAGCGGCACGACCACGCTCAGCAGCGGCATGTAGAACAGCATCACGGCGTTGATCAGCGTGACGAGCGCGTAGGGCCGGTCGCGCAGCACGGCCAGCCGGGGGCCGGCGGGTGCGGGCGCGGGGCGTACGGCAGGCAGCCTCAGCAGCAGGGCGGCGGCGCTGAGGAAGGTCAGCGCGTCGAGCACGAACACCGCGAGGTAGCCCTCCCGCGTGCCGAGGGCCAGCGCGAGCCCGCCCAGCGCGGCTCCGGCGGCCAGCCCGCCGTTCAGGGTGGCCTGGAGCACCGCCCGGACGCGGGTGCGCTCGGCGGGCGGGATCAGGGCGGCGAGCAGGGCCTGCCGGGCGGCGGACAGGCCGGTCTGCGCGGTGCCGTACAGGCAGGCCACCAGGGCGAAGGCGGCGAACGAGCGGGCGAACAGGAACCCGCTGACGGCCACGGCGGTGGCGAGGGCGAGCAGCACCGCGACGCCGCGCGGGCCGCGCCGGTCGGCCAGGTGGCCGAGCGGGACGCCGGCGACCGAGCCGACGGCCCAGCCCATGGTGAGGCCGAGGCCGATTTCGGTGGCCGACAGGCCGACGATGCCGGCGAAGTAGAACGCGGAGGTGACGAGATAGACGCCGTCTCCGATGGAGCTGACGAGCTGCGCGTGTGCCAGGATCCGCCGAGTTCTCATGCCGTACCTCCGCAATAAGCAGATAAGAGCAAATTTCATGACATGCGGGTGGAGACGCCCATCCGGTTCCAGGCGTTGATCGTCGCCACGGCCACCACCAGCGCGGCCAGCTCCTCCTGGGTGAAGCAGGCGGCGGCCGCCTCCCAGATCTCGTCGGTGACGTCGTGGGTGGACAGCCGGGTGGCGGCCTCGGTGAACGCCAGCGCGGCCCGCTCGCGTTCGTCGAAGCAGGGCGCCTCGCGCCAGACGGCGACGGCGTGCAGGCGGGCGTCGCTCTCCCCTGCGGCCTTGGCGTCGGAGCTGTGCGTGTTCACGCAGTACACGCAGCCGTTGATCTGGCTGGCGCGCAGCCGGATCAGCTCCAGCAGCGGCTTGGGCAGGGTGCTGCGCGCGACGAACGCGTCCAGCCCCGCCATGGCCTGGTACGCCGGTCCGGCCAGCGCTCCGAGCTTCATTCGTTCGGTCATGCACCCATCTTCGTCCCGGACTTGTCCCGAGATAAGCTCCAATTTCCGGCAAGATGATTGGGCCAAGATGGACCTCCACCTCAGCCTCGACGGCCGCCGTGACCTGGCCGCACAGGTCTACCGGCAGCTCCTCGACGCCGTCCTCGACGGCCGCCTCAGGTCAGGCGAGCGCCTTCCGCCGACCAGGGAGCTGGCCCGCAGCCTCGGCATCTCCAGGAACACGGTCGCCCTCGCCTACGACCGCCTGGTCGCCGACGGCTTCCTCGTCGGGCGCGCGGGCGCGGGCACGTTCGTGTCGGGGGAGCAGGTCAGGGGGCGGGCCGCGCCGAAGGGCGTCGTCCGGCCGCGCCCGGTCTGGCGGGAGCTGCGGCCCGCCAAGGGGATGACCCCCGCCCGGTACGACTTCCGCGTCGGCATCCCCGACGCCCGCCTGTTCCCCATGGAGACGTGGCGCCGGCTGGTGGTCCGCGAGCTGCGGGCCGGCGTGGCGGGCTACGGCGACCCGGCCGGGCACGAGCCGCTGCGCGAGGCCATCTCGCGGCACATCGGCCTGAGCCGCTCGGTCCGCGCGGGCGCGGGCGACGTGCTGATCACGAACGGCGCCCAGCAGGCCCTCGACCTCATCGGCCGGGTGCTGATCGAGCCGGGCACCGTCGTGGCCGTCGAGGAGCCCGGCTATCCCCCGGCCCGCCTGCTGTTCCGCTCGCTCGGCGCCCGGGTCGCGGGCGTGCCGGTCGACGCCGAGGGCATCGACGTCCGGGCCATCCCCAACGCGGCCCGTGTCGTGTACGTGACGCCGTCGCACCAGTTCCCGCTGGGCACGCCCATGTCGCTGGCCCGCCGCGCCGCCCTGCTGGCCTGGGCCGAGCGGCGCAGCGCCGTGGTCATCGAGGACGACTACGACAGCGAGTTCCGCTTCGGCGAGCGCCCCCTGGAGCCGCTGCAGAGCCTCGACCGGGCCGGCCGGGTCATCTACGTCGGCTCGTTCTCCAAGACGCTGCTGCCCATGCTCAGGATGGGCTTCCTGGTCGCGCCCGCCTCGCTGGCGCCGGCGCTGACCGCCGCCCGGCACCTGTCCGACTGGCACGGCGAGGTGCCGACGCAGGCGGCGCTGGCCCGCTTCATCGACGAGGGCCTGCTGGCCAGGCACATCAGGAAGGCCACCCGCGAGTACGCCGCCCGGCACGCGCTGATCGCCGAGGCCCTGGCCGCCGACGAGCGGGTGCGGCTGGTGCCGTCCACGGCGGGCCTGCACCTGTGCGCGCTCGGCGCGTCCGTACGCCCTGCGCCGGGGCTCGCGGTGGAGCCGCTGGAGGCGTACTGCGGGCAGAGCCCGCCGCTGCGCGGCCTGGTGCTGGGGTACGGCGCGATCGGCAGGGACGCGATCCCGGAGGGCCTGCGCCTGCTCCGGTCACGGATGTCGGCGGGTCCAGAACCGGCGGCCGCGCTCCCCTGACAGCTCCGGCTCGTCGGGCGGCGTCGGCTGCTGCACGATCACCACGGTCGTGCGGGCGTGCCGCGCGCAGTACATGCTGGTCGAGGGCAGGAAGATGCGGCTGAGCAGCCCGCGCCGCCCGCGCCCGAGCACGAGCAGGTCACCCTCCCTCGCCAGATCCACGAGGTGATAGCCGGGGTCGCCGACCCGGCCCACCACGAACGTCCGCAGGTCGTCGGGCACCCCGCCCGCGACGTCCTCGAACACGCTCGTGATCACCTCGGTGCAGCGCGCCTCCTCGCCCGCCCGGACCGCGTGCTGGACGGGCAGCGCCTCGGGGAAGGGGTGGACGGGCGCGCGGCTGACGTGCACGGCCACGAGAGCCATCCGGTGCAGCCTGGCCGCGCCGATGGCCCAGGCCAGCGCCCAGCGCGCGGCCGGAGACTCGTCCACCCCGACGATCAGCCGCGCACCGCCGGGCAGTTCCTGTTCCACGGTGCCTCCTGTCGAAGTACGACCATAGTGCGCCACCGCGCTGGTTACCGGGAGGTGGCACTTTGCGAACTCTGGAGTCTCCTGGTGAACGGCGGCCTCTGGAGGCGTTCAGACCAGCTTGAGCAGCCCGTCGTACAAGGTGTCCCGCTCCTCGTCGCTCAGGCTCCGGTACGGCTCGGCGGCCCGCCGGTTCGTCTCCGCCTCGATCCCGGCGCGCAGTGGCCCGTCCGGCAGGCCGACGATCTCGGCCGCGGACAGGCCCGCCGCCCGCCAGGCCGCCGCGTGCGCGTCGGCGCGGTGGTAGCGGACGACGGCGAGCCGGTTGAACAGCAGCAGCCCCGGCTCCGCGCCCTCCGGCTCGTACGGCGGCGCCACCAGCTCCAGCGCCCCGCCCGGCAGCCGCTCGGCCGACTCCAGTACCCTCGCCGCCAGCTCGGCCAGGCCCCGCAGGTCGTGGGCCGCCCAGATGCGGCCGGCGGTGGCGGCGTGCACGTCGTAGAGCCGGTGCACGAACTCCAGGCCCTTGCCCGTCAGCCGCAGCGTCCCGTCGCCGTCCTCGGACAGGGTGTGCTGGCGCAGGTGCTCCCGGAGGTCGTGCTCGCGGGACGCGGCGGTGCCGTACCGGTCGATGACGGCCAGGCCCGCGCGGGTCAGCGGGCGGAGTGGGAGCGTGAAGCGCAGGTCGGACAGCAGGCCCGGGGTCACACCGGAGGTGCGGGCGAGGTCGGCGACGGCTCTGGCGGCCGAGGCGTGCACGTTGACGTTGGCTGCGCCGATGACCGGGGCGATGGCCGCCGCAAATTCCGACAGGTCCTGAAATTTCGGCATCGGGATGATTATGGGGTGGTCCGTAGCGGATCCGCAGGGAATCGTCATGGGCCGGCTCCAGGGTGGGGTCAACCGTCCGGCGGGCGGCGGTGTTCTCCCTCCCGCCGTGTCCCCTCATTCCCTGGAGTCCCATGTCCGCCCGCTGGGCCGCTCTGCCCGTGTTACTGGTCGCGGTGTTCGTCACCACGCTCGACTTCTACGTCGCCAACCTCGCCGTCCCCTCCATCCGCGCCGACCTGAACGCGGGCGACGCCGCCGTGCAGCTCGTGATCGCCGGGTACGGGCTGGCGTACGCGGCGGGGCTCATCGTCGCCGGGCGGCTCGGCGACCTGCTCGGGCACCGGCGGGTGTTCGCGGCCGGGCTGGCCTTGTTCACGCTGGCCTCGGCCGGGTGCGGGCTGGCCGCCGGCCCGGCGATGCTGATCACGGCCAGGATCGGGCAGGGGATCGCCGCCGCGCTGCTCGCGCCGCAGGTCCTCGCCCTCATCGGACGGCTCTACCAGGGCGACCGCGAGCGCGCCAGAGCCTTCGGCTGGTACGGCAGCGCCGTCGGCCTGGCCGGGCTCAGCGGGCAGGTGATCGGCGGGCTCGTGGTGGCCGCGAACCCGATGGGGCTCGGCTGGCGGGCCTGCTTCCTCGTCAACCTGCCGATCTGCCTGACCGCCCTCGCCCTGACCCGCCGCCTGCTCCCCCACGCCGCCGGGACGCGCCGGGACCTCGACCTCGCCGGGGCGGCCCTCGTCGCGGCCGGGCTGGTCGCCGTCGTGCTGCCGCTGGCCGAGGGGCGCGAGCGGGGATGGCCGGGCTGGACGTGGGCGTGCCTGGCCGCCGCGCCGCTCCTGCTGGGCGCGTTCGTGCGGCGCCAGCGGCGGCTGGCCGTCGAAGGGCGGGCGCCGCTGCTCGACCTGGCCGTGTTCAGGGAGAGGGGGTTCGCCTGGGGGCTCGTGGCGGTGGGCCTGCTGTTCGGGACGTCGGCGGGGCTGTCGTTCGTGCTCGCCCTCTACCTCCAGGACGGGCTCGGCCTCACGCCGCTGGCCGCCGCGGCCGTCTGCACCGCGCTGAACGCCGGCTTCTTCGCCGCCTCGCTGCGCCCCGGCCGCTTCGGGGCGCCCGTGCTGGTCGTGGGGCTCGTGCTGGTGCACCAGGCACTGGGCTCGGGGCCGCTCCTGGTGGGGCTGGCGCTGCTGGTGACGGGGGCCGGGATGGGGCTGCTCATGTCGCCGCTGCTCTCCTCCGTCCTCGCTTCGGTACGTCCTGAGCGCTCGGCCGCCGCGGCCGGGGTGCTCGGCACCGTGCAGGAGGCCGGGGGAGTGCTCGGCGGGACGGTCACCGGAGCGGTCTTCTTCGCCACACTGGACGGCGGGTGGGAGGCGGCGGCGCGGGCCGGGGTCACGGTGCTGATCGTGGCGTCGCTGGGCGTGCTGGGCCACGCGGCGGCCCGCCGGTCCGGGACGGCACGCGCCGCCGAACGTGAGACTCGCGGCAGTTTCACGTGAAGCATCGGTCAAGGCGCGTCCTTCACGGACGGGTGTGCCGACCGGTGGGGTGGCGTGGAATGCTTGGCGCATGGCGCTGCCGTTCCGTCTCGCCCGCACCGCGGTCTTCGCCGTCGTGTGCCTCGGGCTGGGCGTGGCGGCGCACGTGCTCGGCGGCGCGTCCGTGCCGGCGCCGGCCATGGTGGCGGCGCTGGGGCTGGCGTTCGCGGCGGCGTACCCGCTGTCGGGCCGCGAGCGGTCGTTCGCGGTGATCCTGCCGCTGCTCGCCGGCTTACAGGTGGCCCTGCACCTGCTGTTCTCCCTCTCCCATGCCGCCTCGCCGCAGACGCCGGCCGGTCATCTCCACTCCGGGCTGGTGCCGGGCCTCGGCATGCTCGTCGCGCACGGCCTGGCGGTCGGGATGACCGCGTTGTGGCTGGCACGCGGCGAGGCCGCGCTGTGGTCGCTGCTGCGCCGGCTGGCCGTGCGGCTGCTGGTCATCTGGCTGCCGCTGCTCCGCACTCCTTTCTCCACGCCCCTGTGCCCGTCCGAGCCGCCCGTGCTGCGCTCGACGGTGCTGCGGCACGTCGTCAGCAGGAGGGGCCCGCCGCGGGCCGCCGCCGCCTGACCCGCGCGGTCGGGCGAAGACGTCCTCCCTCTTCAGACGACCCCCGCCGCCCGGCAGGGGCTGCTTCGGCATGCCGGGCGGAGAAAGGCATCTTCACCATGTACGTTCGTCATGCCCTCGTCCTCGCCTGCGCCGTCGTGGCGCTGACCGCCTGCGCCGGCACCTACTCCCCCGAGCCCTCGCCCGCGGCCACGACCACCGCGAGCGCCGCCGCAGCGCCCTCGTCGGCCGCCGCCGGCCTGACCATCACCGATCCCTGGGTGAAGACCACCAAGAAGGGGATGACCGCCGCGTTCGGGACGCTCGTCAACAACACCGGCGCGCCGATCACGATCACGGCGGGCAGCTCGCCGCTGTCGCCCACCATCGAGCTGCACGAGGTGGTCGAGGACGGCGGAAAGATGATCATGCGGCCCAAGGAGGGCGGCTTCGTCGTGCCCGCGCACGGCACCCACCAGCTCCAGCCCGGCGGCGACCACATCATGCTGATGGGCGTCACCGAGGAGGTGCGGCCGGGCGCGCGGATCCCGTTCACGCTCCAGGTCAAGGACGGGGAGCCGCTGGAGTTCACCGCCGTCGGCAAGGACTTCGCCGGTGGCGAGGAGGACTACCAGCCGGGGCACAAGTGATCACCCGCAGAGGGCTCCTCACCGGAGGCGCGGTCACGGCCGTCACCAGCGTCACCGGCGCCACGGCGGCCGGCGCCACGGCGGCCGGCACCCTCGCGCGCCGCGACACGGAGCAGCGGGTCACCGAGCGCCGCGACGCCCAGCGGCGGGAGAGCCTGCCGGTCGAGCCCTTTCACGGGGCGCACCAGGCGGGTGTGGCCACGGCGCCGCAGGCCCATGCCGTGTTCCTCGGCTTCGACCTGCTGAAGGGCACCCGCAAGGAGGCGGTCGTCCGGCTGCTCCAGCTCCTCACCGACGACGCCGCCCGCCTCACCCAGGGGCGGCCGGCGCTCGCCGACACCGAGCCCGAGCTGGCCGCGAACCCGGCCCGGCTCACGATCACGTTCGGCTTCGGGCCGGGCCTGTTCGCGGCGGCCGGGGTGAGGTCGCCCGTGGAGCAACTGCCCGCGTTCTCGACGGACCGGTTGCAGGAGCGGTGGAGCGGCGGCGACCTGCTCGTCCAGGTGTGCGCGGACGACACCGTGACGGTGGCGCACGCCGTCCGGATGATCGTGAAGGACACGCGGTCCTTCGCCAGGGTGCGCTGGACGCAGCGCGGCTTCCGCAGCCCGAACCGCCGCAACCTCATGGGCCAGATCGAGGGCACGGTGAACGCCACCGACCTCGACCGGGCCGTGTGGATCAGCGACGGGCCACTGCGCGGCGGCACCACCCTGGTCCTGCGCAGGATCCGGATGAAGCTGGAGACGTGGGACGCCGCCGACCGGGTGGCCAGGGAGTTCACGATCGGGCGGCGGCTCAGTGACGGGGCGCCGCTCACGGGCACGGCCGAGACCGACGCGGCCGACTACGCCCGCAAGAACCGGCTCGGCTTCCCGGTGATCTCCGAGTTCGCCCACATCAGGCGGGCGCACGTGGCGGATCCGGCGTTGCGGCTGCTGCGGCGGCCGTACAACTACGACGAGGGACTGTCGCCCGAGGGCGAGTCGGACTCGGGGCTGCTGTTCGTCTCCTTCCAGGCGGACGTGGCCGGGCAGTTCGTGCCCGTGCAACGCATGCTGGCCGAAGGTGACCTGCTCAACGAGTGGGTCACGGCCATCGGCTCGGCCGTCTTCGCCGTGCCACCGGGATGCGCGCCCGGTGGGTGGATCGGGGAGGGGCTGCTGGGCTGACTTTCGCTCCCGCGCCGGGCACGGCCGTACCGGCTGCTCGGCGCGGGGCTCAGCCGTACCGGCTGCTCGGCGCGGGGCTCACCCGTACCGGCCGATCGGCGCGGGGGTCAGGGCGGCGGCCAGGTCGGCGGCCAGCGGCTCGATCTCCGGCAGGTCCAGGGACGAGACGGTCAGGCGCAGCGCGGGCGGCGAGCCGATGCGGTTGCGGGCGCCGGGCGCGCAGGCCCAGCCGCGCGCCAGCAGCCGGGTGATGGCGGTGGACTCGTCGGCGACGGGGATCCACACGTTCAGGCCGGTACGCCCGTGCGCGCGCACGCCGCGTTCGGCCAGCGCCGCCACCAGGCCGTTCCTGCGGGCCGCGTACGAGGCCGCGACCGTGGCCGGGTCGGCCGCGTTCGTCCGCCAGAGGTGGGCGACGGCGTGTTGCAGCAGGTGGCTCACCCAGCCGGCGGCCAGCCGCTGCCGCCCGCGCAGCCGCTCGAGCGTGACCGGGTCGCCGGTCACCGGGGCCAGGCGCAGGTCGGGGCCGAGCGACTTGGCCGTGGAGCGGACGTGGATCCACCGGGTCGTCGCGCCGGCCAGCGGGTGCAGGGGCAGCTCCACGAACCCGGCCCCGTGGTCGTCCTCGACCAGCAGCACTTCCGGGTGCGCCGCCAGCAGCTCCCGCAGCTCGCCGGCCCGGGCGGCGGAGACGGCGGCGCCGGTCGGGTTCTGGGCGCGGGCGGTGATCACCACGGCCCGCGCGCCGGCCCGCAGCGCCCGGTCGAGCTGCTCCGGCAGCGGCCCCTCGTCGTCGAGCCGCATCGGCACCGGCCGCAGCCCCAGGACGGCGACCAGGTCGAGCAGGGCCGTCCAGCCCGGGTCCTCGACGGCGATCGCGTCGCCGGGGCGCAGGTGGGCGGTGAGCACGCGCTCGACCGCGTCGAGGGTGCCCGACGTGATCGCCAGCGGCGCGGCCGGCACGCCGTCGGCCCGCAGCCGCCGCCCGGCCAGGCCCAGCAGCTCCTCGTCGTCGCCGGTGCCGTACATGGCGGGCCGTTCCTCGTGCGCCCTGGCCGCCACGGCCAGCGCCTCGTGCAGCGGCGGCAGCAGGCGCGGGTCGGGGTTGCCCTTGCTCAGGTCGCGCACGCCCGGCGGCACCTCGACGCGGATCTCCTCGCGGAACGTGCTGGCCGGCCGCGACCTGACCCGCGTGCCGCGCCGCCCGGCGGTCTCGATGACGCCGCGCTCGCGCAGCAGCCGGTACGCGGCCGCCGCCGTGCCCGGGCTCACCCCGGCCAGCGCCGCCACCTCCCGCACCGGCGGCAGCGTCGCCCCCGGCGGCAGCCGCCCCTCGGACACGGCGGCCTCGACGCCCGCCGCTATCTCGCTGGCCGTCCCACCCTCGATCGTGTACTTTTCTAGCACAAAAACTATTATGTACTAATACAAAAGGTGATGCGAGTGCTCATCCACCCATGGGACGCCGCCCAGGACGACGAGGAGTGGCGGAGCTGGCTGCGAACCCGCGACTTCGGCCAGATCGCGGTCAACGGCGTGGCCGGCGCGGCACCCGTGGTCGTGCCGACGCACTTCTTCTACGACGGGGACGCCGAGGTGCTGCTCCACCTCGCCAGACCGAACCCCATCTGGGCGGCGCTGGAGGCCAACCCCGTGGCGGTGGTCAGCGTGCACGACGACTACGCCTACATCCCCACGTCCTGGCGCTCCGACTCTCCCGAGACCGGCGTGCCGACCAGCTACTACGCCGCCGTCCAGCTCGTGTGCCGGGCCGAGATCGTGGACGACAAGGAGGGCAAGGCCGAGATCCTGCGCCGCCAGCTCGCCCACCACCAGCCGGCCGGCGACCACGGCGAGGTGGCCGCCGACGCGGGGCCGTACCGGAAGATGTTGTCCTCGATCCGGGGGCTGCGGCTGCGGGTGGAGGAGGTGCGGGCCAAGTTCAAGTACGACGCGCACCGCCCGGCCGAGCTGCGCGAGCGGGTGTCGCGCGGCCTGGCCGAACGCGACCTGCCCGGCGACGCCGCCGCCCTGGCCCACCAGCGCAGACGGAGCGCCACCGCCACCTCCTGACGAGGCCGCCCATGCGGGCCCGGCGCCGTCCCACGGTTGCCGATGCTGGCTGTTTCAGCCTAAACTGAAATCGCTAGCAAGGACGGTGGTCATTAGGATGTCCCCCATGACAGCGCAGGATGGCCCCGGCCGCGAGCAGGTGCTCGAATGGGTCGAGCGGGTGGCGACGTTCGTCTCCGAGGAGTGGGGCCTGGCCCCGATCACCGGCCGCATCCTGGGCTGGCTCATGGCCTGCGACCCCCCGGCCCAGACCGCCGGCGAGATCGCCGAGGCCATCGGCGCCAGCCGCGCGTCCCTGACGACGAACATGCAGCTCCTGACGTCCATCAAGCTCATCCGCCGGTTCCGCAAGCCCGGTGAGCGCAACGTCTACTACCAGATCGAGGACGACGCCTGGTCGAAGGTCATCCGGCAGAAGCTCGCCGCGTTCACCGCGTTCGACGAGCTGGCGGCCGAGGGGCTGAAGCTGGGCTGGCCCGACGAGACGCGCACCGCGCGCATCCGCTCGGCCAGGTCCTCCATCGCGGCGCTGGCCGAGGTGCTCGACCAGGCCACCACCAAGCACGACTGATCCCGCGGCGGGCCCCGGCGAGAGCCGTTCCACACCCTGTGGACAACTCCCTCATCCTGTGGATAACTCTGTGGCAATCCTCCTGCGGGACGGTGCCGCCCGTGGTACGGACGGCACCGGCCGCAGATCCTGCGCCTAGTGGCCGTTTCACCTGGTCAGACCCGCAACGCCGGAGCCCCATACCACACCTGCGGCGGCGTCCGGGACGTTACGGAGGACCGTTGTCAACAGGTTGCGCTCCACCACCCACAGCCTGTGGATGAACTCACCAGTTCCAGTACGACCGCGCCTCGGACTTCCACTCCTTCGGGAAGTACTGGTGAATCTTGAACGCCATCCCCTTGCCCCGCGCGATGTACTGGTCGCGCTCCAGCCTCCTGGCGATCGGCTTGCCCGGGCTGCCGTTGTTGTCCCACCACGACTCCCACTGCTTGATGCAGGTCTGGTTGCCGAGGTACTGGTTCGAGCAGGGCGCGGGCGGCGACCAGATCTGGGTGTGCCCGAAGTCGACGACCTTGCCCGACGACTTCTCGGTGATCGTCCCCCACGCCTTGAGGCAGTACCCCTCAGGGGGAATGCTCCACTTCACGTAGTGCTGCTGGCCCGACGTGGCGAAAGTCTGGAGATTTCCGCACTTGGCGTCGCCGATCTGCTCCTTGGTGACCCTGACGGTGTAGTACGTCCCGTTGTCCCGCCACCCGTCCAGCATCAGCCAGTCGCCGCTGCGGACGAACTTCTCCGCGTAAGCCGGCGGCCACGTCTTCGGGTCGCCCCAGCTGATCTCCGACGTCGTGGACGACAGAGGCTTCCACGTCCACTGCCCGGCGGCCTGACCGTCCGCCCAATGCTGGCCGGCGCTGCGCTCGGCGAACCGGGAGTACTGCCCGTAGTTCTCCGCCGCCTGCGCCGGCGCCGTCAGCGTCGCGAGCACCGTGACCGTCGCCGCCCCCACGACGGCGCCGGCCCGTACCCTCTTCCTCTGGTTCATCACCGGCAGCACCGTAACGCCGCCCCCGCCGGCCACCGGTTCAGATCAAAAATCCTCGAACCATCCGGCGTGGTTGACTCGGGTATTCACCTGACCAGAGGGGGCGGCATGGCTGTGGACCGTGTGCGGAGCGTGGTGTTCGGCGAGGCGGTGGACCTGTACGAGTCGGCCAGGCCCGGCTATCCCGAGCGGCTCGCCACGGAGGTGCTGGAGTACGCGCCGGACGGGCCGGTGCTGGAGGTCGGCGCAGGAACGGGCAAGGCCACGGCCGTCTTCGCCGCCCGCGGGATCGACCTGACCTGCGTCGAGCCGGACGAGCGCATGGCGACGGCCCTGGCCGCCAACTGCCCCGGCGTACGAGTAGAAGTCGGGATTTTTGAGGACTACACCCCGGACCGCCGCTTCGCCCTCCTGTACTCCGCCCAGGCCTGGCACTGGGTGGACCCGGAGCGGCGCTGGGGCCTCGCCCACGCGGCGCTGGCCCCGTCCGGCGCGCTGGCCCTGTTCTGGAACCACTACCTCGTCACCGACCCCGCCCTGCGCGCCAGACTCGCCGAGGTGGACCACAGCCACGGCGTGTCCAGCTTCAGCCTGCACCAGGACCATCCGATCAGGAACGAGGAGGTCCAGCACCTGCTGGCCGGCGACCCGCGCTTCACCGACCTCGACGAGCGCTCCTATACCTGGACGGAGTGGTACGACGCGGCCCGCTACCTCGACCTGGTCCGCACCATCTCCGCCTACCGCATCCTGCCCCCGGAGCGGCGGGAGCCGCTGCTGGCGGAGCTGGCCTCGGCGCTGGGCGACGGCATCGAGATGACCTTCGTCACCGACCTCACCCTCGCCCGCCGCACGCCCTTCCCCTCGTAGCCGCTCTCACGGTGAGCCGCGTCGCCCCGCCACGCGTTCACGTCCTCGTCAGGACGCGGGGGTCGTCCTGGCTCTCGCGCAGGCCGAAGCGGGCGTGGAAGCGGCGCAGCGGGCGGGGTGCCCACCAGTTGGCCTTGCCCGACAGGGTCATCACCGCCGGCACCAGCAGGCAGCGGACGATGGTGGCGTCGATGAGCACGGCCACGAACAGCCCGATGCCGAGCTGCTCGATGTCGCTCAGTTTCGCGGTGCCGAAGCAGGCGAACACGATCAGCATCAGCAGCGCCGCGCACGTGATGACCCGGCCGTTGACCTGCAGCCCCCGACGGACGGCGGTGTCGTTGTCGGCGCCGTCGTCCACGGCCTCCTTGATCCGGCCGAGCAGGAACACCTCGTAGTCGGTGGAGAAGGCGAAGGCGAAGACGAACACGACGAGGAACACGTAGGGGCTGAGGCCGGGCAGTGTCAGCGTGTCCAGCGGCCCGGCCAGCCAGCCGTGCTGGAACAGCAGCGTCATCACGCCGAACGTGGCCGCCAGCGACAGCAGGGTCAGCACGAGCGCGCTCAGCGGCACCAGCAGCGAGCCGGTCATGAGGAACAGCAGCACGAACACGGCCACGACCGTGACCAGGACGGCCTTCGGCAGGTCGGCGGCCGTCTCGCCGACGAGGTCGATCAGCACCGCCGCCTCGCCGGCCACCCACGAGGCCCCGCCCGGCGGCCGGTCGGCGCGGACCCGGCCGACCAGGTCCTGGGCGGCCTGGCTCTGCGAGCTGTCGCGGGTGTCGAGGACGACGGAGGTCAGCCCGGGGCCTTCGGCGACGACGGGGCGCACGTGGGAGACGGCGGGGTCGTCGCGCCACTTGGCCGCCCACGCGGCGAGCGTCTTGCCGTCGGCGCGGGAGACGACCATGACGGCCGGGTCCACGGCCTGCCCGTAGCGGGTGCCGAGCTCCTTGGCGACCCGTACGGACTCCAGGTCCGGCGGCAGGCCGGCCAGGTTGGGCTGGGCGACCCGCACGGTGAGCAGCGGCGCCGCGACGGCGAGCAGGATCGCGGTGGCGGCCAGCGCGACCATCCCGGGCCTGCGCTGGGTGAAGCGGGCGAGCCCGGCGAAGAACCCGCTGTCGGTTCCTCTGCCGGGCCGGCCGGCGCGGTGCCGTCGTGACGGCTTGATGCGGCGGCTGAACACGCCGAGCAGCGCGCCGGTGAGAGTCAGCGCGGTCAGCAGCGCCACCAGCGTGGACGTCATGCCGGCCACGCCGAGCGTCTGCAGCCGGGGCACGTCGAAGAACATCAGGCCGCTCAGCGTCGCGATCACTGTCAGGGCGCTGAACAGGATGGTCCGCCCGGCCGTCGCCCACGTGCGGGCCACGGCCTGGCCGGGTGCGTGCCCGGCGGCCAGCTCCTGCCGGTACCGGGCGACCAGCAGCAGGCCGTAGTCGATGGACAGGCCCAGCCCCATGAGCGAGACGACGCTGATGACGGTGGTGTCCATCTCGACGAACGCCGTGAACGCCAGCACCCCGGCGAACGCGCCCAGGATCGTGACCACCGCGCCCAGCACGGGCAGCGTGGCCGCGGCGATGCCGCCGAACACGAAGACCAGCACGACCAGCGTCAGCGGCAGCGCGAACATCTCCGCCGTGGTCAGGTCGCTCTGGGAGGTCTCGTCGGTCTGCCGGTCGATCATGTCCTGGCCGCCGATGCTGACCGCGGCCCCGGGCAGCTCCCTGGTCAGCGCGCGCAGGCGCTCGGCCGCCCGGTCCATCACGGCGTCGCCGGTCTGGTAGTCCATCTTGTCCAGGTCGACGGTGAGCGCCAGGCCGCGTCCGTCGGATGCGGCCTGCGGCTCGTGCACGTGCTTGACGCCCTTGATGGCGCGTACGTCGTCGAGCGCCGCCCGGACGGCGCGGCCGGTGGGGGCGCTGCCCGCGGCCACCCCGTCTACGAGCGCCACCAGCCGGGCGCCGTGGTCGCGCCCGTCGGCCAGCGCCTGCAGCGCCACGTCGGACTCGGTGCCCTGCGGGGCCCGGTTCGCCGCCAGGGAAGCGAACAGCGGCCCAGCCGAGCCGAGGCCCGCCGCCGCGATGACCAGCCACACGACCAGCACCCACCAGCGGCGGCGGAAGCAGAAGTTCCCTAACCGTGCAATCATGCGACCAGGTTCGCAACGGGCGGCCCCGCCGGTCACGGATGGCAGTGCCCGTCTTGGGGTGGCACTAGCTACAGGTCAGGTGCAGTGCGCCCAGCTACGGCTCCACGTGCCCACCCAGTTCGGCCAGGTGGAGGCGCCCATGACGCGGGTGAGCGCGGCCCGGCGCTCCTTCGGGTGCTCCTCGGCGGCCGCCCGCTCCAGGGCCAGCGCGCGGACGAGGGCGTGGAAGCGGTACTGGTCGGACATGCCGCTCGTGGCGGGCAGGCTGTCCAGCAGGCGGGCGTCCACGAGCTGCTCGGCCAGGTCGCGGGCCTCGGCCACCTTCGTGTCGAGCACCACGGCGGCCGTCCACAGCGAGAAGTTGGGCACGTCGAGCAGCGCCAGCAGGCGGAAGGCGTGCCGGGCCGCCGGTGACAGGCCCTGGTAGCTCTGGATCAGGCTGGTCCTGACGTTGGAGTCGGCGATGCGCAGCTCGTCGAGCCGGCGGTGCTGCACGTCGAGCCGGCGGGCGAGCCTGGCCAGCCGCCAGTACGGCTTGGCCGCCAGCCGGGCGCCGGCGATCCTGATGCTGAGCGGCAGGTGGCCGCACAGGGCCACGATGCGCTCGGCCTCCGCCTGCTCGGCGCGCATGCGTTCCTCGCCCACGATGCGGCCCAGCAGGGTCAGGGCGTGGGCGGGCGCCAGCACGTCGAGGTCGAGGATGGGCAGGCCCTCCAGGGCCGACAGCCGGGCGCGGCCGGTCACGAGCACGCCGCAGTCGCGGCCGGTGGGCAGCAGGGGGCGTACCTGCTGCTCGCTCGCGGCGTTGTCGAGCAGCACCAGCACGCGCTGGCGGATCAGCCGGCTGCGGTAGAGCTTGACCCGATCGTCCAGGCCCGGCGGGATCACGGCGGCGTCCACGCCGAGCGCGCGCAGCATGCCGCCGAGCGCGTCGAGCGGGGTGACCGGCTCCGCGGTGAGGCCGCGCAGATCCACGTAGAGCTGGCCGTCGGGGTAGCTGTCCTGGCACTGGTGGGCGACGTGGACGGCCAGCGCGGTCTTGCCGACCCCGGCCATGCCGCTGATGACGCAGCCGGCCAGGGGCGCGCCCGCGTCGTGCCGCTCCAGCATCGCCGCCAGGTGCTCGCTCTCCGCGAGGCGGCCGGTGAAGTCGGCGGTGTCCGGCGGGAGCTGGGCGGGCCGTACCGGCGCGGCGGCGGCCGGCCGTACGGGAGCGTCACCGCCGGCGGGCGCGTCGAGGCCGGGGTCGGCGGCCAGCACGCGCGTGAACAGCTCGCGCAGGTCGTTGCCCGGCTCGATGGACAGGTCGTCGGCCAGCAGGCGGCGCAGTTCCTCGTACGCGGCCACCGCCTCGGCCTGCCGCCCGCTGCGGTAGAGGGCGAGCATGAGCTGGCCGCGCAGCCGCTCGCGCCACGGATGGTCGGCGACCAGCCCGGTCAGCTCGGCCACCAGCTCCGCGTGCCGGCGCAGGGCGAGGTCGGCGTCGATCCGGTCCTCCAGCGTGGCCAGCTTGGCCTCTTCGAGCTGCGGGCGCTCGGCGTCGGTGAGCAGGTCGGTCGCGCCGGCGAGCGCGGGGCCGCGCCACAGCGCCAGCGCCCGGGTCAGCACCTCGCCCGCCTCCCGCGCGACGCCCCGCTCCAGCAGGTCCCTGCCGCGCCTGGCGAGCTGCTCGAAGACGACCAGGTCGAGCTGGCCCGGGTCGACCTCGAGCAGGTAGCCGGGGCGTTGCCGGACGATCGGCACGCCCAGCTTCTGCCGCAGCCGGGACACGTAGATCTGGATCTGCGCCTCCGACGTCGCGGGCGGATGCTCTCCCCACAGCATCGCCGCGATCCGGGAGTCGGGGACGATCCGCGATCTGGCCAGCAGCAGCGTGGCCAGGAGCGTGCGCATCTTCGAGGCGCTCAGCTCGACGAGGCCGCTGCCGTCGCCGGCCTCGATGGAGCCGAGCAGCAGGAAGCGCAGATCGTGAGCACGGTCGATGTGGGCATGGTCGATGTGGGCACGGTCAACTTGAGCACGGTCAACTAACGCCATCGCATGGCCCCCGTAGTGGATTCGTCTCCCCGTGTCGTGCGTTCGCGGGGCCCCCACCCCTACGCACAATGGGTAGTGTGCCACGAAAAGTGGCGCTTACTCTGGACAAATGCCTTAACGCCGTGTTGCGATCACGCGGAGAGTGCGAGCGGCAGCTCGACCTCGATCGTCGTCCCCTGACCCGGCGGGCTGTGCAGGGCGAACGTGCCGTCGGCCGAGGCCACCCGCTGGCCCAGCCCCCGCAGCCCGCTGCCCGAGCCCGCGTCCGCGCCACCACGGCCGTCGTCCCGGACGCGCAGGCGCAGCCGGCCCCCGTCCGCCGCCACGCTCACCTCGGCCTTGCCCGCGCCCGAGTGCTTGGCCACGTTCGTCAGCGCCTCCGAGACCACGAAGTACGCGATCGACTCGATGAGCGGCGGCGGCCGGCCCGGCAGGTCCACTGAGAGCTCCACCGGCACCGGCGAGCGGCCCACCACCCCCGACAGGGCCGCGTCGAGCCCCCGGTCGTCCAGCACCGACGGGTGCAGGCCGCGGATGAACCCGCGCAGCTCCGCCAGCGCCTCTGTGGCCTCCTCCTGCGCCTCGGCGAAAGCCCGGCGGGCGGGCTCGGGCAGGTCGGGCAGCGTCTCCGCGGCGATCGCCAGGTTGACCGCCAGCGCGGTGAGCCGCTGCTGGGTGCCGTCGTGCAGGTCCCGCTCGATCCTGCGGCGCTCGGCCTCGATCGCCTCCAGCAGCCCGGCCCTGCTCTCGGCCAGCTCCTTCTCGCGGGCGTTGCCGAGCAGCGCCATGGCGGCGCCCACGTCCATCGCGGCGGCGGCGCGGGCGATCCACGGGGCCAGGAAGAGCGCGGCCAGCCCGGCCGCCACCAGGCACGCCAGCGTCACGGGGGAGCCGAGCCGCCAGCCGAACATGTTCATGCCGGGCAGCGCCCACGCGTACAAGGGGGACAGGGTGAACGTCAGCGCGGCGGCCAGCGCCAGCGCGGTCGCGCCGAAGCCCAGCCCGCCGATCAGCGGGGCGATCAGGTGGTAGCTGAGCTGGCGCCAGGTCGTCTCGCTGCGGGCCTCCCGCATCACCCGCGCCAGCCAGCCACCCTCGGTGGGCCGCGGCGGGATGGGCAGGTCCACTCCGAGCAACGTGGCGAAGCGCGAGCGCTGCAACGCGGTGCAGGCACGCACGCACCAGGCCAGCGCCGCCTGGGCGAAGACGGCCAGCGCGGTCAGCACGATCGACAACGACAGGCTCATGGTGAGCACGCCCAGCACCACGAGCAGGACGCAGCCCAGCAGGGCGACGGGGAGGCCGGCGGCGAGGTGCAGGACCGACATCCAGGTGCGCGCGCTGACGGGCGCGCGCAGGAACCTCCCCACCGCCCTGCCGGTGGGGCGTCCGGGGCGTGCCGGGCGGTCAGGGTGCATAGGTGGAGTCCCCGATGGTGATGTCGGCGGTGTCGGTGCGGGCCTCGATCGTGGCGGGGGAGGACGGGTCCTGGCCGACCGCGACCGTCTCCATCCCCTCGACCGAGTCCGCCCGCACGTTGTAGGCGTGCCGGGGCAGGGTGAGCGCGATGTCGCCGGACGACGTGCGCGCCGCGACCCGCGAAGGCACCCCGCTGAAGCCCAGCCGCACGTCCCCGGAGCCGGCCCGCGCGCTGACCTGGCCCCCGCCGAGCCCCTCGCCCCGCACGTCGCCGGAGTCGGTCTCGACGCTGACGGGGCCGCGCAGGTTCGCCAGCCGGACGGCGCCGGAGACCGTGCGCACCGTGACCGGCAGGTCCGCGGGCAGCCAGACGCGGTACACGGCCGAGCAGCCCGGCAGGTTGAGCGCGGGCGGGCAGTCGATGCTGAGCCTGAGCGTGTCGCCCTCCCACCGCTCGCGCGGGGCGGGCTTGCCCGAGGCCCACGTGAGGTGCCGCTCGACCTCGACGGCACCGGACTCGTACGCCTGGAGGACGACCTCCGTGCCCGTCACGTCGATCTGCAGCCGCGCCGGCCGCCGGTACTCCTGGTGCTGCGTCTCCGACTGCCTGCCCAGCCACGAGAGCACGGTGACCGTGCACGCCAGGACGGTGAACGCGAGCACCACCGCGCCCGCGGCCAGCCACAGCGGACGCGCCCCCGCACGAGCTTGCTGCACGAATCCTCCTGCCCGCGGGCTCCCTCGGGACACAAAGCGTCGAAGGTCGTCGCCGGGGCCGAGGAGTGCCGGGGTGCCCCACGCGCGGTTTCAGCGTACTGCGCGGGGCGCGGGACGGACCAGGACGGAACCGATCACCGCGGACCGGAACCGGCTACAGTGGAACCGCTCGTGTGGGTGCCGACGGCGGGTGACCTGGGGAGAGGCCGTGCGCGTGGCGATCGCCGAAGACTCCGTCCTGTTACGGGAGGGCATCACCCGCATCCTGGAGGCCGGCGGCATCGAGGTGGTCGCGGCCGTGGGCGACGCCGAGGAGCTGATCGCGGCGGTCGAGCGGTTCTCGCCCGACGTGGTGGTGGTCGACGTCCGCATGCCGCCGACCAACACGACCGAGGGGCTGCGGGCGGCGCTCAAGCTGCGCAGGGAGCGGCCGGAGATCGCGGTGCTGGTGCTGTCGCAGTTCGTCGAGGAGCGCTACGCGACCGATCTGCTGTCGGGCGACATGTCCGGCGTGGGCTACCTGCTGAAGGACCGGGTCGTCGACGTCAAGGGGTTCCTGCGGGCGGTGCGGCAGGTGGCCGACGGGGGCACGGTGCTCGACCCCGAGGTGGTCTCCCAGGTGCTGGCCCGCCACCGCGACCCGCTCAAGGGCCTGACGCCGCGCGAGCTGGAAGTGCTCGGGCAGATGGCTCAGGGACGTTCCAACGCGGGCATCGCGGCGGCGCTGGTGGTCAGCGAGAGCGCGGTGGCCAAGCACGTCAACAACATCTTCGCCAAGCTGGGGCTGGCGCCGACGGACACCGACCACCGCCGGGTGATCGCCGTCATCCGCTTCCTCCAGTCGTCCGGCACCTCGCATCCGTGATCGGAGCACTTTCCTCCGTGGTGCCCCTGTAACAGAATGGTATTCTGCCCCTCATGCCTGCTTCACGGGGCCGCGCCACAGTGTCCTGAGCTGCGGCCCGGCGAGGCGAGGTGCAGACAGCTTCCGGGCGGATGGTGGCACAGCGGGTAGCGACAGCTCGCGGTCCGATCGACACGATGGGTGCATGAGGACGATGCCGAGAAGTGAAGGAGCCACGAGTGCCCGTGAGTGGTGCCCGCTCCTCCTGAGCGCCAAGCCGCCCGGCGGGTGCGGCCTCGAGTGCCCGCCGGGCGCGTACGGAGCGGAGCAGTACTCAGCGGCCGTGCCGGGCCAGCGGGTGTGCGGAGAAGTCGAAGGTCAGCGACCGCTCCCGGCGGGCGACTAGCTCGCTGAAGAGCAGCCGCCCCGCCTCCGGGGGCGGCGGCGGGTGCGGCAGGCCGAGCCGGTCGGCCAGCCGGCCCAGCGCGACCAGCAGCCACGCGGTGGTGAACGGGTCGCGGCGCGCGGCCCACACGCCCGCGCAGGCGCCCGCGGCCAGCACCAGGCTGTACCGCTCGGCGAGCGCGAACGTCTCCGCCGACGCCGACACCGTCCGCTCGCGGGGCGGCAGGTCCACGCACCGCTCCCGCAGCCCGGCCAGCTCGCCCAGGAAGACGTCCCGCAGCGGCGCCAGCTCCGGCAGGTCGGCCAGCGCCAGCGCGGCCGTCAGCGAGTCGGCGCCCCGCGCGTCCGCGGCCAGCAGGCTGAAGTCCAGCTCGGGCAGCTCCTCCCCCAGCCTGAACAGCTCGGGCCCCGCCGGGTCCGCCCGCAGCCAGCTCCGCCGGGCCAGCCGGGGCAGCTGCGGGATGATCGTGGACAGACAGGCGGCGGCGCTGGCGTGCGCCAGCGCGGTCACCGCCAGGTCCCGCTGGTACTTCTGGAACAGCCCGTACGGCCCCTCTCTCAGGTACGAGCGCGCCCCCAGCAGCACCGACAGCTCGTACGAGGCCGACTCCATGAGCGTCGAGACGACGTACTTGGAGGCCGCGGCGACCACGCTGGTCCGGTCGGGCAGCAGGTGCAGGGCGCGCCCGGCCACGCCGCTGAAGGCGTCGCACACCAGCAGATCGGCCAGCGCGCCCGTCAGGCAGGCTCTGGACTGGGGGAGGTCGGCGACCGGCCGCCCGTAGAGCACCCGCTCCCCGGCGAAGCCGGCCGCCAGCCTGAGCTGGGTGTCGAGCACGCCGACGACGATCGCGGGCAGCGCCGTCCGGGTGACCTGGAAGGCTCTCAGCGCGGTCTCCAGGCCCGCGCCGCGCTCCCCGACCACGCTGTCCTCCGGGACGGGGCAGCGGTCGAAGTCGATGCCCGCGAGCAGGCTCGCCCGCAGGCCCGAGGTGGGGAAACGCGGCAGGACCCGGTAGCTGTCCGGCGGCGCGTCGGCCAGGTCGAGCAGCAGCGTGGAGTGGCTGCGGCTGCCCGGATCGTCGCTGGTGCGAGCGAACAACGTCACCGCGCGGGAGCGGGCGATGTTGTTGATGAGCTGCTTGGCGCCGGTGACGAGGAAGCCGCCGCCGGGCGCGGGATCGGCGCGCAGGGCGACGCGGGTGAAGTCGGCGCCGTGGGCCAGCTCCGTGAACGCCGCCGCCGCGCGCTCGCCCCCGAGCAGCAGACCGGCCAGCCGGTCGCGCTGCGCGGGGCTGCCGTCGGTCCAGACGGGGACGGCGGCGATGAAGCTGGTGATGCCGTAGCCGAGGCCGAGGGTGGGGTCGCGCCGGAAGATCGCCCGCATGACCTGGACGAGCCCTTCGACGCCGGTCAGCCGGCCGCCGAGCGAGCGCGGCACGAACTCCTCGGCGAGCCCGGCGGCGGTCAGCGCCTTCTCCCCGGCGGCCGGCAGCTCGCCGCGCTCGTCGGCGTCCAGGACGGCGGCGAAGCCGAGCGGGTTGGACGCGTCCCACGGGTCGCCGAGCACGGCGTCCAGGCCCCGCGCCTGCGCCTGCGTCTGCGCCTGCGCCTGTGGAGCGGCGGGCGGGACCGGTGGCGTCGAGTGCTGGACCGGCGGCGTCGGGTGCGGGGCCGTCATGGGGCGGGGTCCGCGCCGCGGCACCACTCCAGGACGGCCATGGCGCTGTGCAGCTTGTTCTCGGCCTGGTCGAAGGCGATGCTGCGGGGGCCGTCGAGGACTTCGGCGGTGACCTCCTCGCCGCGGTGGGCGGGCAGGTCGTGCATGAAGACCGCGTCGGGGCTGCCCCGCCACAGGCCGGCGGTGACCTGGAACGGTGCGAAGATGTCCCGCCAGTTCGCGTCCGGCTTGCTGGTGCCGGTGGTCTGCCAGCGGGTGGTGTAGATGACGTCCACGCCTTCGGGCAGGTCCTTCATGTCGTGCCGCTCGGTGACCACCTTGGGGTCGATCCTGGCCAGCACCTCGCCGGTCAGGCCGTAGCCGGGCGGGGTGCGCAGGTCGAGGTGGGCCGAGCGGTACCTGCTGAGGGCCAGGGCCAGGGCGGCGGCGGTGTTGTTGCCCTCGCCGACGTACAGGACGCGCAGGCCGTCGACGTGGCCGAAGTGCCACAGCAGCGTGGTGAGGTCGGTCAGCGCCTGGGTGGGGTGCTCGGGCGCGCTCATCGCGTTGATCACCGACATGCGGTTCCCGGCGGCGAACGCGCGCAGCTCGGCCGGGTCGCCCGCGGTGCGGGCCACGAGGACGTCGAGCATGCGGCCGAACACCTGGGCGGTGTCCTCGACGGTCTCGCCCGTGTTGGTCTGCAGGTCGTCCGGACCGTAGGCGATGGTCTGCGCGCCCAGCCGCAGCGCGCCCGCGGTGAACGCGGTCCTGGTCCTGGTCGAGGTCTTGCGGAAGTAGATGCCGGCGAGGTGCCCGGCCAGCGGGGTGCCGGCCGCGGCAGTGCCCTCGCGGAAGCGGACGCCGCGGGCGGCCAGGCGGTGGATGTCGCCGTCGGTCAGGTCGTCCACCGAGATGAGGTGCCGCGTTGTGGTCATGTCCCCGTCCCCACGTTTTCCGAAGCGGATATCTCGGCGCGCAGCTTGGCCTCCACGACGGCGGACAGGCGCGCGAGGCTCGGGTTCCCGAAGACCTCACGGGCGCCGACCTCGATGCCGGTCTCCTCGTGGACGCGGGCGATCATCCGCAGCACGAGGATCGAGTTGCCGCCGAGCTGGAAGAAGTCGTCCTGGGCGCCGACCTTGTCGATGGCGAGCACGTCCTGCCACACCTCGGCCAGGCACGCCTCCACCACCGTGCGCGGGGCGACGAACGCGGCGGCGCCCACCTCGTCGCGCCCCGGCTCGGGCAGCGCGGCACGGTCCAGCTTGCCGTTGGCGGTCAGCGGGATGCGCTCCACCGGGACGATCGCGCTGGGCACCATGTACTCGGGCAGCCGCCCGGCCAGGGCCTGCTTCAGCTCGCCCGGGTCCAGCTCGTCACCGGCCGGCTCGACGTAGCCGAGCAGGGTGTCCGCGCGCAGCACCACGACGGCGTCGCGGACGCTGGGCTGGTCGAGCAGCGCGCTCTGGATCTCGCCCAGCTCGATGCGGTAGCCGCGGATCTTCACCTGGTCGTCGGCCCGGCCGAGGAACTCCAGGCCCCCGTCCCGGCCGCGCTTGGCCAGGTCGCCGCTGCGGTACAGGCGGGAGCCCGGCGGGCCGTACGGGTCGGGTACGAACCTGGCGGCGGTCAGCGCGGGGCGGCCGAGGTAGCCGCGGGCCACGCCGGGGCCGCCGACGTACAGCTCGCCGGGGACGCCGGGCGGGGCGGCGGCGCCGTACTCGTCGAGGAGGTGGACGCGGAGGTCGGCGAGGGGGTGGCCGATGGGGCTGCCGGTGTCGTCCGGGCCGATCTCGTGGAAGGTGGTGTGCACGGTCGTCTCCGTGATGCCGTACATGTTGATCAGGCGCGGGCGGGTGGTGCCGAGCCGGCGGATCCACGGCCGCAGCTCGCCGAGCTCCAGCTTCTCGCCGCCGAAGATCACCGCGCGGAGGCTGAGCCGGTCGATGCGCGGGTCGCCCTCCGCCGCGTACGCGACGAGCTGCCGGAACGCCGAAGGCGTCTGGTTGAGCACGGTCACCTTCCGCGCCACGAGCAGGTCGAGGAAGCGGCCTGGGTCGCGGACCAGCTCGCGCGGCACGACCACGAGCCGGCCGCCGTGCAACAGCGCGCCCCACATCTCCCACACCGAGAAGTCGAAGGCGTAGGAGTGGAAGAGCGTCCACACGTCGTGCGGCCCGAAGCCGTAGTGCCGCTCGGTGGCCGTGAACAGGCGCAGGACGTTGGCGTGGGTGACCACGACGCCCTTGGGGCGGCCGGTCGAGCCGGAGGTGTAGATGACGTAGGCCGGGTCCTCGGGGCGTACGGCGGGGTCCGGTCCTGGCTCGTCCCCGGTTTCGAGGGAGTCGAGCAGGACGAGGTCGCCGGGCAGCCCGTCCGCCAGGTCCGAGGTCGTCACCACGGTCCGGGCGCCCGCGTCGGAGACGATGAAGGCGATCCGGCCGGCCGGCTGGCCGGGGTCGAGCGGCAGGAAGCCCGCGCCCGTCTTCAGCACGGCGAGCAGGGCGGGCACCAGGTCGGGCCCGCGTTCGAGGCACACGCCGACCAGCTCGCCCGGCCCGGCACCGCGCGCGGCCAGGTGGCGGGCGAGCCGGTCGGCGCGGGCGTCGAGCTCGGCGTAGGTGAGGGTGTGCTCGCCCCATTCGACGGCGACCGCGCCGGGCGTCCTCGCGGCCTGGGCCTCGAACACCTGATGGACGCACCTAGTCACGGGCTCCGGCTCGGCGGCCGGCCGGTCGCGTTCATACGGCTCGCGCAGTTCGATGAGCGGCCGGTCACGCTCGTGCGGCTCGGGGGTGGGCCGGTCACGCTTGTGCGGCTCGTTGAGCGGCCGGTCGCGTTCGTGCGGCTCGCGCAGCTCGATCGCCGACAGGTGCAGCCCCGGGTCGGCGGCGACCTGCGACAGCAGCCGCACGAGCCGGGTGGCCAGCGCGCGTGCCGTCTCCTGGTCGAACAGGGCGGTCGAGTACTCGATGGAGGCCGGCACGGAGCCGTCGGGCCGGCGCTGGGCCAGCAGGCTGAGGTCGGTCTTGGCGATCCGCCACGCCTCGCCGAGCGCGCCCACGTCGTCAGGGTGCAGCTCAGTGTCGGTGTGGCCGACCTCGTGCAGGTCGAAGGTGGCCTGGTAGAGCGGGGTGCGGGAGAGGTCGCGGCCGGGCTGCAGCTCCTCCACCAGCCGGTCGAACGGCACCCGCTGGTGCGCGAACCCGGCCCGGCAGACCTCGCCGGCCCGCCGGACGAGCTCCTCGAACGTGGGGTTGCCGGTCAGGTCCATGCGCAGCGCGAGGGCGTTGAGGAAGAAGCCGACCACGCCGTCCAGCTCGGGCCGCTCCCGGCCGGTGACGGGGGTGCCGATGGCGAAGTCGCGCTGGCCGGAGTGCCGGGACAGCAGCGCCGCCCAGGCCGCCAGCAGCACGACGAACAACGTCGTCCCCTGCCGCCTGCCCTGCTCGGCCAGGGCTGCGGCGAGCGTGGCGGGCACCTCGAACGTGACCATGGCGCCGCGGTGGTCGCGGTGCGCCGGGCGCGGCCGGTCGGCGGGCACGTCGAGGGCGGGCACGCCGGCCAGGTGGGCGCGCCAGTACTCCAGGGAGGGGGCGAGCCGGTCCTCGGTGAGGGTACGGCGCTGCCAGGCCGCGTAGTCGGCGTACTGGAGCGGCACCGGCGGCAGTTCTTCCCCGGCCCACAGGGCGCGCAGCTCGGTGTCGAGCAGCACCGACGACCAGCCGTCGCAGGCGATGTGGTGCAGGGTGACGAGCAGCACCCGCTCGCCGCCGGAGGTCGCCAGCAGCGCCCGCCAGACCGGCCCGTTCTCCAGGTCGAAGCCCCGGGCGAGGTGGGCGGCGAACAGTTGGGGCAGCTCGCCTTCGGCCACGTCCAGCTCGATCTCCACGTGGTCGTCGACGACCTGGCGGGGCTCGCCGTCGCGGACGGTGTAGCGGGTGCGCAGGGGCTCGTGCCGCCGGGCCAGCTCGCGCAGGCCGCTCGCCACGTCGGCGACGGTGACCCCGGCGGGCGGGCGGACGAACAGCGGGGCGACCCATTCGGGGCTGCCGGGCTGGATCCGGTCGAGCAGCCACAGGCGGCGCTGGCCGTAGGAGAGCGGCAGGTCGGGGCCGCGCGGGGCCGGGCGGACGGGCTCGGTGTCGTCGTCGTGGCCGGCGACGAGGGCGGCCTGGCCGGCCACGGTGGAGACGGCGTACAGGTCGGGCAGCGGGACGCCCAGGAGGCCGGCGAGCCGGGTGAGCAGCAGCGAGGAGCCGCCGAGCTGGAAGAAGTCGTCGTCGGCGCCGATGCGCGGCACGTCGAGCAGCTCGGCCCACGCGGCGGCGACCTTGTGCTCCTCGGGGGTGCCGAGCGGCCGGAACTCCGCCCGGCCCCCGTCGGGCGGGGTGGTGAGCCTGGCCCGGTCGACCTTGCCGCTGGGCAGCAGGGGCAGCTCGTCCGCCATGACGAACCTGGTCGGGACGTGCGTGCCGGGCAGACTGCCGAGGGCGAAGACGCGCAGCGCCGCCGGGGTCGCCGGGGTCGCCGTGGTGACGTGCGCGACCAGGGCGCCGTTGGCGGCGGTGACGACGGCGGCGGTCACGGCGGGGTGCCGCTCCAGCACGGCCTCGATCTCGGCCGGCTCGATGCGCACGCCGTTGACCTTGATCTGGTCGTCGAGGCGGCCCAAGTACTGCAGGGCGCCGTCATCCTCCCATCGGACCAGGTCGCCGGTGCGGTAGAGGCGCGATCCCGGCGGGCCGTAAGGGTCGGGCACGAACCGGTCGGCGGTCAGCGCCGGCCGCCCTAGGTAGCCGCGGGCCACGCCGGGCCCGCCCACGTGCAGCTCGCCGGGCACGCCGAACGGGGCGAGGTGGCCGGAGGAGTCGAGCACGAGCACGCGCATGCCGGTGATGGGCCGCCCGATCGGGATCGGGCCCTCCTCCTGGTCCGGGTCCACGGGGTGGGCGGTCACGTCGATCGCGCACTCGGTGGGGCCGTAGGTGTTCCAGATCCGCAGCCCGGGCAGGCGGGCGCGGCGGGTCAGGTCGGCGTGCAGCGGCTCCCCCGCCGAGAACAGCAGCCGCAGCGCCGGCAGGCCGGCCCAGCCCGGCTCCCGCACGAGGCGGCGCAGCAGCGAGGGGACGACCTGGAGCACGGTGACGCGGTGCCGCCGGGCCAGCCGGACGATCTCGCCCGGGTCGCGCTCGGCGCCCGGGGGCGCGACGACCACGGTGCCGCCCGTGACGAGCGGCCCGACCATCTCCCATCCGGCCGCGTCGAACGTCACCGACGTCTTGTGCAGCAGCCGGTCGTCCGGGCCGAGGTCGTGGGTGCGGGCCGTCCAGGTGACGCGGTTGGCGATGCCCTCGTGCGTCACGACGACGCCCTTGGGCCGCCCGGTCGAGCCGGAGGTGTAGATGACGTACGCCGCGTCACCGCCGGACACCGGCGTCTGCTCCGCCTCGGGCCCGTCGCCGGCCTCGGCGAGCAGGCCGGGGGTCACCACGACGGACGGCGCCGCGTCCGCGAGGATCCCTTCGCGCCGCTCGTGCGGGTGGTCGGGGTCGAGCGGCAGGTAGGCCGCGCCGCACCGCCAGGCGGCCAGCACCGCCACGATGAAGCCGGCGCCGCGGGGCAGGTCGATGCCCGCGATGTCGCCGCGGCCGATTCCCCGGCTCCGGAGCCGGTGGGCCAGCCGGGCGGCCCGGCGGGTCACCTGGGCGTAGGTGAACGTGGTGGTTCCGTCGACGACCGCGACCGCGTCCGGTGTGGCCGCGGCGCGCCGCCACACCAGGTCGCCGAGGAATCGGTCCGCGGCGCTCACCGCAGGCTCAGCGGGCGCATGTCGGTCCAGACCCGGTCGATGTGCTGGAGGCACTCTTCCCTGGTGCCCCCGGTGCCCTCGGCCCGCCAGCCGGCGGGCAGGTCGCGGTCGGCCCACCAGATGGAGTACTGCTCCTCGTCGTTGAGCACCACGAGGTATCGGTCACTCATGTCGGCTGTCTCCTCGAAGAAAGGGGTGGATGGTCAGGCGTGTACGGGTTCGGGCTGCGGCAGGAAGTCCTCGACCGGCACGCCCAGGCCGCGTTCGCGGGCCTCGTCCGCGACGTACCGGGCGAGCGCGATGTCCAGGACGCCGAGCCCGAACGGCGAGAAGATCACGGGGCCGTCCTGGCCGCCGGGCAAGGTGGCCGTGCCGCGCAGCAGCCCGCCCAGGGTGGCGTGGACGAAGTCGCGCCCGCCGGTGCGCAGCTCGGCCAGGTGCAGGGAGGTGCGCTCGCGTACGGCGTGGTCGACGTCGTCCACCACGTTGCGAGCGGCCAGGATCGTCTCGGGCACGATGTCGCGCAGCGAGATGTGCAGGACCACCGCTCCCGGCCTGACGCCCGCCAGCGTCAGGTGCGGCTCGACGGCGGTCGTCGCGATGGAGACCAGCTCGTGGGCGGCCACCGCCTCACTGGCGGCGGCGGTGATCGTCAGGCGGGCGTCCGGCAGCAGCGCCGCGGCCCGGTCGGCGAACTCCCCGGCGCGGGCGGGGGAGGAGTCGTGGATCGTCACCTCGGGGATCGCGGGGAGCGAGGCGGCCAGGAACCGCAGCGTCTCGAAGTTGATCAGCCCGCAGCCGATCATGGACACGCCGGTCGGGCGGGCGCCGCCGAGCAGCGTGCCCGCGGCGACCGCGGCGGAGGCCGCCGTGCGGGCGGCGGAGATCCGCGCGCCCTCCAGGAACGCCTCGGGGCGGCCGGTCTCCATCGAGTTCAGCACGATGGTGGCGCTGGCGCGGGCCAGCCCGGTCGCGAGGTTGGCGGGGAAGGACGCGACCCACTTGATGCCGGCGGCGGGCCGGTCGCCGCCGAGGTAGGCGGGCAGGCCGATGATGCGGTTGGCCCGGTCGCCGGGGAAGCGCAGGAACGTCGAGTGCGGCACGGTCGTGGCGCCCTCGTCGTGCCGCCGGTAGGTCCGCCGCACCAGATCGAGGACGGCGCCCTCCGCGCCCGTCAGGATCTCGCGCACCTCGTCGTGTCGGATGATCAGCACGTTCAGTCCTCGTCCTTCCACAGATGGGAGACCTCTCCGAAGGTGCGGCGCACCCAGGCGTCGGAGTAGATGGTGTTGAGGTAGCGGTCGCCGCCGTCGGGGAAGACCAGCACGCAGGTGGAGCCGGGCGGGATCTCCGCGCGCAGCGCGGCCAGCGCCGCGACCGTGGCGCCCGACGAGCCGCCGGCCAGGATGGCCTCGCGCTCCGACAGCTTCCTGCAGCCGACGACGCAGTCCAGGTCGTTGACGTGGACGACGCGGTCGGCGGCGTCCGCGCGGAAGAGGGCGGGGCGGACGGCGGCGCCGTGGCCGGGCAGCAGCCTCGGGCCGCGCGTCTGCCCGTCGAAGATCATGCTGCCGACCGCGTCCACGGCGGTGATGGTGATCGGCAGGCCGTGGGCGCGCACGTAGTCGGCGCAGCCCACCAGCGTGCCGCACGACCCGACCGAGCAGAGCAGGTGGTCGATCTCGCCGTCGAGGGCTTCGACGATCTCGCGCATGGTGGCGTGGTGGGCGCGGGAGTTGAGCGGGTTGCCGTACTGGTCGGGGTGGTAGGCGTGCGGGACCGTCTCCATCAGCTCGCGTACGCGCTGGATGCGGCGCGGCAGGTACTCGCCGGTCTCGGGGTCGGGGGAGTCGACCACCTCGACCTCGGCCTGGAACGCCTTCAGGATGGCCAGGTTCTGCTCGGTGGTCTTGGCGTCCACGACGCAGATGAACCGCACCCCGAAATATCGGCAGATCTGCGCCATCCCGACGGCGAGGTTGCCGGAGCTCGACTCGATGACCGTGGAGCGGCCGGGCTCCAGCTCGCCCGCGCGGATGGCCTCGGACAACATGCTGAGCGCGCTGCGGTCCTTGATGCTCCCGCCCGGGTTGAACCGCTCCAGCTTGGCGAACACGCGGGAGTGGAAGCCGGGGAACAGCCGGTCGAGCCGGACGAGAGGGGTCTGCCCGACGGTGGCGAGGATGCCGTCACGGGTTATGGGATAAGGCACAGAAGTGGGCACAGCGCTGGCTCCGTCCAAGGGATATGGGATGACTCAGTCGAGTGCGGCGGCGTCCTCGGCGCTGAGCCGTCCGCCCTCCCGCGTACGCGCGGCCGCCCGCACGGACGGAAGGATCAGCGCGACCAGCGCGAGGCAGCCCATGAGCACGGTCATGACGAGCACGGTCCGGCCGACGCCCGCCGTGTCGAGCGCGAACCCGAAGCCGGCGGCGCCGAGGAAGCTCGCTCCGGCGCCGATCAGCATGGCCACGCTGATCGTCCTGCTCAGGATGCGGTCCGGGGCGACGCCGACCATGTAGACGCCGCCGGCGACGTTGAAGACGCCGCCGATGTAGCCGCAGGCGGCGAACACCACGCCGAGCAGGACCGGGTTGGTGATCAGCGCGAGCGGCGGCACGCACGCGGCCCACGCGGCGAGCCCGGCCACGATCAGCGCCGGCAGGCTGATCCGGCGCCGCCACCAGATGCTGGTCATGGCGCCGAGCAGCCCGCCGACCCCGCCGATGGCGACGACGACGCCGATGGTGGTCGGCGAGCCGCCGGAGTCGCGGATGACGACCATGAGCGCGAGGCTCATGCCCTCGAAGACGAGGTTGCTGATGGCGACGAGGATCATCACGTTGCGCAGGAACGTCTGCCGCCACAGCCACGCGACGCCCTCCGCCATGTCGGCCCACAGCCCGCTCTCGCTCTTGGCGGCCCGCTCGCCCTGGAACTTCTTCCTGATGGCCAGCAGCATGAGCAGCGAGGCCAGGTGGGCGAGCGCGGTGAACAGGAACGGCACCCAGCGGGTCACGCTCAGCAGGAAGCCGCCGAGCGGCTGGCCGAGCATCATCATCGCGCGGTGGCGGGCCTCGTTCTGGCTGAGCGCGGCCGGCACCTGGTGCTCCTCGACGAGGTTCTTGACGGCCGGGCGCTCGGCCAGGTCGTAGAAGATGGCCAGGCTGCCCTGGGCGAACGCGGCCAGCATGAGGTGCGGCAGCCACACCCGGTCGAGGAACACCGCGAGCATGACGCTCGTGGTCGCGACCAGGCAGCCCGCGTCCGAGATGATCATGAGGCGTCTGCGGTCGTACCGGTCGGCGATGGCCCCGGCGGGGAGCTGGACCAGCAGGTACGGCAGCAGCGCCGCCCCCGTGACCAGCCCCGCCGAGGAGGCCGTGCCGCCGGCCCAGAGCACCAGCAGCGGGTAGACGAGGATCGTGACCTGGGCGCCGAGCGTGGTGCACGCCGCCCCGCCCCACAGGAGGGTGAAGTCCCTGTTCCTGAACAGCGGCCGCTTGCTCCGCTGCGCCGTGTCTGCGGTCATGTCGTGCCCTCCGGTGTCATCGGTAGCCCGCCTCGGTGCGCCCTTGCCCCTGGCCGTACCGCTGGCCTTCCTGCTCGCCGACGGCGACGGCGACGTGCTTGTGGATCTCCTTGCCGGTCTCCGAGTTGGTCAGGACGACGAACCCGGTGCCGCGGTGGATGCGGCTGAGCAGCATGGAGCGGTATCCGGCCGCCTCGCCGACGTGGCCGAACTCGATGTCGCCGGCCGTGTCGTCGATGGAGGTGCCGAGGCCGTACAGGGCGTCGCGGTGGGCCACGGTGAGCAGCTCGGCGGCCAGGCGGCGCGGCAGGATCGCGCCGGACAGCCCCAGGTGGGCGCGGCGCACGCCGATGGCGACCTTGGCCAGGTCGGGCGCGGTGGACCACAGGCTGCCGGCGGCAAGCGCGGGCCGGACCAGCCAGCCGCCGGGCAGGGGCCGGCCGTCCTCGTCGTGGCCGTGCGCGACGGGCAGGCCGGACTTCCCGGGGAAGTCCAGGTCGTAGCTCGTCGCGGTCATGCCGAGCGGGTCGAACACCAGCTCGCGCATCAGCTCGGGGTAGGGCGTGCCGGTGACGTCGCTCATGAGCTGTTCGAGCACCCAGTAGTGGCCGTTGCTCTTGCGGAAGTGCTCGCCCGGCGGCAGCTCCATGCGGACGGCGGGCAGCAGGTCGAGCAGGCCCGGCATGCTCTGCCCTGGCGGGTAGTCGTCCTCGTCGGTCCTGGTGAGCCCGGCCTGGTGGCTGAGCAGCAGGCGGGGGGTGACCGCGCCGGGCAGGTCGCGGGGCAGCCGCCACGACGTCAGGTGGTCGTCGACGTCGTCGTCGAGGCCGAGCAGCCCGGCCTCGGCCAGGCGCAGCACGCCGATGGCCGTCAGGTGCTTGCCGATGGAGCCGGCCTGGAACAGCGTGTCGGGCGTGACCGGCGCGTCGCCGTCGGCCGACAGCCGGCCGTACGTGTGCGTCTCGACGTCCTGGCCGCGGATCACGGCGACCGCCACGCCGGGCACGCGGTGCCGGGCCATCGCGGGCAGCGGCGAGGGGATCGCGGCGGGTGCGGCCGGTTCGAGCAGCGTGGCGAGCTTGGCGAGGTGGTCGTCGGCGAGGCGGCGGATCGTGGCCTCGTCGTGCAGCGCCGCCGAGTACGTCCACGAGACCCACAGCCGGTCGCCGTGCACGCCCGCGTTGATCTCCAGCAGGTGCGTGCGCGGCCGGGCGGGGCCCTCGACGCCGGTCAGCCGCTCGGGCCGCAGGTCGAACCGGGCGCGGCGGGCCCGCCCCGCGGCGAGGCCCTGGCCGGTGTAGTTGAACAGCACCTGCGGGCTCTGCTGCGCGGCCAGCGCCTCGGCCAGGTCCTCGTCCGGGGAGAGCCAGCGGGCCACGCCGTGACCGATCCCCCGGTCGGGCACGGCTCTGAACTGGTCGCGCACGGACCGCAGCACCGCCTGCGGCCTGCGGCCGGGCGGCAGCCACGAGGCGAACGGGTGCACGCTGGTGAACCAGCCGACCGTGCGCGACAGGTCCACGTCGTCGAACAGGTCCTCCTGGCGGCCGTGGCTCTCGACGTCCACGAGGAAGCCGTCGCCGCCGCTCCACTCGCTCAGCGTCAGGCCGAGCGCCGCGAGGACGCTCTCCTCGGCCGTGGCCGCCTCGCCCGAGCGGTGCAGCAGCCGCGCCGTCAGGCTCTCCGGGAGGCCGGCGGTGAGCGTCCGCGCGTCGGCGTTCAGGTTGGGGCCCGGCCGGTCCACCGGCAGCACGGGCAGCGGGGCGTGCCGCAGCCAGTGGTGGGCCTGGGCGGCCGGCTCGGGGGAGCCGGCGTACTCGGCCAGGCGGCGGGCCCAGGCGCGGACGGAGGTGGTCTTGGCCGGCAGGCTCACCGGCCGGCCCGCTTCGAGCTGGGCGTAGGCCGTGTCGAGGTCCTCGGCCAGGATCGACCAGGACACGATGTCCACGGCCAGGTGGTGGACGCTGAGCAGCAGCCTGGTGCCGTCGGGCGACAGCGCCGCGCTGATCACCCGCCCTTCCGCCAGGTCGTGGCCCAGCTCGGCCTCGGTGCCCAGCAGCCGCTCCGGGGCGTGCTCGGCCAGGTGGGCGCGCTCGCCCTCGACGCGCAGCCGCAGCACGTCGTGGTGGCGGGTCAGCTCGCGCAGCGCCCGCTCCAGCAGGCCCGGGTCGGCGGGCGGATCGACGGTGAGCTCCGCCTGCTGCGCGAACGGCTCGTCGCGGCCCTCCTGCGCCAGGAACCAGCGCTGGATCGGCGTGAGCGGCAGCTCACCCGTGACCGGGCCCTGCTCGGCGTCGGCCGGGCCACGCCCCTGACCGGCGTCGATGGCGGCGGCCAGGTCGGCGATGGTCTCGTGCTGGTACATCATCATCAGCGAGATCGGCAGCCCCGCCTGCTTGGCGGCCCTGATCGCCTCGATCATGAGGATCGAGTGGCCGCCGAGCTCGAAGAACGTGTCCCGCACGCCCACCTCGGGCAGGTCGAGCACCCGCGCCCAGATGCCGGCCAGAGCGCGCTCGGTGGGTGTGCCGGGCGGCACGTGCGCGCCGCCGGTCGCCAGATCGGCCCGCTCCGGTGCGGGCAGGGCGCGGTGGTCTAGCTTGCCGTTGTGGTTGAGCGGCAGGGCGTCCATCCGCACGTACGCGGCGGGCACCATGTAGTCCGGCAACGAGCGCGCGAGGGCCGCCCTGAGCCGGGCCGGCTCGGCCTCGTCGCCGACCACGTAGGCGACCAGCCGCCGGTCCCCCGGCGTGTCCTCGCGGACGACCACGGCCGCCTGCCGCACCCCCGGCTGCTCCTGGAGCAACGCGGTGATCTCGCCCGGCTCGACGCGGTGGCCGCGGATCTTGACCTGGTCGTCGGCCCGGCCCAGGAACTCCAGGCTGCCGTCCGGCCGGCGCAGGCCCAGGTCGCCGGTGCGGTACCAGCGCGAGCCGGGCGGGCCGTACGGGTCGGGCACGTACCGGGCGGCGGTCAGCTCGGGGCGGCCGAGGTAGCCGCGCGAGACGCCCGCGCCGCCGATGTGGATCTCGCCCGGCACCCCGGCGGGCACCGGCCGGCCCCGCCGGTCCAGCAGCCGGATCCGCACGCCGGGCATCGGGCGGCCGATGGGGCTGCTGCCCGCCGCGAGCGCCGCGGCCGTGAGCCGGTGGAAGGTGGAGTTGGAGGTGGCCTCCGTGTTGCCGTAGACGTTGACCAGCACCGGACGGTCGAGGCCGAACCGCTCCACCCACGGGGCCAGCTCCGCCGGCTCCAGCTTCTCGCCGCCCAGCAGGACCGCGCGCAGCGCGAGCCGGTCCATCCGCGGGTCGCCGTCGGCGGCCAGCCGCACCAGCCCGTGGAAGGAGGACGGCGTCTGGTCGATCACGGTGACGTGCTCGCCGGCGAGCAGGTCGAGGAAGTCCTCCGGCGAGCGGGTCACCTCCTGCGGGACGACGACCAGCCGCCCGCCGTTGAGCAGCGCGCCGAACATCTCGCCCACCGCCACGTCGTTGGCGAAGGAGGCGTAGAGCGCCAGCACGTCGGTGTCGTCCAGCGACAGGTACGCGGCGTTCTCCCGCAGCAGCCACAACGCGTTGGCGTGGGTGACGCACACGCCCTTGGGGCGGCCGGTGGAGCCGGAGGTGTAGATGACGTACATGAGGTCGCCGGGCCCAGCCACCGGGGGCGGCGCGGTGGCGGGGCAGGCGTCGATCGCGGCGCGCTGCTCGTCCAGCAGCACCAGCGTGCCGGTGAACGCCTCGCGTACGACCGGGGCCAGCGCGGCGGTCGTGACGACCACGGACACGCCGCTGTCGGCGAGCACGTGCCCGAGCCGCGCCGCGGGCACGGCCGGGTCCAGCGGCACGTAACCGGCGCCGGACTTCAGCACGCCGAGCAGGGCCGGCGTCAGCTCGGGGCCCCGGTCGAGGCAGAGGCCGACCAGCGGCCCCGGGCGCAAGCCGCGCAGGTGGTGGGCGAGCCGGTTGGCACGGGCGTCCAGCTCGCGGTAGGTGAGGTGCTCGTCGCCGCTGATCACGGCGACGGCGTCGGGGCTGGTGCGCACGCGCGCCTCGAACGCCTCCACGACCGTCCCGTCCAGGCTGGGCGCTGACGCTTCGGTGACGTCGGCGTCCAGCTCGGGGTCACCGGGCGGAAGGTACGTGGCCAGCGCGTCACCGCGCGGGTCCGCGGCCATGGCTTCGAGCACCGCCCGGTACATCGCGGCCAGCCGGTCGGCGTTCGCCCGGCCGATCACGCCGGTGTGGGAGGTGATGCCGAGCTGCCCCGCGATCACGCCCACCGCGAGGGGGAACTCGGTGCCGCCCCCGGCCAGCGCGCCGCCCACGTCCACCAGCTCGGTGTCCACCTGCTCGAAGTCGAGGAAGGTGAAGATCGTCTCGATGAGCCGCCCGCCGTCGCCGGCCTCGCGCTGGATGGCCTGCATCGGGAAGGCGCGGTGCTGCCACACGCCGGTCTCGGTCCTGAACACCTCGGCGACCAGCTCGCGCCAGGTGGCCGCGCCGCGCCGGTACGGGAACGGCAGCGTGTTGAGGAAGAGCCCGTACACGCGGTCGGCACCGTCCACCTCGGGCCTGGCCTGCAGCACCAGCCCGCTGTGGAAGCTCTCCTGGTCGGTGAGCTGGCTGAGCACCTTGAGATGCGCGGCCAGCAGCACGCTCTTGAGCGAGGCGCCGGCGGCCCTGCCCAGCTCGCGCAGCCCCGGTTCGAGGTCGGCGACGGAGATCGTCAGCTCGTACGGCTCGGCCGGCCCCGGGTCCGCCCACGCGCCCGGCAACGTCAGCCGCTGGTGCTCGCCCACCACGCCGCGCCAGTAGGAGCGGTCCTCGGCGGAGTCGAGCGAGCGCAGCTCGGCGGCGACGAAGTCGGCGTACCGGACGGCGGGCAGCGGCTCCGGGTCGGGCTCGCGGCCGTCCCTGATCGCGCCGTAGTGGTCCAGCAGCTCCATCAGCATGGAGTAGTGGCTCCAGCCTTCGAGGATGGCGTGGTTCTCGCACACCGACAGCCACCACCCGCCGCCGGGCTCCAGGTGCACGGTGAGGCGCAGGAGCGGCGGCGCGTCGAGGGCGAACGGGGTGCGCTGCTCGGCCTCGGTGTGCCGGCGCACTTCCGCGGCGCCTCCGTCCCTGATCTCGACGGGCGGCTCGGCCTCGGCGTGCACGATCTGCAGCGGGACGGAGTAGCCGTCGAGGTCGAAGGAGGTGCGCAGCACCTCGTGCCGCTCGACGACGAGGCGGGCGGCGGCGCGGAAGGCGGCGGCGTCGAAGGGGCGCTCGTCGCGGACGCGGAAGGAGGTGACGTTCTGGTACAGGTGCTGGTCCTGGCTGGCCAGCAGCTCGACGAGGATGCCGAGCTGGGCCTGGGCCAGGGGATAGGCGTCCACCGCGCCCGCGGGCAGGCGCGCGCGGTCGCTGTCGGAGATCAGCGCGAACGGCTCCACCGGGGCGGGCCCGCCGGCCGCCGGGCCGCGTCCGGCCAGCCTGGCGGTGAGGGCGGCCACGGTGCCGTGCTCGAAGATGTCGCGGGCGTGGACGTCGAAGCCGTTCTTGCGGAGGGCTCCGACGAGGGCGACGGCGCGGATGGAGTGGCCGCCGAGGTCGAAGAAGTTGTCGTGCACGCCGACGCGTTCGACGCCGAGCACGTCCCGCCAGATGCCCGCCACCAGCTCCTCATCCGGGGTGCGCGGAGCCACGTAGTCCGGTCCGGCGCCCAGCGCCTCCCGGTCCGGAGCGGGCAGCGCCCGGCGGTCCAGCTTGCCGTTGTTGTTCAGCGGGATCGCCGGCACCCGCACGAACGCGGACGGGATCATGTATTCGGGCAGGGTGCGGCCCATCGCCTGCCTGAGCGCCGCCGGGTCCAGCTCCTCGGCCACGACGTAGCCGACCAGCCGCTTGTCCCCAGGGATGTCCTCGCGCACCACCACCACGGCGTCCCGCACGCCCGGCTGCTCCAGCAGCACCGAGACGATCTCCCCCAGCTCGATCCGGAACCCCCGGATCTTCACCTGGTCGTCCATCCGGCCCAGGAAGTCCAAGCTCCCGTCCGGACGACGCGCGGCCAGGTCACCGCTGCGGTACAGCCGCCCGCCCGCCGGGCCGGGGACGAAGCGTTCCGCGGTGAGGGCGGGGCGGTTGAGGTAGCCACGGGCGACGCCCGGGCCGCCGACGTAGATCTCTCCCGGCACGCCCACGGGGACGGGGTGCCCGTTGGCGTCGAGCAGGTGCACCTGGAGGTCTGCCAGCGGGTGGCCGACGGGGTTGCCCGCTCCTGGCCGGAAGTCCTCGGGTCGCAGGCGGTGGAAGGTGGTGTGGACGGTCGTCTCGGTGATGCCGTACATGTTCAGCAGCGCCGGCCGTTCGAGGCCGAACCGCTCCACCCACGGCACCAGCTCGGCCAGCTCCAGCTTCTCCCCCGCGAACACCACCGCCCGCAACCTGAGCCGATCCAGCCGCGCGTCCCCCTCACGCGCCAGCCCCACCAGCCCACGGAAGGCCGAGGGCGTCTGGTTGAGCACCGTCACCCCGTGCTCGACCAGCACCTCCACCAGATCATCCGGCGAGCGCGTCACCTCCTGCGACACCACCACCAACGTGCCGCCGTACAGCAGCGAGCCCCACAACTCCCACACCGACACGTCGAAGGCATAGGAGTGGAACAACGGCCACACATCGGAGGCGGAGAAGCCGTAGTGCCGCTCGGCCACCCGCAACAACCGCGACACGTTGCGATGCTCCAGCACCACCCCCTTCGGCCGCCCCGTCGAACCCGACGTGTAGATCACGTAAATCGGATCACCCGGCCGGCTGAAGGAGGCGGGGTTCGTGTCCGGAAGACCGGACAAGTCGGACTCGTCCAACGCGACGATCCGGCCGTCGAAGACCTGACGCAGCTCGGAAGCGAGGTCGGAGGTGGTGACGACCACCGACACGGCGCTGTCGGCCAGCATCGTGCCGCGCCGCTCCACCGGCACCGCCGGGTCCAGCGGCACGTAACCGGCGCCCGACTTGAGCACGCCGAGCAGGGCGGGGACGAGATGCGGGCCGCGTCCGAGGCAGACGCCGACCAGCGGGCCGGCCTCCAGCTCGCGCAGGTGGTGGGCCAGCCGGTTCGCCCGCGCGTTCAGCTCCCCGTACGACAACCGCTCCGCACCCGACACCACCGCCACAGCGTCCGGGCACGCCGCCACCCGCTCCTCGAACAGCTCGTGCACGCACCGCGAGGCGTCCGAGACCTCGGGGGTGAGCCCGGCGAGCAGCCGGCGGTCGGCGGCCGGCAGGAAGGTGGCGCGGGCGTCGCCGTGCGGGTCGGCGGCCATGGCCGCGAGCACGGCCGCGTACATCTCGGCCAGGCGGGCGGCGTCCGGCTCGCTGATCACGCGGGTGTCGACGGTGACGGCGACGTGGCCGACCCGTACGGCGACGTGCAGCGGGAACTCGGTGGGGCTGTCGTCGATGCTGGCCAGGTAGTCGACCAGCTCGGTGTCCACCTGGTCGAAGTCCAGGTAGATGAACATGCTGTCGACCAGCCGCTCCCCGGCCCCGTGCTGGATGGCGGCCATGGGGAACTGGCGGTGCCGCCACATCGCGGTCTCGGTGGCGAACACCTCGCCCACCAGCTCACGCCAGGTACGCGCGCCGCGCCGGTACGGGAACGGCAGCGTGTTCAGGTACAGCCCGTACACCCGGTCGGCGCCCTCGACCTCCGGCCTGCCGTGCAGGACGAGCCCGGTGTGGAAGGACTCCTGGTCGGTGAGCTGCGCGAGCACCTTCATGTGCGCGGCCAGCAGCACGCTCTTCAGCGGCACCCCGGCGGCGCCGGCCAGGGCGCGCAGCCCGGCCTCGTGCTCGGTGAAGGGGACGACGACCTGCCGCGTCGCGCGTGGCGCGCCGGACCGGTCGCCCCACGCGGGCGGCAGGGCCAGCTTGGGGTGACTGCCGGCGATGTCCTGCCAGAAGGCACGATCCTCAGGCGAGTCGAGTGAGCGTAGCTCGGCGGCGACGAAGTCGGCGTACCGCAGGTCGGGCAGCGGTTCAGGGGTGGGCTCGCGGCCGTCCCTGATCGCGCGGTAGTGGTCCAGCAGCTCCATCAGCATGGAGTGGTGGCTCCAGCCTTCGAGGATGGCGTGGCACTCCGTGACCGACAGCCACCAGGTCCGGTCGTCGCAGACGTGCGCGAACAGCCGGATCAGGCCGGGCCTGCCCAGGTCGAACAGCCGCCCGCGCTCGTCGGCGGTGAACGCGCGCAGCGCACGCTCGACGGCGGCCTCGCCGAGATGGCGCAGCTCGCGTACCTCGACGACCGGCTCGGCCTCGGCGTGCACGAGCTGGAGCGGGACGGAGTAGCCGTCGAGGTCGAAGGAGGTGCGCAGCACCTCGTGCCGCTCGACGACGAGGCGGGCGGCGGCGTGGAAGGCGGCGGCGTCGAAGGGGCGCTCGTCGCGGATCCGGAAGGAGGTGACGTTGTGGTAGTAGTTCCGCTCGTCGCCGGACATCAGCTCCAGCAGCATGCCCGCCTGGACGTGGGCGAGCGGGTAGGCGTCCACGACGCCGGCCGGCAGTGCCGCGCGGTCGTCGGCGGCGATCAGCTCGAACGGCCGGACGGTGGCCGTCTCTGCGGCGGCTGTGCCCGGGGCGGGCAGGTGCTCCATCAGCTCGGCGATGGTGCGGTGCTCGAAGATGTCGCGGACGGTGAGGTCGAAGCCGTTCTTGCGGAGGGCTCCGACGAGGGCGACGGCGCGGATGGAGTGGCCGCCGAGGTCGAAGAAGTTGTCGTGCACGCCGACGCGTTCGACGCCGAGCACGTCCCGCCAGATGCCCGCCACCAGCTCCTCATCCGGGGTGCGCGGAGCCACGTAGTCCGGTCCGGCGCCCAGCGCCTCCCGGTCCGGAGCGGGCAGCGCTCGACGGTCCAGCTTGCCGTTGTTGTTCAACGGGATCGCCGGCACCCGCACAAATGCCGAGGGGATCATGTACTCCGGCAGCGTGCGGCCCATCGCCTGCCTGAGCACCGCCGGGTCCAGCTCCTCGGCCACGACGTAGCCGACCAGCCGCTTGTCGCCAGGGATGTCCTCCCGGACCACCACCACGGCGTCCCGCACGCCCGGCTGCTCCAGCAGCACCGAGACGATCTCCCCCAGCTCGATCCGGAACCCCCGGATCTTCACCTGGTCGTCCATCCGGCCCAGGAAGTCCAAGCTCCCGTCCGGACGACGGGCCGCCAGGTCGCCGCTGCGGTACAGCCGCCCGCCCGCCGGGCCGAACGGGTCCGGCACGAACCGCTCCGCCGTCAGCGACGGGCGGTTGAGGTAGCCGCGCGCGACACCCGGGCCACCGACGTGGATCTCGCCGGGCACTCCTATGGGCACCGGGTTGCCGTGCTGGTCCAGGAGATAGACGGTCAGATCGGCCAGCGGGTGGCCGACGGGGTTGCCCGCTCCTGGCCGGAAGTCCTCGGGCCGCAGGCGGTGGAAGGTGGTGTGGACGGTCGTCTCGGTGATGCCGTACATGTTCAGCAGCGCCGGCCGTTCGAGGCCGAACCGCTCCACCCACGGCACCAGCTCGGCCAGCTCCAGCTTCTCCCCCGCGAACACCACCGCCCGCAACCTGAGCCGATCCAGCCGCGCGTCCCCCTCACGCGCCAGCCCCACCAGCCCACGGAAGGCCGAGGGCGTCTGGTTGAGCACCGTCACCCCGTGCTCGACCAGCACCTCCACCAGATCATCCGGCGAGCGCGTCACCTCCTGCGACACCACCACCAACGTGCCGCCGTACAGCAGCGAGCCCCACAACTCCCACACCGACACGTCGAAGGCATAGGAGTGGAACAACGGCCACACATCGGAGGCGGAGAAGCCGTAGTGCCGCTCGGCCACCCGCAACAACCGCGACACGTTGCGATGCTCCAGCACCACCCCCTTCGGCCGCCCCGTCGAACCCGACGTGTAGATCACGTAAATCGGATCACCCGGCCGGCTGAAGGAGGCGGGGTTCGTGTCCGGAAGACCGGACAAGTCGGACTCGTCCAACGCGACGATCCGGCCGTCGAAGACCTGACGCAGCTCGGAAGCGAGGTCGGAGGTGGTGACGACCACCGACACGGCGCTGTCGGCCAGCATCGTGCCGCGCCGCTCCACCGGCACCGCCGGGTCCAGCGGCACATAGCCGGCGCCCGACTTGAGCACGCCCAGCAGCGCCGGCACCAGCTCGGGGCCGCGTGCCAGGCACACGCCGACCAGGGGGCCCGCATTCAGCTCGCGCAGGTGGTGCGCCAGCCGGTTCGCCCGCGCGTTCAGCTCCCCGTACGACAACCGCTCCGCACCCGACACCACCGCCACAGCGTCCGGGCACGCCGCCACCCGCTCCTCGAACAGCTCGTGCACACACCGCGAGGCGTCCGAGGTCGTCTCGGCCGGGGGCAGCACGGCGGCCAGCTCGTCGGCGCCGAGCAGGTCGAGGCGGGACAGGCGGGTGCGAGGGTCGGCGGCCACGCTGGTCAGCAGGCGGCGGTAGTGCTCACCCATCCGCGTCATGCGGCCCTCGTCGAACAGGGCGGGCACGTACTCGATCGTGCAGGCCAGCGAGCCGTCGGGGGTCTCCTTGGCCAGCAGCGTCAGGTCGAAGCGGGAGACCCGCGAGCGGCCGGGCAGCGCCTCGGCCGTCAGGCCCGCCCACGACGGCTCCTCCTGGGCCGTCTCCAGCGTGAAGGCCACCTGGAACAGCGGGGTGCGCGACAGGTCGCGCTCGGGCTGCAGCTCGTCGACGAGCTGGGCGAAGGGCACCTCCTGGTGGTCGAAGGCGTCCATCACCGTGTCCCGCGTGCTCAGCAGCAGGTCGGCGAAGGAGGGGTCGCCGTCCCAGCGCGAGCGCACGACCAGGCTGTTGATGCAGTAGCCGACGAGGCCCTGCAGCTCGGGCCGGGTGCGGCCGGACACCATGGTGCCGACGGGGACGTCGGTCAGGCCCGTGTGCCGCGACAGCAGCGCCTGGAAGGCGGCCATCAGGACGGTGAACAGGGTGGTGCCGTGCTCGCGGGCCAGCTCGCGCAGCCGCCCGGCCAGCGGGGCGGGCACGTCGAAGGTGACGACGTCGCCCGCCCAGCTTCGGGTGGCGGGCCGGTTGCGGTCGGCGGGCAGGTCGAGGGGGCGCAGGCCGGTCAGCTGCTCGCGCCAGTACGCCAGCGACCGCTCGTACGACCGGCCGCGCTCCCAGGCGGCGTAGTCGGCGTACTGGACCTCGATCGGCGCCAGCGGTGACGGCGATCCCGAGGTGAAGGCGTTGTAGAGGGCGGACAGCTCGGTCACGACGACGCCGAGCGACCAGGCGTCGCAGGCGATGTGGTGGACGGCGAGCACGAGCACGTGGTCGTCGCCGGCCAGGCGCAGCAGCCGGGCCCGGACGGGCCACTCGGCGCTCAGGTCGAACGCGGTCAGCGCCTCGCTCTCCACGGCGTCCAGCGCCGCCCGCTCGTCGAGGCCACTGAGGTCGTCCACGGGCAGGCGCGTGCCGCGCGGCTCGTCGATGACCTGGGTGGGGTCGTCGCCGACCAGGACGTAGCGGGTGCGCAGGATCTCGTGCCGGGCGACGAGCTCCTGCCAGGCCCGTTCCAGCGCGCCGTGATCGAGCGGGCCGCGCAGGCGCAGCGCCAGGGGCACCAGGTACTCGGGGCTGCCGGGCTCCAGCCGGTTGAGGAACCACATCTGCTGCTGGCCGGGGGAGAGCCGCAGTGGCCCGTCGCGGTCGGCGCGGGCGATGCGGCCCTCCCGCCGCCCCTTCTTGGCGGCCAGGCGCGACCGGATGAGCTCGTCCCAGCGCCCGCCGGAGTCCGGCGCCGCGGTGGCGTGCGGCACCGCTGTGGAGTGCGGCACCGCTGTGGAGTCCGACGCCGATGTGGAGCCCGGCGCCGCCGTGGAGTCCGACGCTCCGATGCTCATGTCGCTCTCCTTCTGCCGATTACGCCAAATAACAAAGAAGGTCGCGGAGAATTACCGCCGACAATGTCCATGAACGCAGGCCGAAGTGCGGCGACAACCGCACGCCGGCCAATTGCAGCGATCAGGATTCCGTGCCGGACTATAGTTCTCCTATATCGCGGGGATATGTTGAAATCCCGCCGCCGGCCCGGCAGTATTCACTCGCATATCGCCCGCTGAACCCCAGAACCGGGCGTGCCGTCGAGTACGACTCATCCGGAGGATCGGCATGGAGACTTTTCATTTGACCGCCCAGGAACGGGCCCGGGTGGCCGAAGTGGCCGAGGAGGTTCAGGCGGATTGGGCCTCCTGGGACCCGTTGCGGTTCGCCGAGGAGGCGGCGGCCGCCGCGCACGGCCTGCCGCTGCGGCTGCGGCGCTTCCTGAGCGGCGTGCGCGCGTCCGAGGCCGACCTCGCGGTGGTGTCGGGGCTCCCGGTCGATCCGGCGCTGGCGCCCACCCCGGCGGGGTGGGACCTGGCGGCCAAGACCGGCGCGGGCCGGCGGGAGGAGCTGGTGCTGCTGCTGGTCGGTTCCGTGCTCGGGGAGCCGTTCGGGTGGGTCAACCAGCAGGACGGGCGGCTCGTGCACGACGTCGTGCCCGCTCCGGGCATGGAGGAGTCGCTCACCAGCGCCAGCAGCGCCGCCCAGCTCACGCTGCACACCGAGGACGTCTTCCACCCGTTCCGCTGCGACTACGTGTCGCTGTTCTGCCTGCGCAACCCCGACGAGGTGGGCACCACGTTCACCAGGATCGACGCGCTGGACTTCCCCGAGGACCTGCGGGAGGTGCTGTCGGAGTCGCGCTTCCGCTTCTACCCGGACGACTCGCACACCGGCGAGATACTCAACGCCATCGACGGGGAGCAGGTTCTGGGCAATCGGCGCAGCACGGTCGGCCCGGTGGTCTTCGGCCCGGCCGAGCACCCCTATCTGCGTTTCGACCGCGATTTCATGACCGCCGACCGGGACGACGAAAAGACCGCGACGGCCATCCAGGTCACCCATGACCTGCTGTGCGGGGCGGCCGAGCGGATCGTGCTGAAGCCGGGCGACGCGGTGTTCATCGACAATTACCGGATCGTGCACGGCCGCGAGCCGTTCCACGCCCGTTACGATGGAAATGATCGCTGGCTCAAGAGGCTCAACCTGATTCGCGACGTGCGCCGGATATACGCGGGCAACGGCGCCCGGCGCAGGATCATCACCTGAACGGATCCACCTGTTCATCCGACCGCCGATCATGTGGAGGTTCACGGGTGCTGAGCGTCGCGTTGAGCACACTCCGTACGCGCTGGGTCGCCTTTTCCGGCGCCTTCGTCGCGCTCGCACTCGGTGTGGGGATCATCGCCACCATCGCGCTGGTGATGAGCTCGGCGATCGAGGGCTACGACCGGGATCGCACCGCCATGACGGGCACCGTGGTGCTGCTCGGGGTGTCCGCCGGCGTGGCGGGCTTCGTCACCATCTTCGTGGTGGCCTCGACGTTCGCCTTCGCCGTCATCCAGCGCACGCGCGAGCTGGCGCTGCTGCGCCTGGTGGGGGCCACGCCGCGGCAGGTGCGGGGGATGATCCTGGCCGAGGCGCTGCTGCTCGGCGGCGCGGGCTGCGTCGCCGGCTGCCTGATCAGCCTGGCGGGCGCGCCGGCGCTGGCCGCCACGCTGGTGTCGGGCGGCATCGCGCCGTCCTGGTTCCGGGCCGGGATCTCGCCGGGGCCGCTGCTGCTCGCCTGCCTGGCGGGCCTGGCGGTCGCGGTGCTGGGCGTGACGGCGGCGTCGCGGCGGGCGGCGACCGTGCGCCCGACGGAGGCGCTGCGCGAGTCGACCGGCGAGACGCCCGGCTCGCGCCGCGTGTGGTCGGCGCGCACGTGGTGGGGGCTCGGCTTCCTGGTGGTGGCGCTCATGGGGATGGGCGTGATCGCGGTGGCGCTGCCGGAGATCTCCACGGTGCCGGTGGTCTACCTGTGGGTGCTGCTGATGCCGATCGCGGCGGCGGCGCTGCTCGCGCCGGTGCTCACCCCGGCCCTGCTCAGGCTGCTGACCTGGCCGTGGGCGCGGGGCGGCGCGATCGGCGTGCTCGTCCGCGAGAACACCCTGACCATGGTCCGGCGCACGGCCGCGACGGCCGTGCCGGTGCTGCTGACGGTCGGGCTGTCGCTCACCCTGCTCGGCGCGCTGGAGACGATCGGCCAGGCCCGGGTGGCGGAGGCGGCCGGCCAGGTGCGCGCGGGGCACGTGCTCGTCCCCGCCGGCGGCTCCGGCATCGGCGCCGCCGCCCTCGAACGGGCCCGGTCGGTGCCCGGCGTGGAGGTCGCCGCGCTGTCGCCGGTGACCGTGCGGCGCACCGACGACTTCGGCGTCACAGAAGACCTCTTCGGCTACGCCACCGACCCCGGGCCGCTGGCCGCGACCACCGACCTGCCGCTGGCGGCCGGGTCGCTGCGGGCGCTCGGCCGTGACTCCATCGTGGTGAACGAGGCGTGGGAGGTGGACGTCGGCCGGCGGGTCGAGGTGACGCCCGAGGGCGGGCGGCCGGTGCGGCTGACGGTCGCCGCGGTGGTCGAGGGCGGCGTCGGCGGCGCCGACTTCTACCTCGACGCCTCGCGCGCCTCCGGCGTCCCGGCGGAGCTCGCGTACGTGCGGGCCCCCGCCGAGGCCGCCGCCGCGCTGCGCGAGGCGATGAAAGGCACCGGCGTCACCCTTCTGACCAGGGACGAGTGGGCGGCCACGGTCCGCGACAGCGACCAGGGCACCAGCGTGATCGGCATGATGGTGACGCTCGGCATCGCCGTCGTCTACAGCTGCATCTCGATCGTCAACACCATGGTGATGGCCGCCGCGGGCCGCCGGCGCGACCTGGTCATGCTGCGCCTGGCCGGGGCGACCCGGCGGCAGGCGGTGCTGTCGCTGCTGGCCGAGTCGATCGTGGTGGTCGCGGTCGGGATGGTGCTGGCCGCGGTCGCGGCGGCGGTCGGCTTCGCCGGGCTGCTGGCCGCGCTCACGCGGCTGCTGCCCGCCGCCTCGCTCACGATCCCGTGGGCTCCCGTCGTCGCGCTCACCGCCGCCGGCGCGTTGCTCGCGATCGTCGCGACCACGCTGACCGCCGGCGCGACGCTGCGCGCCCCCGCCCTGGCCCGCGCCGTGGCGGCCGAATGACCCACCCCGGAGAGCCGAGTGACCCGGAGAAACGGATGACCGCCATGGAACTCGCCGTCGAGCTGCGCTCGGTCCGCAAGACGTACGGCTCGGGGGAGGGCACGGTGACCGCGTTGGCGGGGCTGAGCGCCGCCTTCCCCGCGGGCAGCTTCACGGCCGTGATGGGGCCGTCGGGGTCGGGCAAGTCCACGCTGCTGCAGTGCGCGGCCGGGCTCGACCGGCCCGACTCGGGGCAGGTGCTGCTCGGCGGCACCGATCTGGGCACGCTCGACGAGCACCGGCTGACGTTGCTGCGTCGAGACAGGATCGGGTTCGTCTTCCAGTCGTTCAACCTGGTCAGCGCGCTGACGGCGGCTCAGAACGTCCGGCTGCCGCTGCTGCTGGCGGGGCGCAGGCCGTCGGAGGAGGAGGTCGGGCGGGCGCTGTCGGCCGTCGGGCTGGCCGAGCGGGCCACGCACCGGCCCGGCGAGCTGTCCGGCGGCCAGCAGCAGCGGGTGGCCATCGCCCGCGCGCTGATCACCAGGCCCGACGTGCTGTTCGCCGACGAGCCCACCGGGGCGCTCGACACCCGCAGCGGCAAGGACGTGCTGGAGCTGCTGCGCGACGTCGTGGACCGGCACGGATCCACCGTGGTCATGGTGACGCACGACCCCGTCGCCGCCTCCTACGCCGACGCGGTGGTGTTCCTCACCGACGGGCAGGTGATGGACCGGCTGACCGGCCCGACCGCCGACCAGGTGGCCGCCCGCATGACGAAGCTGGAGCGCGGATGAGCCGCCGCGACGACCCCTGGCTGCGCCGCTTCCACCAGCCGGGCGAGGGCGCGCCGGCCCTGGTGTGCTTCCCGCACGCCGGCGGCGCCGCCAACTCCTACCTGCCGCTGTCGCGAGCCCTCTCCCCGCACCTGGACGTGCTGGCCGTGCAGTATCCGGGCCGGCAGGACCGCTTTACCGAGCCGTGCGTGGCGGACGTGCGGGCGCTGGCCGACGAGGTGTTCGTGCGGCTGCGCGGGCGGGGCGGGCCACCGCCGGCGCTGTTCGGGCACAGCATGGGGGCGGCCGTCGCGTACGAGGTGGCACGGCGGCTGGAGGACGACGGGGGCGCGGTGGCGCACCTGTTCGTGTCGGCCGCGCGCGGCCCGGCCTGGGACCGGCCGGAGCGGGTGCACCTCAAGGACGACGCCGGGCTGCTGGCCGAGATGCGGCGGCTCGACGGCACCGAGGACGCGCTGCTGGCCGACGCCGAGCTGATGAGCCTCGTCCTGGGCATGGTCCGCAGCGACTACAAGGCCATCGAGACCTACCGGCACACGCCCGGCACGGCCGGGTGCCCGGTGACCGCCCTGGTGGGCACGCACGACCCGAGCACCAGCACGCCCGCCGCCCGCTCCTGGGAGCGGCACACGCGGGGGGCGTTCCGGCTGGTGGAGTTCGCGGGCGGGCACTTCTACCTGAAGGAGCACTGGGCCGGCGTGGCGGCGGCCATCAGGTCAGCGCTGAGCCCCGCTCCTGGGGTCCGTTGACGGGCGGGTCGAAGAAGAACTCGTCGGCCACGTCGGAGTAGGCGATGTCGAGGGCGTTGGCGATGAACAGCTCGCGCATGAGCTGCCGGTTGACCTCGCCGTCGGGCATCACCTGGAGCTGGCCGGGGTTGACCAGCACCACGCCGGCGCGGTGCACCCCGAACCGCTGGGCGAGCAGCTCGCGGATCACCCCCGCCAGCGGTGGGAGCTGCGCGGCCGGGCACATCGCGGCCGGCTGGGCGACGACGATGATCTCGTTGCGGCTGGCCGGGGCGGCGAACGCGCTGCACGCGAGCACGGCGTCGTGGCCGAGTATGGCGCGCTCGACCCGGCCGAGGTCGAGGTAGCGGCCGCTGTAGACGGTGACGTCGCGCATGAGGCCGGTGACGTACAGCTCGCCGTCGACGATGCCGCCGAGGTCGCCGCTGCGGACGAAGCCCTGCTCGCCGGCGCCGGTTACCTGGCCGAACCGCTCGGCGGTCAGGCGTTCCTTGCGCCAGTAGCCGGAGGCGACGCTCGGGCCGCGGACCCAGATCTCGCCGATCCGGCCCTCGGGCAGCACGCCGGAGGTCACCGGGTCGACCACCCGCAGGTCGGGCTCGGGCGCCGCGCCGAGCGCGAGCAGGTCGAGCGCGTGCGGGCCGGTGGCGGGCGCGAGCAGGTTGCGGTCGAGCGAGCGGACGTCGAAGCGGCGGGCGCCGACCGCGCAGCCGGGCGCGCCGATGGTGGTCACCAGCGTGGCCTCGGCCAGGCAGTACGCGGTGCGCAGCGCCTCGGGCCGCAGCCCTACCCCGGCGAAGCGTTCGGCGAAGCGGCGCATGGTGCCGGCCTCGGCCGGCGAGGTGTCGCTCATCTCGACGAGCAGCGCGTGCCGCCAGCGGGACAGGTCGAGCCCGTCGAGCCGGTCGTCGATGATCTCGTTGAGGCACAGCTCGTAGCCGAAGTTGGGGGCGGCGCTGAACTCGACGCCGTGCTTGCTGATCAGCCCCAGCCAGGTGGCCGGATCGGCGCAGAACACCTCGGGCGGCATCAGCACGGCGGTGCCGCCGCTGACGAGCGGCGCGAGCAGCGCGGTGACGAGGCCCATCGGGTGGTGCAGGGGCAGCCACCCGCCCGCCCGCACGCCGGGCCCGAGCCCGCACTCCGCGGCCAGCACCGCGCAGTTGTGCAGGACGTTCGCGTGGGAGACCGCGACGCCGATCGGGCCGCCGGCCGGGCCCGCGGTGTAGTGCAGCAGCGCCTGGTCGCCGCCGCGGCGCAGCGGCTCGACCCAGGTGGAGGGGTCTTCGGGCTGGATGACGTCGGTGGCCACGCACTCGTGGGTGCCGAGGTCGTCGTGGGTCAGCCAGGCGTAGACGGCCTCGGCGTGCGCGCCGTCGGTGAGCACCAGGCGGGCCTCCGCGTCGAGCGCGATGCCGGTGAGCGTGCTCAGATGGTGGTCGGTACGGTACGGCAGCGGCACGGGGACGGGCACGACGTCGGCGTAGAAGCAGGCGAGCAGGCTCTTGACGAACTCGACGCCGGTGGGGAAGCACAACAGCACCCGGTCTCCGGGCCGGCACACGCTCTGCAGCCAGGCGGCCAGCGACGTGGCCGCCACGTGCAGGTCGCGGTAGCCGATGCGATGTCCGGGGCCGTCGCCTTCCTCGACGAGAACGGCTGTCTGGAAGGGCATTTCCCGCACGCGCTCGACGATGGCCTCGAATATCGACTCTTTCCGCACGCCAGCTCCTTCGGCTGTCTTCCGGGCGTGCCCCGGCGGGGGTCCACCGTGAATTTACCTGGAATAACCGTGGCCTGCTCCGCATAATTACCGGTAAGCCGTGCCGAGATGGCGGCTATTCTCGGCACCTCATCGGCGCTCCAGGCACGGCACTGCACTGCACTGCACTGCGGGCACACCGCGCACCTTGAGACCCAACAAGGCCCGGATTCCTCCGAACCGCATTCTGAAAATCCATTCGGGCCAGTCACCGAACTGCTGCCGAGTATAACCGGTGAACACAATTGAAGAAAACCATGAGGTGTGCTCACTTTATCCCGGCGAGGAAAAGTCGGCGGCATTTATTAACTGCCGGTCCAACGAGCGAATATCATGCCGACCCGAGCGCGAGCAGCCGCCGCACTTCGTCGTCGTCCACCAGCGGGAATCGCCCGACGGGCAGGTCCGGCACGCCCGTTTCGACGGCCCGGCGAAAGTGCCCGGCGAAACGCCTGACCGTGGCCGGCTCGAAAAGGTCGGTGTCGTGCTTGACCACCGCGGTGAAGACGTCGCCGGCCTTGCGGACGTCCACCATGAGGTCGAACTGGCCCTCCATCTGGGGCACGTCGTAGGCCGCCAGCCGCAACCCGCGGTGCGTGGTCTCCGGCCCCTCCACGGAGCCGTCGGCGGCCAGCGGCAGCGGCGGGTCCATGGCCTCCATCGGCAGCAGGTTGATCGCCACGTGGAACAGCGGCGCCCGGCCGGGAGTCAGCTCGCCGATGAGCGCCGACGGCAGCGCGGCGTGCGCGACGCCGCCCACCATGGCCCGCTGCGCCGCGACGGCGGCCGCGCCGAACGTCGTGGCGGGCGTCAGGCTCGCGCGGATCGGCAGCGTGTTGGCGAAGTAGCCGGCCACGTTCCGCATCCCGCCGGTGAAGCGGGTGCTGGCCGGGCAGCCGATGAGGAAGTCGCCGCCCCCGGCGTAGCGGTACAGCACCGCCTGCAGGGCGGCCACCAGCGGGGCGAACGGCGAGACGCCCAGCTCGCGGGCGCTCCCCACCAGCCGGGCCCCGGTCTCCCTGGAGAAGGACACGGCGGTGGCTGCGCCCCGCAGCGACGGCGTCCCCGGGCGCGGCCTGTCGGCGGGCAGCCGCCCCGGCACCGCCCCCTCGCACACCCCGCGCCAGTACCGCTCCAGGCGCTCCCTCCTCGGCGAGGCCAGCAGCTCCGCCTCGCCCCGCACGTAGTCGTCGAACGTGCGCCCGAGCGGGGGCCAGCCCGGCGCGTCCCCCTCGTCGTAGGCCCACAGCAGGTCACGCAGCACCAGCCACTGCGACATCGCGTCGCTGACGATGTGGTGGGACACCAGCATCAGCACCGCGTCGCGGGCGTCCCTGCGCACCAGCGTGACCCGGAACGCGCCGGTGCCCTCCAGGTCGAACGGCTCCCGCCCGGCCTCCCGTACCAGGTCACGCAGCACGTCGTCGCCGACCGCGCCCACGTCACGCACCGACAGCGGCACCGGCAGGTCCGCCGCCAGCCGGTGCGGCACCCCGCCCACCTCCGTGAACACCGAGCGCAGCAGCTCGTGCCGGGCGACGACCGCGGCGGTCGCGCGCCGCAGCCGCCCCACGTCCAGCGGCCCGCGCACCCGGACCGCCACCATCATCGTGTACGCGGTGCTGCCCGGGGCCAGGCGCTGCAGGAACCACATCGCCTGCTGCCCGACCGACAGCGGCCTCGCCTCCCCCCGCGCGGGCGAATCGGCCATCAGGTCACCACACCCCGCAGGTAACCGGCCAGCGCGTTGACCGTCGGATGGTCCCAGGCGACGGTCGGCTCGACCAGCACCCCGAACTCGTCCTCGATGTCGCCGCTGAGGCTCATCGCGAACACCGAGTCGAGCCCGATCTCCACGAGCTTGACGTCGGGGTCGATCTCGGCCGGCTCGCATTCCACGTAGAAGGCGACGCGCTCGCGCAGCCACGTGCTGATCGTGTCAGACGGCATGGGTGACAGCTCCTCGTGAGTTCGATCGGTACGGCAGCGCCGACAGCGGCCGCCGGTCGTGGACCCGCTCGCGCAGCACGGGCAGCAGGCCGTCCACGGCCTCGTCACGGCGGCCGAGCACCCGGGCCAGGCAGGCGCGCGACCGGCGCGAACCCTGGTCGTCCTCGTCGTCGCCGTCGCCCGCCCGCAACCGCAGGCAGGCCGCGCCCGCGTAGAGCGCCGCGTAACGCCTGGCCAGCTCGAACAGCTCCGGCGGCACGTCCCGGCTGGCGGGGCGGGTGCGGGCCAGCTCCCCGTGCACCACATCGGCCCGCCGCCGCAGCTCGGCCACATGACCATCGGCCTGATCGTCCACCGACGTGCGGGTGGGCAGGTCCTGCACGAGGCTGCAGCCGCCGCGGGAGAGCAGGCTCAGCCGGGACGGCACCAGCGGAGGCAGCTCGCGGCCCAGGTCCGCGGCCACGTCCAGCCCTTCCCGGTCCACGAGCCCGCGCCGGTAGCCGCGCGCCAGCCCCGCGAACTGGTTGACCAGCGCGTTGAGGTTGACCAGCGTGTTGCCGTCGAAGATGCCGACGATGCGATGATCGCGCTGCACCTTCTGGAACGGCCCGTCCACCAGCAGCGCCCGCGCCCCCAGCACCTTCGCCAGGCGGTTGATGACCTGGTCGGCCAGGGTCGGCACGTAGTACTTGACGATCGCGGAGATCACGCTCTGCTCCGCGGTGAGCGAGTGAACGGCCCGCGTGGACAGCACCGTCACGGCCTCGGCCACCATCAGGTCGGCGTACGCCTCGGCCAGCACGCGGGCGGTCTGCGGCAGCTCGATCAGCGGGCGGCCGAACATCCGGTGCCGCTCGGCGAAGCCGGTCGCCAGGCGCAGCGCGTGCTCGGCCATGCCCAGGGACATGCCGCCGCAGAGCGTACGGGTGATCTGCAAAGCCTTGAGCAGGACCTCCAGCCCGCCGCCCGGCTCCCCCACCATCGACCCGGCGGGCACCTCGGCACCGGTGAAGGCGATGCCGCTGATGTCGGCCCCGCGCACGCCGTGTGTCGGCACCTTGGGCAGGCACCGGTACGTGCCCTCCGGCAGGGCGTGCTTGTCCACCAGGAACAGGCTGTGCCCGCGCGCCTCGCCCGGGGCGCCGGTGCGGGCCAGCACGCACACCAGGTCGCCCCGGGTGGCGTTGTTGATCAGCCACTTCTCGCCGTCGATCCGGTGGCGGAAGGCGCCGGGCGTGGCGGTGACGGCGCCGGCGAGCAGGTCGCTGCCGTGGTCGCGCTCGGTCAGGGCGAGCGAGACGACCTCGCCGCCCAGCACCCGCCGGGCCAGCGCCGCCGCCTGCTCGGGCGTGCCGGCCACCCAGACGGCGACCGAGCCGAGGTAGGTCTTGCAGTGGGCCAGGGCCACGGTGAAGTCGCGGCGGGACAGCACCCGGATGACCTGGAGCAGGTCCTCGTACGAGCGCAGGCCGCCGCCGTGCTCGGCGGGCACGTAGAAGCGCTGCAGGCCCAGCTCGTCGAGGCGGGCGCAGGCGTCGGCGGGGAACTCCTCGCGCCGGTCCAGCTCCAGGAGCCCGGCGATGGAGAACACGTTCCCCTCAGCGCCGGGATCCCCCAGCGCATCCTCCAGCCACTCGCCGGGGGGACGCGACCGCGTCATGAGCCACCCTCCTGAAGCTCGCCAGCGGCGCCCGGCGTGCGGTAGTGCGCGATCACGCCGGGGGAGAGGTCCTCGTGGGTCGCGCCGAGCAACCCCGCGACGAACAGCTTCTTCATCGCGGGCCGCCGGATCTTGCCGCTCGTCGTTCGGCGGATGCCGCCCGGCCGCACGAAGCAGACGTTCGCCACGCTCACGCCGAGCCGCCGGCCGAGGGCCGACCTGATCTCCCCGGCCAGGACGGACAGCGCCTGGCCGGGCACGGCCCGGCTCCTGACCTCCTGGACGACCACCAGCTCCTCACGGGGCGCCGCCACCGAGAACACGCAGGACGGCAGCCCCTCCGTGGCCGGGCTCAGCCCGGTCAGGGCCCTTTCGACGTCGTGCGGGTAGAGGTTGCGCCCGTGGACGATCATCATGTCCTTGATCCGGCCGGTGACGTACAGCTCGCCGTCCAGGCGGGCGCCGAGGTCGCCGGTGCGCAGGAACCCGGGCTCTCCTGCGGCGGTGGTCGCGCCGAAGCAGCGCCGCGTCTCCGCCTCCCGCCGCCAGTAGCCGCGCGCCACGCCGTCGCCGCGTACCCAGATCTCGCCGACCCGCCCCTCGGGCAGCTCCGCGCCGGTGGCGGGGTCCACGATGCGCACGTCCAGGGCGCGCGGCCGGCCGCAGCTCACCAGCGGGCGGCCCGCCGGGTCGGGCTCCAGCACGTCGCGCTCCAGCGCCGCCGCGCCGACCTTGGTGACGACGGGCGCGTGGCCGGGCGCGGTGCCGGAGATGAACAGGGTGGCCTCGGCCATGCCGTAACCGGCGGTCAGCGACTCGGGCTTGAGCCCGGCCGCGGCGAACCGGTCGGCGAACCTGGCCAGCGTGCCCGCGTCCACCGGCTCGGCGCCGTTGCAGGCGTGCCGCCAGCCCGACAGGTCGAGCCCGCGGATCTGCTCGTCGGTGACGCGGCGGGCGCACAGGTCGTACGCGAAGTCGGGGGCCGCGCTGACCTCGGCGCCGTGCTCGGCGATCGCCTCCAGCCACGTCCACGGGCGGCGCAGGAACGTCGTCGGCGACATGAGCACGGCGGTCCCGCCGAGGTGGAGCGGCAGCAGGATCATCGCGACCAGGCCCATGTCGTGGTAGACGGGCAGCCAGCTGCAGAAGCGGGCGCCCTCGTCCAGGTCGAGCAGGCGGCGGCCGACGAGGATGTTGTCGACCAGGTTGCCGTGGCCGACCATCACGCCCTTCGCCTCGCTGGTCGAGCCGGAGGTGTACTGGAGGAAGGCCAGCGACTCCGGCGTGACCGGGGCCGGCTCGCCCGGCTCGGCGCGGCCGGCCACGGTCACCTCGACGCCGAGCCCGGCCTCGCGCACCCAGCCGGTGACCGCGTCGAGGTGGGCCTCGTCGGTCAGGATCAGCGACGGGGCCGCGTCCCCGCAGACGGCCGTGATGCGGTCGTGGTGCTGCCGGTAGGCGTCCGGCACGGGTGCGGGGACGGCGACCGCGCCCGCGTACAGACAGCCGAGGAACGCCGTGACGAACTCGGTCCCGGACGGGTACGACAGCAGCACCCGCTCCCCCGGACGCACCCGTTCCGCCAGCCACGCGCCCGCCGACCGGGCGGCGGACCACAGCTCCCGGTACGTGTGGCTCTCCTCCTCGCCGCGGCCGTCGCGGAACACCAGCGCCACCCGGCCGGGCACCCGCGCCGCGTGATCACCCAGCCGGGCCATGAAACTCTCGAACTCGCTCAATCCCCGTTCACCTCTCCAGCACGGTCCGGCGGCGCCCTATATTCCGCCCATACCGGTCAGCCGCAGCCGCCGGCGTGCTCCTCGGCCGGACGGCGGTCGCCGGCCGGGCGCGCCCCGGCGACCTCGGCGAACGCCGCGAGCCTGTCCAGCCCCCAGAACTTGTCGTAGCGGCGGGTGAAGAACGGCACGCCGAACACGCCGTCCTCGTAGGCCGACAGCAGGGCGCGGACGCCCCGCTCGCGCACGGCGGCGTCGTCGGCCGCCGCCACCGCCTCGTCGCCGGGCAGGCCGACGTCCTCGGCGAGGCGGGCGAGCACGGCCGGGTCGCAGATGTCCTGCCCCTGCTCCCACCGCAGCTCGCAGGCGCGCAGCACGAACTCCCTGCCGCGCCCCCGCTCCGCGGCCACCAGGTAGGCCAGGTGCGGCACCTCCCAGCGCGGCTCGCGGTCCAGCGGCCAGCGCACGGCCAGGCCGCGGGCGCGGGCGAGCCGGCGCACGTCCTGGAGGAGGTACAGGTGCTTGGCCTTCGGCATGCTGGCGTAGCCGAACTCGCCGCCGGCCGCGTTCAGCTCCTTGAGCAGCGCCTCCTCCGGGTCCCAGTACGGGATCCACTCCAGCCGCTCGGCCAGCTCGGGATAGTCGCCCATCAGGTCGTGCAGGGTCAGCCACGAGTACGGGCTGCGCAGGCTGAAGTAGAACCTCACCGTGTCTCCCTTCGCGCTCACAGGGCGATGCCGCCGTCCACACGGATGACCTGGCCGGTGATGTACGCGGCCCGGCCGGAGGCGAGGAAGGACACCAGGTCGGCCACCTCGCCCGGCGTGCCGAAGCGGCCCAGGCTGATCCGCTCCCCCATCCGCTCGGCGACCTTGCCGCCCAGCCCGGCGGTCATGTCGGTCTCGATGAAGCCGGGGGCGACCACGTTGGCCGTGATGCCGTAGCGGCCGACCTCCTTGGCCAGCGCCTTCGTGAAGCCGATGATCCCGGCCTTGGACGCCGAGTAGTTCGTCTGGCCCGCGTTCCCGGCGACGCCGGCCACGGACGACAGCGTGACGACGGTGCCGCGCTTGCGCTTCATCATCGGATAGATGGCGGCGCGCACGACGTTGTGCGTGCCGTCGAGGTTGACCGAGATCACCCGGTCCCAGTCGGCGTCCGGCAGCAGCGCCAGCGGCCGGTCGCGGGTGATCCCGGCCGAGGTGACGAGGGCCCGCACGGGGCCGAACTCGTCCTCGACCTCGGCCGTGAACGCCCGCACCTGGGCGCGGTCGGCCACGTCCACCTGCCGGGACAGGACGCGCGCCCCCGCCTCCGACGCCTCCTTGGCCGCCGCGCGGGCCGCCTCGGCGTTGGACTGGTAGCAGAAGGCCACGTCGTGGCCGTCGAGGGCGAGCCGGGTCACCACGGCCCTGCCGATGCCCCGCGAGCCGCCGGTGACCAGCGCGACCGGGCGCTCGCTCATGACGGGCTCCCCACCGGCTCGGGGCGGAGGACGTCGATCGGGCGCATCGTCTCCACCATGGCGCCGATCTCGTGGACGACGTCCGTGCCGACGAGGGACTCCCCCTCCATGATCGAGCTGTCGCCGACCTGGCGGACCAGGCGTACGCGGTGCTCGATGACGTCGCCGGGCAGCACGGGGCGTGGGAAGCGCACGTTCTTCATCGCGCCGCCCAGCACGACCTTGCCCGACAGCACGTCGGGGTTCGGCTGCTCCCACAGCGCCAGCAGCGCGGCGGCCTGCGCCCACGACTCCAGCACCAGCGACGGCGGGTAGTGGTAGGCCCGCTCGCCCGCGTCGTCGTCGACGTGCTCGTAGCAGGGCTCGTTGCAGGTGACCGCCTTGATCGCGGTCAGGCCGCGGCCCGGCGACACCGACACGACCCGGTCGACCAGCAGGATCGGGTAGCGGTGCGGGATGATCCGCTTGATCTGCTCGACCCCGCCCACGACGCCCCGCTCGATCTGCTCGACCCCGCCCACGACGCCCCGCTCGATCTGCTCGGCCCCGCTGACGACGCCGCGTCCGCCCTGCCCGGCCCCGCTCATGGCTTTCCGCCTTTCCCGATCTCCCGGTACCGCAACCGCAGCCGGGCGGTCTCGCCCCGGTCGGTGGTGACCACCGCGGTGCAGTCGCCGCCGCGCAGCGTGGCCTCCACGGTGATCAGGTCGCCGGGCAGCACCGGGCGGAGGAAGCGGGCGCTGACGATCTCGGCCAGCTCCAGGTCCGCGGCGGACGCGCGGACCGTCTGGTCGGCCAGCTCCACCACCCGCACGCCGGGGAACACCGGGAACCCCGGATAGTGCCCGGCCAGCACGGGCTCGTCCGGGTCGAGCAGCACCGTCGCCGTCAGAGCGGTCACCGGCCGGCCTTCCGCAGCAGCTCCTCCAGCAGGGCGTGCGTGCTGTCCAGCGTGGTCACCCCGGACAGCTCGCTCTCACCGATCTTCACCTGGTACCGCTGCTCCAGGTTGACCGCGATCTCCAGCGCCATCAGCGAGTCGACCTCCAGGTCCTCGACGAACAACGCGTCGTCGGTCACCTCGGCCACGTCCACGTCGAGGGTCGCCGCGATCACCGTGCGCAGCTCCTCCTTGTCGACCTTGGCCATGATCTGTTCGGTCATGCGTCTTTCCTCTCTTCACGGTTGCGGGGAGCACAGGGACTCGGCGATGCCGAGCCGGTAGTCGCCGGAGGCGAAGCCGGGGTCGCGCAGGAGCGTGCGGTGGAAGGCCGCGTTCGTCACCACGCCGTCGCACCGGAACTCGCGCAGCGCCCGGTCCATCCGGCGCAGCGCCACCTCCCGGGTCGGGCCGGTGGCGATGATCTTGGCGAGCAGCGAGTCGTAGAACGGCGGCACCTCGTACCCGTCGTACAGGTGCGAGTCGACCCGGATGCCCGGCCCGGCGGGCAGGCGCAGGCCGCGCACGCGGCCCGTGGAGCCGGCCCAGTCGCGCCCGACGTCCTCGGCGTTGATGCGCACCTCGACGGCGTGCCCCGACGGCTCGACGTCGCCCGGGCCGAACGGCAGCGCCTCGCCGCGGGCGATCCTGATCATCCATTCGACCAGGTCGAGCCCGGTGCGCTCCTCGGTGATCGGGTGCTCGACCTGGAGGCGGGTGTTCATCTCGATGAAGTACGGCTCGCCGTCGTCGGTCACCATGAACTCGAAGGTGCCCGCGCTGACGTACCCGATGGACTCCGCGCCCGCCACGGCCACCTGGCGAAGCCGGCGCCGCAGGTCGTCGCCGAGCGACGGGGCCGGCGACTCCTCCACCAGCTTCTGGTGCCTGCGCTGCACCGTGCAGTCGCGCTCGCCGAGGTCGATCACGTTGCCGAAGGAGTCGGCCAGGATCTGCACCTCGATGTGCCGGCCGCGCGGCACGTACCTCTCCAGGTAGACGCGGTCGTCCTGGAAGAGCGTGCGGGCGGTGGCCCTGGTGTCCTCGTACGCCGGGACCAGGTCCTCAGGGCGGTGCACGACCCGCATCCCGCGCCCGCCGCCGCCCGCCACGGCCTTGACGATCAGCGGGTAGCCGATGTCGCCGGCCGCCTGGCGGGCCTCGTACGCGCCGTCCACGGGCCCGTCGGAGGCGGGCAGGACGGGCACGCCGCCCGCCCGCATCGCGGCCCTGGCGTCGACCTTGTTGCCCATGAGCGCGATGTGCTTGGGCGACGGGCCGACGAACGTGATGCCGACCTCGCCGCAGGCCGCCGCGAACAGCGGATCCTCCGACAGGAAGCCGCAGCCGGGATGCACGGCGTCGGCGCCGGTCTTGGCGCACGCGTACAGCAGGGCCGGGATGTTGGTGTAGCTGCGCCGTGCCGGGGCGGGCCCGATGTGCACCGCCCGGTCGGCCAGCTCGACGGCCAGGCTGCCGCGGTCGGCCGTCGAGTGCGCGACGACGCTCTCGATGCCGAGGTCGCGGCAGGTGCGCACGATGCGTACGGCGATCTCGCCGCGGTTGCCGACCAGCATGCGCCGCACCGCGCTCACCCGCTTCCCGCGGGCGCGAGCTCGAGCAGCGGCTGCTCGAACTCCACCACCTCGCCGTCGGCCACGCAGATCCGCGCCACCACGCCGTCCCGGTCGGCGACCACCGGGTTCATGCTCTTCATGGCCTCGACGATCGCGACCTGCTCGCCCGCGTGGACGTGCTGGCCCACCTCGACGAACGGCGGCTGGTCGGGGGCCGGGCGCTGGTAGAACACGCCCATGAGAGGCGCGACGACCGCTCCCGTCCCCACCGCCTCCGCGCCGCCCGCCACGTCCGCGCCCGTCACCTGCGCGCCCGTCACCTGCGCGATGGGAGGGGTGCCGTCGTCGCGTTCCACGTCGATGCGCACGTCGTCCACGGCCAGCCGGAGCCGCCGCACGTCGGTGCCGCGCATCAGGTCCAGCAGCCGGGCCGCCGCCTCGACCGTGTCGTGCAGTTCAGCCATGGCGATCTTCCTTCTCCGTCGTCCACGTCCCGTACGACCGCAACCGCCGGTAGCGCCGCTCGACCAGCTCCTCCACCGGCACGGCGAGCAGCCCGCCCAGGTGCTCCACCAGCGCCCGCGCCAGCGCCCCCGGCCCTTCGGGCACCACCGCGTCGACCAGCCCCAGCTCGCGCAGGTCGGTCGCGCGCAGGCGCAGCGCCCTGGCCAGGTCCGGCGCCCGGGAGGCGTCGCCGAACAGGATCGAGGCGGCCCCCTCCGGGCTGATCACGGAGAAGACGCCGTGCTCCTCGATGAGCAGCCGGTCGGCCACGGCCAGCGCCAGCGCGCCGCCGCTGCCGCCCTCCCCAGTGATCACGCTGAGCACGGGGGTGCGCAGCCCGGCGGCCAGCGCCAGCGACTCGGCGATCGCGCCGCTCTGGTTGCCCTCCTCGGCGGCGATCCCCGGGTACGCGCCCGGCGTGTCCACCAGCGTCACCACCGGCAGGCGGTGCCGCTCGGCGAGCCCGTACAGGCGCATGGCCTTGCGGTAGCCGGCGGGGTGGGGCATGCCGAAGTTGCGGGCGACGTTCTCGGCGGTGCCGGCGCCCTTGTGGTGGGCGACCACCATCACCGCGACGCCGCCCAGCCGGGCCGGGCCGCCGATCACCGCCGGGTCGTCGCCGCCCTGCCGGTCGCCGTGCAGCTCGGTGAAGCCGGTGAACAGCTCCTCGATGCGCCTGGTGGCGTTGGGCCGCTCGGGCGCGCGGGCCAGCCGCACGCTCTCCCAGGCGTCCGGCACCGCCTCCTCCTCGGACGAGCGGCCGGAGCCGGCGGAGGACGAGCGTCCGGGATCGGCGGCGGCGCGGCCGGGGCCAGGGGAGGGGCGGGGCGGGAGCGTCGGGCGGTCGACGGTCAGCGTGAGCAGGGAGACCAGGCGCGACAGCGTCCCGCGCAGCTCCTGGCGGCGGACCACGAGGTCCACATGCCCGTGCTCGTGCAGGAACCGGGCGGTCTGGAAGCCCGGCGGCAGCTCCTGCCTGATCGTCTGCTCGATCACCCGGGGCCCGGCGAACCCCGCCCGCGCCCCCTCCTCCGCCACGATCACGTCCCCCAGCGACGCGAACGACGCGGCCACCCCGCCGTACACCGGATCGGCCAGCACGCTCAGGTACGGCACCCCGGCGTCCCGCAGGCGGCGCACGGCGGCGGCGGTCTTGGCCATCTGCAGCAGCGACAGCACGCCTTCCTGCATGCGGGCCCCGCCGGAGGCGGAGACGGCGACCAGCGGCGTCCTCGTCCGCAGGGCCAGCTCGGCGGCCAGGGCGACCTTCTCGCCCACGACCGAGCCCATGCTGCCGCCGAGAAAGGCGAAGTCCAGCACGGCCAGCACCACGGGGCGGCCGCCGAGCGTGGCGGTGCCGGTCACGACGGCGTCCTGCAGCCCGGTGCTCCGCCTGGCCCTGGCCAGCCGGTCGGGGTAGGGCAGCCGGTCGGTGAAGGACAGCGGGTCCAGCGGGGCGAGGTCGCCGTGGCGCTCGGTGAAGCTGCCGGGGTCGGCCAGCATCGCGATGCGCTCGGCCGCCCGCAGCGGGAAGTGGTGGCCGCAGTCGGGGCACGTGTGGGCGTGCCTGGCCAGGCCGTCGCGGTGCACGAGCCCGGAGCAGCCGGGGCAGCGGCGCCAGGTGTCGGCCGGCAGCGCGTTGATGCGGTCGAGGATGGAGGTCATGCCGCGCGTTCCGCTCTGGCGCCGGCTTCCAGCCGCAGCACGGTGCAGCCGGTCACCCCGTCCCGGTCCATGGTCGTGACCAGCGCGATGTCACCAGGCCGCGCTCCCGAAGCTCTTGGGCCACCCGCGGCAAGGACGGCGGCGACCTGGAAGGCGGCGGAGGCGGCCGCCATGTCGCCGAGCACGTCCCGGCAGCGCAGCCGGGCCGCGCCGGTGCCGACCGACTCAGAGATGCCCAGCTCCTCCTGCTCCCCCAGCCCGCCCCTGGTGCCGGACGCGGCCACCAGCCGCACGTCCCCAGGGTCGAGCCAGAGCCGCTCCAGCAGCCCCGTGACGCAGCCCGCCAGGCACGGCCCGGCCTCCTCCAGCTCGGTGAAGGCGGCGAAGCGGGAGCCGAGCACGGTGGCCAGCGGGGTGCGCCCCGCGCGGGCGGCACTCCGTCCCGTCTCCATCAGGAAGATCGCGCAGCCCTCGCCCAGCGGCTCGTCGCGGTGCCCCGCCTGCCAGGCCAGCCGGCCGCGGTGCTCGGAGAACTCCTCGACCGCGCCGCACAGGATCGTCTCGCAGCGGCCCCGCCGCAGCAGGCGGGTGGCGTAGTTGAGGGCGAGCAGGCCGGTGGCGGCGCCGCCCGCGACGGTGGCGTTCGGGCCCTTGAGCCCGTGCCAGATGGCGCTCTGCCCGGCGGCCCGGTTCATGACGGTGTTGGGGAAGCGGGCCGGGTCCACGTGGTACGGCTTGTCGCCGGTCATCGACTCCCTGGTGAAGTCGATGATGCTCTGCACGCTGCCGGACCCGGTGCCGAGCACGAGCCCGACGCTCTCCGGGCGGTCGGTCAGGCCCGCGCCGTACTGCTCCAGCAGCATCCCGACCCCGGCGACCGCGATGCCGGTGGCGCGGTCCATGGCGCGGGTGCCCTTGGGGCCGAGCACGGCGGGGATGTCGAAGCCGGGAATGACGCACGCCTCGTCGAACGGCCCGCTGACGGGGGTGGACACCGGACGCCGCCCCGCGCCGATCCCGGCGGCGAACGGGTCCACCCCCAGCCCGAAGGGCGAGGCGACGGACCATCCCGACATGACCAGCTCATCCATGATCTCTCCTCAGGTGTCGTCGCGTGCCCACGAGGCGCCCGCGGCCAGCAGCTCGCCGCCGTCCACCCCGATCGTGTTCCCGGTGATCCACGAGGAGCTGGTGCGCGAGAGCAGCACCACGGCCTCGGCGACGTCCTCGGGGGTGGTCAGCCGGTGGTGGGGGTTGTTGCGCGCGCTCTGCGTGGCGAACTCGCCGTGCTCCGGGATGCGCCGCAGCGCCGGGGTGAGCGTGACGCCGGCCCGCAGCGCGTTCACCGCCACGCCGTGGGGGGCCAGCTCGCAGGCGAGCTGGCGCACGTGCGACTCCAGCGCGCACTTGGCCGCCGACACCGCGCCATAGCTGGGCAGGTGCTGGACGGCGCCGGCGCTGGTCATCGCGAACACCTTGGCGCCCGGCGGCAGCAGCCCGGCGGCGGCCAGGTCCTGCGCCCAGTAGACGAGGCTGTGCGCCATCACGTCCATCGTCATTTCGAGCTGCCGCTGGCTGAGCCGGGCGCCGCTCCCGTCGCCGGGCAGGTAGCGCACGAGGGTGCCGAACGCCAGCGAGTGCAGCAGGATCTTCAGGCCCGCGCCGTCGGTCAGCTCGGCGATCGTGTCCACCATCTCCTGCCGTACGGGCTTGCGCGCGGCGTTGACGTTGTGGAAGCTGGCCCGCACCCCGTACGCCTCCACCTCCTCCTCCAGCCGGGCCACCGAGTCCCGCATGGCGGCGGTGTCGAAGTGCACGCCGACGACGTTCATGCCCTGCTCGGCCATGGCCAGCGCGCAGGCCCGGCCGATCCCGCTGGAGGCGCCCAGGACCAGGCCCCAGGTCTTGTCGAGTGGCATCAACATGGCTGACTCCTGGTTGGCTGAGGCGGGCGGTAGGAGCTTCCGGCCCCTGACGGCGAGCGGCCGCCAGGCGCGCGGCTTTCGTTGTGCGCGGGCGCGGGGCTCTCGCGGTGCGCGGGTGCGGGGCGGGCGCCGGCGAGGGCGAAGTTGCCCTCGGCCGTCGCCGTGATCACGAGGCGGGGCCGTTCCGCCGGGACGAACGAGCGGGCCAGCAGCAACGACGGCGCCAGGCACCCGCCCCCCGCCATGACGGCGGGCCGGACCGTCAGCCCCGCGGCGCCGGCGGCGGCCTCCAGGGCGCGGCTCACCGGCGAGCCGTCCAGCACCTGGTACACCTCGGCGTCGGCGGCCCCGAGCTCGGCCACCGCCCGCTCGACCTGCTCGGCCAGCCGGCGCCGCCCCTCGGAGGTGGCCGCCAGGCCCGGGGGCGCGAACCCCGCGCGGGCGAAGCACGTGCCGAGCACGGTGGCGCCGCGCTCCTCGGCGCGGGCCCGCGGCTCCAGCACGATCGCCACCGCGCCCTGCTCCATGGGCAGGCCGGGGGCGTGGTGCGGCAGGCCGTGCTCCATGGCGGCGGCCACCAGCACGTCGGCCCGGCCCAGCGCCAGCGCCCGCGCCCCCGTCTCCACGGCCTCGAACCCGGCCACCCGCGGCGAGGTCAGCGTCAGGCTGAACGCCTTGAGCAGGTGCTCGCTGGCCAGGCGCCCGCTGAGCACGTTGACGGCGAAGTAGGGGGCGCCGGCCGGGCTGAGGTCGTCGGAATGGCCCCCGGTGACCTTGGCGTCGACGTCGTCGAAGTAGGCGCGCAGGGCCCCGTTCGTCCCGACGGCCGCCGCCCGCCGGTGCGGCGCCGCGTGCTCCAGACCGCCCGCCGCCGCGACGGCCCGGCGCGCGGCGGCGAGGAGGTACTGGGAGGCGGGCGGAAGGTACTTGTACCCCCGCGGCCCCAGCTCCGCGGCCACGTCGAACCACGACTCCCGCCCGCCGGGCGCGCTCCCGGACGGGCCGCTGGACGCACCGGCGGACGGGCCGCCGGACCGGCCGGTGGGTGGAGCGGTGCCGGGGGCGACGATGCCCACGCCGGTCACGACGACGTCCCCGGTCATGCGGCCTGCTCCAGGACGAAGGAGGCGTTGTTGCCGCCGAAGGCGTAGGCGTTGACCATCACGCGGGGCGTCCTGAGCCGTACCGGGCCGGACACCGGCAGGTAGACCTCGCACTCGGGGTCCTGCTCGCCGATGGCGACGTTCTGCGGCACGGTGCCGGAGCGCAGGATCAGCGCCGCCGCCACCGCGCCGAGCGCCGCCGCCGCGCCGCCGGTGTGCCCGACCAGCGCCTTGGCGCTGTAGAGCGGCACCTCGCCGGTGCGCGCCCCGAGCACCTGGCGCAGGGCCCGGCTCTCGACCAGGTCGTTCAGGCGGGTCCCGGTGCCGTGCGGGATGACGCAGCCGGGCTCGCCGGAGCCGCCCAGTGCCTCGCGCATGGCGCGCACGATCTGCTCCCCGGTGGGCTCGGGGGCGGTGAGGTGGTGGGCGTCGCAGCTCCAGCCCGCGCCGGCGATCCGGCCGTACCCGATGGCGCCGCGCTCGCGGGCGTGCTCGCCCGACTCCAGCACGAGGATCCCGGCGCCCTCGGCGAGGATGGTGCCGCGCCGCTCGCGGTCGAACGGCCGGCACCGTACGGGGTCGATCGCGCCCAGCCGGTCGAACGACGCCCACCCGACCCTGGAGTACGCGTCCACGCCGCCGCTGATGACCATGTCGGCCTCGCCGCTCCTGATGAGATCGGCGGCCAGGCACAGCGCGAACCCGCCGGCGGCGCAGGCGTTGCTGATGCTCGTGTTGACGCCGAAGGCGCCCAGCCATTCGCCCACCGCCGAGGCGAGCCGGAACGTGGGCCGCCAGCCGGCGCCGTCGTCGTCCTCCGCGCACCTGCCGCTCTCGTGCTGCATGGCCTCGCCCATGCACGAGCCGATCACCACGCCGACCCGTCCCGGCCAGGGGCGCCGCTCCAGGCCGGCGTCCCTGAGCGCCTCGCTCACGGCGGTGGTGACCAGCCGGGCGGCCCGTCCCCGGCCGGGCGCGACGCCGGGGACGCGCAGGATCAGCGGGTGGCGCAGGTTCGCCCCGGGGTCGGGGATGCGCTCGGGCACCGGGGCGACGGCGCCGGTCATGGCCTGCTGGAGCGCCGCGGCGCCGTACCCCTGGCAGGTGACCGCGCCGACGCCGGTGACCAGGACGTCGGTCATCGCGCCGCACCGGGAAGCGCCGCACCGGAGAGCGCCGCGCCGGAAAACGCGGCACCGGAGAGCGCGCCCGCGAGGCGGTCGTCGAATGACACCAGCCCCCACTCGGAGCGGCCGGCCAGCTCGGCGTAGCCGTGGGTGATGCGCCCGGTCGCGGTGGGGACGAGCCGCCCGTCGCGCAGCACGTAGCAGTCCATGCGGGAGGTGTAGGTGAGCCGCTTGTAGACCTCCTCGACCGTCAGGACGGTGTAGAGGTCCTCCTCCATCAGGGCCTCGTCGAGCAGCGTGACGCGGGAGTGCGGGACGGCGGGGATCCACCGCTGCTCGTCCAGCAGCCGTTTCACGGACACGCCCCGGTCGGCCAGGAACAGGTCCACGACCTCCTCCATGATCCGCAGGTAGCCCGACATCTGCAGCCGCTCGGTGAAGTGGCAGTAGAAGTACGGGATGCGCCACTTCCAGCCGAAGGCGTTGCGTCCCTCGGTCAGGAACGCGATCGGGTCCGCGCCCTCGGGCACCTCCACCGCCTTGTCGCCGTCGCCGAGCCGGTCCACCGCGTAGGGGCGCAGCCGCGGCGGGATCTCGGCGCTCTCACCGCCGCGCGGGTCGTGCCGCAGCGCCACCGTGACCTTGGCGGAGACGGCCTTCGCCGACTCGGCGTCCGGGCGGATCGCGACGGCGAAACGCAGCGCGCCCGGCTCGGCCTCGCTCACCTCGGCCGTCGCCAGGTCGTCCACGCGCAGCGCGCGCAGAATGCGGGTGTCGATGTCCACCAGGTCCACGCAGAGGCCGTGGTCGTGGTAGAGGTCGGTGACCGGCATCCCCGTGCGTCGCAGATGCTCCAGCACCGCCTCCTCGACGAGGTAGTTCAGGTGTTTGAAGCCGATCCAGGTGCCGATGTTCGCACCCTCGTACCGGGGCCGGATCTCCAGGCGGGTGACGGTCACGTGATCTCCAGGGGTAGTGTCGCGGCGAACTCACCGACCAACTCGGCGAATCGGTGCGCCTGCTCGATCATCGGCAGGTGGCCTGCGGGCAGGGCCTCGAAGCGGGCCCGCGGCAGCGCCATGGCCAGGGTCCGCCCGTCACGTGGCGGGGCGGCGAGGTCGTCGGTGCCGCTGACGACCAGGCAGGGCGCGGTGACGGCGGCGGTGTCGAGCAGCGGCGAGCGCAGGTAGGAGTCGAAGAAACGCATCCAGCCGTACGGGCCGAGCCGCTCGCGCAGCCGCAACGCCATGTCGCGGCGCAGCCCGGCGGCCAGGCGGTCGCCGGAGCTGACGCGCAGGCCGTCGTCGAGGATGCCGTGGAAGCCGCCGAGGTAGCTCTCGATGGTCGCCCAGTCGAACTCGGCGGGGGCGGAGCGGTAGAACGGCGAGACCAGCACGGCCGCGAGCGGGGGTCCGCCGGCGGCGGCGGCCTCCAGCAGCACGTTGGCGGCGAAGGAGTGGGCGACGACCAGCTCGACGTCCCCGGCTGCCGCCAGGGCGGCCCTGATCCACGGGGTGGCGTCGGCCTGCCTGCTCCACTCGCCGGTGCCGGTGGCCGACCAGGGCAGGTCCGCCTCCAGGAGCTCCAGGTGCGGGGCCGCCAGGTCGGCGAACCGGTGCCAGGTGGACGGGCCGCCGCCCAGACCGTGGAGCAGCAGCACCCGCACGGGCCGCTCCCCGGCGCCGGCCCGCTGGCACCGCACCGGCACCCGCACGTCCGCCGCCCGCGGCCCGCGAGCGACATCCGCCCGCGGCCCGTGGGCGGCGTTCGTGAGCGGCGTGTGGGCGGTGTTCGTGAGCGGCGTGTGGGCGGTGTTCGTCAGTGAGGTGTGGGCGGCGTTCGTGAGCGGCGTGTGGGCGGCGTTCATCGGGCGGCCCCAGCCGTGGCCGGGCGGGCGGTGGCCGCTGCGGACGTACCGGCGGAGGTCAGGAGGGCGGCGGCAGCGGCGTCCGGTCCGGCCGTACTGGCCAGGACGGCCCCGGGACCGCCCGCGCCCAGCCACGCGGCCCCCGCCACGCACTGGGCCACGCCGAGCGCGCCGGAGCAGGGCCCGAGCAGCGCGGTCAGGTCGTGCACGCGCGCGCCGTCCACCTGGCTCGCCTCGCGCCGTTCGGGCGCGCACCACAACCCCACGGCCGGGGACGGGCCCAGGACGGCGGCGACCGCCTGCTCGTGCGTGCCGCGGCGGGCGTACCCGTCCAGCCTGGCCAGAGGGCGGGCGCCGCGCGCGGCGGCGGACCCGGCGGACTCCAGCACCAGCGCCACCGCCCCGTCGAACACGGGCCCGGCCAGCCGCTCCACCATCTCGTTGGCCGGCTCGACACCCACCACGAGCATGCGTTCCACCCGGCCGGCGTCGATCATCGTCCGGGCCCAGTGGAGGGCGTCGAGCCCGGAGGTGCCGCCGTTGCAAAGGGTGAGGTTGACGCCGCGCAGCCCGTACGAGATGGCCAGCCAGGAGGCGGTCACGTTGCTGGCGGTGGCGGGCAGCATCATGGGGCTGGTCGCGCCGTAGCCGCTCTCGGCGATGACGGACACGGTCGCGCAGACCGTGTCCACGTTCCCGTAATTGGTGCTGGCCACGACGCCGACGCTCTCCCCTGGCACGGCCAGCCCCGGGTCGAGCAGCAGCCCGGCCGCGGCGAGCGCGTCGCCGCCCGCGCACAGCGCCAGCTTGGTCGCCCGGTCCTTGTAGCGCAGGCCGCGCCCCTTCAGGCGGGTGACCGGGTCGTCGCCGCCCGGAGGCAGGAGGTCGAGCAGCAGGTCCGCGGGCCGGTGGACGCCGCGGACGGCGGCGCCGATCCCCGTGATCACCGTCATGGGGCCGCCCTCTCGACCACGGCCACGGCGTTGAGCCCGCCGAAGCCGAACGCGTTCACCTGCGCCACCCGCAGGTCGGCGGGCACGGCCCGGTCGCGGACGAGGCGCAGGCCGGCCATCTCGTCCATGAGGTCGGTGACGCTCAGCACGGGCGGCACCACGCCCGCCCGCAGCGACTCCAGCGCCACGAGCAGGCTGTGCAGGCCGGAGGCGCCCGCCGTGTGACCGGTCATCGACTTGATCGCCGTCATCCACGGGGACGGCCGCACCTCGTCGAAGACGTCGCCGACGCTGCGGGCCTCGGCCTCGTCGTTCAGCGGCGTCCCGGTGCCGTGCAGCATGAGCAGGTCGATGTCGGCGGGGCCGACGCCGGCCCGCTCGTGCGCCTGCCTGATCGCGATCGAGATGCTCTTGGCGTCGGGCGCGGAAGGATGGTGGGCGTCGCAGTTCACCGCGACCGAGCGGATCCGGCCGTGCACGCGCGCCCCGCCCTCTCCGCCCTCTCCGCCGCGACGCAGCACGACGGCCGCCGCGCCCTCGCCCTGGAGCATGCCCCTGCGGTTCTTGTCGAAGGGCCGCAACGCGTCGGGCGCCTCGGGGTAGCAGCGGTCGAGCAGCCCGTACGTGCTCTCGGAGATGTTGTCCACCCCGGCCACGATCACCGCGTCGGCGGCGTGCGCGTCGAGCAGGTCGGTGCCGAGCGCGAGCGCGTACAGGGAGGCCGAGCAGGCGTTGGCCACGGTGTAGGTCTGGGCGGCGTCGAAGCGGCGGCGCAGCGCGGTGCCGAAGTGCAGCTCGCCGGCGTCGAACGGGACGCCGTCGCGCCAGCTCAGCTCGACGGAGCGCAGCTCCCGCAGCGTGGTGCCGACCAGCACCGGCACGTCGCTCAGGTCCTCGCCGAGCCCGGCGTCGCGGGCGGCCGTCGCGACGACGTCCTCCAGCCAGCGGGTCGAGCGCAGCGGCACGTCGCCGCCGGGCTCGGGCCGGTCGTCGATCTCGAACGCGAGCCTGGCCCGGTACTTGGTCAGGTCGAAGCCGCGCGGCTCGGCGGCCGCGCCCCGCCCCGCGCACAGCGCCTCGAAGATCTCCCGTACGCTCGCGCCCGCACTGGCGACGGCGCCGGTCCCGCACACGTCGATCATCACGACTCCCGGCACTTGCCGAGGACGATGACCGCGTTGTTGCCGCCGAAGGCGAGCGCGTTGTTCTGCACCACGTTCAGCTCCGCCGGGCGGGCCTGGTTGGGCACGACGTCGAGCGCGCAGTCCGGGTCGGTGTCGACGTGGTTGATCGTCGGCGGGATGAAGCCCTCGGCGATGCCCAGCGCGCAGGCGGCGCAGGCCAGGGCGCTGGCGGCGCCCATGGAGTGCCCGAGCATGGACTTGATGGAGACGGTGGCGGGCGGCCGGCCGCCGAACACCTGGTGGATGGCGCGGGCTTCGGTGATGTCGTTCGCCTTGGTGCCGGTGCCGTGCGCGGAGATGAAGTCGATCTCCTCCGGTTTGACCCCGGCGTCCTTGTGCGCCAGGCGCATGCATTCGGCGATGCTGTCGCGGTCGGGGGCGACCGGGTGGTGCGCGTCGCAGTTCAGTGCGAACCCGAGGATCTCGGCGTAGACGCGGGCCCCTCGGGCGAGCGCCGCCTCCAGGCTCTCCAGGAGCAGGATGCCGGCGCCCTCGCCGGTGAGGATGCCCCGGCGGGAGCGGTCGAACGGCTGGCACATCTCCGGGGCGATCGTGCCGAGCCGGTAGAAGCCGGCGAACGTCTTGCGGTCGAGGGCGTCCGCGCCCCCGCAGAGGGCGACGTCGACGTCACCGCTCTGCACGGCGTCGAAGCCGTAGCCGATCGCGTAGTTGCCGGCCGCGCACGCGGTGGGCAGGGTGACGGCCTCGACGTCGGTCAGGCCCAGCTCGCGGGCGATGCTGGACGACAGCCGCCCGGCGCCGACCCGGGCGCTCAGCGCCGGGTCGAGGCTGCCGTCGATGCCCTGGCGGGTGAGCGTGTCGAAGTCGCGGCCCTCGCCGTTCGTGGTGCCGACCGACACCAGCGCGCGCCGGGCGCGCAGCTCCTCCGGCGGCAGGCCGGCGTCGCGGACTGCCATGCCCGCCGCCGCCACCGAGAGCTGGCTGGCCCGGCCGAGCCCCGCCGGGTCGAGACGGCCGATCAGCGCGGCCGGATCGAAATCGGTGATCTCGCACGCGTTCGCGTATTCGAATCCGGTCGTGTCGAAAGCGGTGATGGATTTGACGCCGCTACGCCCTTCCCGCAGCCCCGACCGGAAATCGTCGACGCCTATTCCGATACTCGAAATGGCGCCGATCCCGGTGATGACCACCCGCCGCCTGGAGCCGTTCCGGCCCGTTCCCTGACCGCTCATCAAAGTCCTCCCGTCCCCGGTCGCCGTCCGCGGCTCTACCGTGCGAACGACTCCTCGACGACGGTGTGGACGCCCGCGAGGTTGGTCATCCTGGGCAGCTCCTCCTGATCGATGGTGATCTTGAAGGTGCGCTCCAGGGCGGCGAGGATCTCGATGGCCCGCAGGGAGTCCGCACCGTGGTCCTCGTTGAACAGGCTGGTCTCGGAGACCTCTTCGGGGTCGAGCTCGAGGATCTCGCAGATGATGTCCTTGATCTGGGTGCGCTGGGCCGGGTCGAGACCGGCCGACACGTTCAGATCGGTCATTCTTCCTCCATAAATGGCGCGGATCGGGTGGCGCGACTGCACCGAAGCGATTAGACGGAGGAAATAATTCTGCGGACCGCTATACTTTTCCTATACAAGGCGGAAAGGGCGTTTTCCGGGATTCTTGACGGCCGACAGGCCGAACTCAAGGGGTGGGTGCGCCGCGAGCACTGCGCGGGCGACCGGCGGGGCCGGCTCGCCGTCCTGACCGGCGAGGGCGTGGCGGCCCTCCAGGCGGCCGCGCCCCAGCACGTGGCCGGCGTCCGCGAGCACCTGATCGACCTGCTCAGCCCCGAGCAGCCGGGCCGGCTGGAGCAGATCAGCAAGACCGTGCCGGCCCACCTCACCGGACGCGGCGACGCTGATGAGGTCTGAATCCGGCCAGCGGCGGCGGGGGAGCGCCCCTAAGATCGGCACCATGTCAAAGGCCGAAATCCTCGCATCCCTCCACAAAAAGGGTGACCCGCTGCTCCTGCCCAACGCCTGGGACGTCGCCTCCGCCATCGTCGTCGCCGACGCCGGAGCCAAGGCCGTCGCCACCACCAGCGCGGGCGTCGCCTGGTCGCTCGGCGTCCCCGACGGGGCCGACCTCGGCACGGAACGCGTCGCCGCGGTCGTCGAGCGGATCGCGGCGGCCGTGGACGTACCGGTCACCGCCGACATCGAGTCCGGCTACGGCGACATCGACGCCACCGTCACCGCCGTCCTCCAGGCCGGCGCCGTCGGCGTGAACATCGAGGACGCGGCCGGCGGCGCCCTGCTCGACCCGTCCGAGCAGGCCGAACGCCTGGCCGCCGCGCGCGCCGCCGCCGACCGCCTCGGCATCCCCGCGTGGATCAACGCCCGCACCGACGTCTTCCTCCTCGGCACCGACAACGGCGTCCAGGAGGCGCTGAAGCGCTCCGAGGCGTACGCCGCGGCCGGGGCCAGCAGCCTGTTCGTCCCCGGGCTGATCGACCTGGCGGCGATCGCCGAGCTCGCGGCCGGGCCGCTGCCCATCGCCGTCATGGCCTGGGCGGGCGCGCCGTCCGTCGCCGAGTTCGCCGCCGCCGGCACGGTCCGCGTCAGCCTCGGCTCCGCCATCGCCCAGGCCGCCTACGCCGTCGCGGCCCGCTCCACGGCCGAGCTGCTGTCCTCCGGGACGTACGACACGACCGCCGACGCCCTGCCGTACGGCGACCTGCAGAGGCTCACGCAGCCGGGGGCGTGACCTGGGCTCCTCCCCTTGCCGGGCCCGGAGAAAATGTGTGGTCCGGGCCGCCGGCCGCTTGGTACGGTCCCGGCCATGGTGATCGGGGAGGCTCGGGGACGCACGGCGACCGTCGCGGATGAGCGGGCGCGACCTACCAGGCCCTTCGCGGACGAGCCGGCCGCGGCCGGACGCCGCGACGGGTGAGGAGCCGCGTCCGTGTCCACCGCGTCCGTGTCCACCGGCTCCGCGGCCCGCATGAGCGGGCGTGCCTGGGTCCTGCTGCTCGTCCTGTGCGGCTCGATCTTCCTTGAGGGCGGCGACGTCGCCATGCTCGCCGTCGCCATCCCCACCATCCGCGCCGACCTCGGCCTGACCACCGGCACGGCGGCGTGGGTGATGAGCGGTTACGTGCTCGGCTACGCCGGCTTCACGCTGCTCGGCGGCCGCACCGCCGACCTGCTGGGCCGGCGCCGGACGTTCCTCGTCTCGCTGGGCGTCTTCCTGGTCTTCTCCATGCTGGGCGGCTTCGCGACCGGCGGGTGGATGCTGGTCGTGGCCAGGTTCGTCACCGGCGTGGCGGCGGCCTTCATGACGCCCGCCGCCCTGTCGATCATCACGACCTCCTACCCGGAGGGACCGCAGCGCGACAAGGCGCTGCTGGTCTTCGCCGGCGTCGGCGCCGGCGGCTTCTCGCTGGGCCTCATCATCGGCGGGCTGCTGACGGAGCTCGGCTGGCGCTGGGTGTTCTTCGCCCCCGTCCTGCTGACCTGCGCCCTCCTCCTGGCCGCGATCAGACTGGTGCCGGCGGAGGCCCGCCCCGCTCCTGCCCGGCACGGTTACGACCTGGCGGGCGCGGCGAGCGCCGCCGCCGCGATGCTGCTGCTCGCCTTTGGCATCATCCGCCTCGAACACGGCGGCGACGATCTCGGCCAGACGCTCGGCGCGCTCGCCGCCGGGCTGGTGCTGCTGGGGACGTTCATCGTCATCGAACGGCGCGCCAAGTCACCGCTCGTTCCGTTGCGGATCTTCCGCAAGGCCGCGATGTTACGCGCCGACGTCGCCGCGATGTTGTTCCTGGGCGCGTTCTTCGGCTTCCAGTTCATCGTCACGCTCTACCTCCAGGAGCTGCGCGGCTGGTCCTCGCTGCAGACCGCGATCGCGCTGATCGCCATGGGCTGCGACGCGGTGCTCGCCCCCGTGCTCACTCCCCGACTGGTGCGGCGGTACGGCAACGCCCGGGTCATCTTCGGCGGCTTCCTGCTGGCCGCCGTGGCGTACGGGCTCTTCCTGCCCGTCGGCGCGACCTGGCCATATCTGGCGATGTTCCCCACCCTGATCACCTCGGGCGTCGCCTTCGCCCTCGCCTACGGCCCGCTCACCATCGCGGCGACGGGCAGCGTGCCCGAGGAGGAGCAGGGCCTGGCGAGCGGGCTGCTCTACACCTTCACCCAGTTCGGCGGCGCGGTCGGCATCTCCGCGGCGACCGCGGTGTACGGCCTGGCCGCGGCCGGGGCGGACGGCTCACCGGCCGGGGCGCTGGCCGCGTACCGCACCGCGCTCGTCGTCCCCGTGGTCATGGTCGTCGTGGGAGCCGTGATCTCCGCCTTCGGCCTGCGCACCGCCGCCCCCGCCGGCCGGCGCGAGCGCGCGGAGCCGGCCGCCCGCACCACCGGCTGACCTCCCCGCCGCCTCGGGCAGGCGGGCCGGAGGTATGCCTTGTGGCAGATGTGGCGGGAGGCCGGCGTGCCTAGCGTGTGAGGTCGTCCGTGGCGCTCTTGTTGGAGGATGCGATGACCCGCCCACGATCAGTCCTATTTGCCCTGCCGCTGGTGGTGATGCTGGGAGCGCACGTTCCTGCGGCCTCCGCCGCGGCGCCGTCCCTGACCTGGTCGGCGTGCGGCGAGAAGATTTCGGCCGAGCTGCAGTGCGCGAAGCTGACCGTCCCCGTCGACTGGTCGAAGCCGGATGGGAAGACGATCACCCTCACCGTGGGCCGGGCGCCGGCGACGGGTGCGGCGGCGGGCACGGTGCTGTTCAGCCCGGGAGGCCCCGGTGGCGCCGGGGTGCAGGCGTTGTCGCGGGCGCTGCCGCACTTCGCCGGCCTGCGTACCCGCATGAACGTCGTCACCTGGAACCCGCGCGGCGGGGTGAGCGGCGAGCACCTTCCGCTGGAGAGCTGCGCGGCCGGTCCCGCCTTCGCCACCCCCGACAGCAGGCGCGAGTACGACCAGGTGCTGAAGGCGAACGCCGCCGGCGTCGCTCCCTGCCGGGACGCCGTGCCCGACCTGTTCGCCCACCTGGACTCCGCCTCCCAGGCCCGCGACATGGACGCCGTTCGCGCCGCACTGGGCGAGGACAAGATCTCCTTCCTCGGCAACTCCTACGGCGGGGTGCTCGGGGCCTCCTACGCGCGACTGTTCCCGCAGCGGCTGCGCGCGATGGCGCTGGACAGCGTGCCCGACCACGTGGACCCCTTCGCGAAGTCGGAGCGGCTGCAGTACGAGGGGCTGGAGGCGGGGTTCCGGCGGTTCGTCCGCTGGTGCGCCGGCTCCTCCGATTGCGCGCTGCGCGACGCCGACGTGGAGAAGACCTGGCAGGCCGTCGTGCGGCGGGCCGAGCGCCGCCCCCTGGCCGCCGGCACGCGCCGCTACGACGGGGACGACCTCAAGTCCCTCGCCTACACCATGGTCAGCGACAAGGCGCGCTGGCCCAAGCTGGGGGAGGCCATCGCGAGCGCCGCGAAGGGCGACGCCTCCGGGTTCGACCCGCAGGGCCGCGGCATGCCGCCTCGTGTGACCGCCATGCTCGCGGTGAACTGCGCCGACGGGTTCCGCTACGACGCCTACCGCGCCTACCGCGCGGCGGTGCGGCGATCGGCCGCGATCTCGCCGAACTTCTCCGGCGTACGCGAGAACGCCTGGCTCGCCTGCTCGCCGTGGGCGCCCAAGGCTTCCAACCCGCCGGCGCCGCTGCCGGCCGGCAAGCTGCCGCCGCTGCTCGGCGTCGGCCCGGTCTACGAGTACCCCTCCGTCCGCGCCATCACCGACCAGGTCCCCGGCTCGGCCACGATCAAGTACGACGACGTCGGCCACGGCCGCTACCTCAACGCCGGAGACCCGTGCGTGATCGCCCACGTGGACCGGTACCTGATCGACGGCAGGCTGCCCGCGCCCGGCACCACGTGCCCCTCCTGGCCCGCGTGATACTGGGCACGTGAGACGACCAGCGGCTTTCCTGGCCGACGTCCGGCGACGCGTGCCGCTCATGGGCCGCGACGCCCTGCTCGCCTGCGCCGTGGCGATCATCGCGCTGACCGTCTCGGCGCTGAACGACTGGTGGCGCGGCCAGCCCGTTGAGCTCACGCCGGCATGGGCGGCGCCGATCCTGGCCGCCTGCGCGCCTCTGGTGCTGCGCCGGCGGCTGCCGCTGACGGCGGTGGTCGCGTCCGCGCTGGTGATGCTCGCGCTCGGCCTCGTGCTGGAGCGCGACGCCGGCATCTGGGTGCTGGGCCTGATCGTCGCCTCCGCCGCCTACCACCGCCACCGGCTGCGCTCGCTCCTCCTGGCCGGCTCGGTCGGGTGGGCGGTCGCGGCCGGGCTCGGGGGCCGGCCCGTCCTGGACCTCGCCACCGTCTCCGTCTACGCCGCCGCCGGCGCGGCGCCGGTCACCATCGGCTACGCGCTGCGCCTGCGGGCCGACCGCGCCGTGCAGGCCGCGCGGCTGCGACGGGCCAGGGAGGAGCAGGCCCGCTCGCAGGAGGCCGCCCGGATCGCCCGGGAGGTCCATGACGTCGTCGGGCACCACCTCAGCGCGATCAGACTCCAGGCGGTCGGCGCCCGGCGCGCGCTGGCCGGTCACGGCTGCGAGGCGGATCGCGCGCTGGCCGGGATCGCCGGGCTGTCGGCCGAGGCGCTGGCCGAGATCCGGGCGCTGCTCGCGACCCTCGTGCGATCGGACGGCGCGCCCGGTGAAGGCTTCGCCGACCTGCCCGCCCTGGTGGAGCGCAGCGGCGGCCCGGACCTGGCCGTCACCCTGGAGGCCGACCCCGACCTCGACAGCACCGTCCATCCGGAGACGGCGGCCTGCGCCTACCGCATCGTCCAGGAGGCGCTGACCAACGTGGCCCGGCACTCCACGGCCACCACGGCCTCGGTCACCGTCCGTAGGAGGAGCGGCCAGGTCGTCGTCACCGTCGACGATCCTGGCCCATCCCGCCCGGGGGACGACAACGTCCCGAGCGGTGGACAGGGCGTGACGGGCATGCGCGAGCGGGCGGCGGCACTCGGCGGCGACTGCCACGCCGGCCCGCACGGCAGGAACGGCTGGCGCGTGCGCGCCACCCTGCCCGTACTCCCACCCCAGGCCCCCGCACGTGCAGCCGTCCGGCAGGTGACCCCGTGATCCGGCTGCTCATCGCCGACGACCAGCACCTCGCCCGCGAGGGCCTGCGGCAGCTCCTCAGCCCCGAGCCGGACATCACCTTCCTGGGCGCCGCCCGCGACGGCGCCGAGCTGGTGAGCATGGCGCGCGAGCACCGCCCGGACGTGATCCTCACCGACCTGCGCATGCCGGGCACGGACGGGATCACCGCGATCCGCCGGCTGACGACCCAGGCGCCGGGCACCCCGATCATCGCGCTGACCACGTTCGACACCGACGAATACCTCTTCGGCGCGCTCGAGGCGGGCGCCGTGGGCTTCCTGCTCAAGGACGGGGACCCGGACCTCTACCTGGCGGCGATCCGCGCGGCCCACCGGGGCCAGGGCCTGATCGACCCGCAGGTCACCCGCCGGCTCGTGCGCCGCTTCGCCGCCCCGCCGGTGCGCGAGCCCGGCATGGAGCTGACGGCCCGGGAGACCGAGGTCCTCCGGCTGCTGGCGCTGGGCCGCTCCAACGCCGAGATCGCCGGGGAGCTGCGCATCGCCCCCGGCACGGTCAAGATCCACGTGTCGCGCGTCCTGGCCAAGATCGGCGTACGCACCCGCGTCCAGGCCGCGATCCACGCCTACCGTTCCGGCTTGGTGTCCCCGGACGAGTGACCGCTTGCCTGGATCATGGCGCGCGCGGCCCGGATCAGCGCGGCGTTGCTCGTGGCGGGAGCCCCGTCGGGCAGCCGGAGCACGTCCTCCAGCCCGATCCGGGTGTCCAGCCCGCGAGTGACCGCCGTGCGCAGGACGGCCCAGGCCGCGCCCTCCTCGCCGTGCAGGAGGATCGGCAGGTTCGCGCTGCCGAGCTCGTCCAGCAGCGGGACGGCGACGGCCGGGGCGGTGTGCGGGTCGGTGTCGGTGACCTCCGCGAGGACCCGCAGCACGCGGTCCCGTCGTGGCCAGGCGAGGAAGCGCCGGGCGGCCGGCGTCCCTGAGTAGATGCCGGCTTCGATGCCGATGCCCCGCTCCAGCAGGGCGTCCGCGACGGTCGTGGCGCCGTCCTCGTGCCAGTTCACGGAGGCGTGGTCGGGCAGCACGGTCCAGGAGCGGATGAGCGCGGCCCGCCGCCGGGCGTCCGGCGACGTCCACGCGCCGGTGGTGACCCCGATGGGGATGCCGGGCACGGCCGCCCGCACGGCGGCGACCGCCGCGTCGACCCGCGCGGGGTCGAGGGTGTCGGCGCCGTCGTCGTTCTTGGGGTGAAGGTGGATGTCCTGCGCGCCGGCCTCGACGGCCTCGCGGGCGGCCGCCGCCAGCTCCCGCGGGGTGATGGGGAGGTGGGCCGACTCGGTCCGGGTCCTGGCGCCGTTCAGACAGACCTGCAGCATGTGGGGCATCGTCTCAGACCCGCATCTGAGGGGGCGACGGCCAGGATCGCTTTGACACGTCGCATGGCTAACCGCTATCTATTGGCTAACCGTTAGCTAGGTGCAAGAGGCGAAGGGTGCTCGACGTGTCATCTGACGTAGCCGGAACGGGAGAGCCCCGCACGTGGGTGTCTCCCCGGGCAGACCTGGTGACGGCGCTGCTCGGGGTGTGGTTCGGGGTCGGCCTGATGATCGACGCCTGGGCGCACGCGAACCTGGCCGAGCTGGAGACGTTCTTCACCCCCTGGCACGCGGTGTTCTACTCCGGGTTCGCCGCGGTCTCCGGCTGGATCATCTGGCAGGTGTGGCGCAACGTACGCGCCAGACGGCAGGGCCTCGCGGCCGTCCCCATGGGCTACCTCGCCGGGCTGGTGGCGATTCCGGCGTTCGCCGCATTCGGGCTCGCCGACCTGCTGTGGCACACCGTCCTCGGCATCGAGACCACCCTCGACATCTTCTTCAGCCCGTCGCACCTCGGCCTCATCGTGACGATGACGCTCATCATCACGACCCCGCTGCGCTCGGCGTGGACCGCCCCCGACGTCGGCGCTCGCCCGCGGCTCGGCCGGCTGCTGCCCGCCCTGATCGGGCTCGCGTTCGCCACCGCGCTGGTGTCGCTGTTCCTGTCCTACGGCGACGCCTTGCAGTACCGACCCCAAGGCATCGTCCAGGCGTTGTCCATGGCACAGGACCAGGGCGCAGTGCCGCGCGGCTCCGGCCCCCGGCCCGTCGCGCTCGGCGCCGACCGCGTGGCCGTCGCGATGGTCGTCACCAACGTCGTCGTGCTCAGCCCGGTGCTGTTCCTGCTGCGCCGCTGGCTGCTGCCGCCCGGTTCGGTGACGATCATGTACGCCGTCGTCGCGCTCATGCCGGGCATCCGGACGAACGTCGGGAACCCGCCGATCCTCCTGGCGTTCCTGGCCGCCGGGCTCGTGAGCGACGTGCTGATCCGATGGCTGCGCCCGTCGGCCGGGCGGCGGGCCGCCTACTGGGCCTTCGCGGGGACGTCGGCCTTCGCCACCTGGTCGCTGTACATCGCGGCCGCCTCGGTCGCCGGGGGCGGCCTGCCCGCCGTACCGGAGCTGTGGACCGGTGCGCCGATCGTCGCCGGGCTGATCGGGCTGGCGCTCGGGGCGCTGTTCCTGCCGAACGCGGCCACCGCCGAGCCGGGTTGTGTGCCTGTCAGTGCCCGGCCAGCCAGGTGACGCACCTGCCGATCAGCTCGGGATCCTTGGCGCCGTCGATGTGCCCGCGCCCCGGATGAAGGGTGACCCGCACCCGCTCGCCCGCCTCCGGGCCGGCGTGGCGGAGCGCGTCGCGGAACCGCCCGGCTTGGCGACACCGATGCCGTCACTTTGCGTTATGGTTCATTGCACACAGCAAACACGGCGTGGGGTCGCGCATGAGGTGGAAGCGGTTCTGGTTGATGCTGGCGCCCTCACTTGCCGCACTGGCCGTCCTCGCGGCCGGGATGGCGCAGGGCGCGGTGCCGGCTTCGTTCGCGGTGTCCGGGCGGCAGATCAAGGTGTCGGCCGCCAAGCTGTCGGGGCGGGGCGTCGGGATCGTCCCCGGCGTCGTGCGGTCGATGGACGGGCGCCAGCACGTGGTGCTGCACCTGTCCTTGCGTACGGCGCAGGTGTACGGGCTGTGCCAGTCGGCCGAGGTGGACACTCCGCTGGGGCCGTTCACCGTGCGGCTCGGCACGCGCGATCGCGAGAAGCCGTCGCAGGTCAGCCGGCTGAGCATCTCGGCCACCTCCCTGGGCGCCGACGTGGGCCTCGGCTCGGTCGTCCTCAATCGTGACGCCGGAGTCCTGGGCACCGAGAGCGTGCTGAAAGGCAAGAGGGGCGACTACGGCGTGGGAGTGCTGACGTTCTCGGCGCGCAACGTCACCGCGGACGCCTGGATGGTGATGGGAGGGTCGTTCATGGTGGACGGCCTGAGCGTGGCGATCGGCAGGGACGTCCGGCCGTGCTTCTGAGCGCTCGCGGGGCCTGCGGTGCGGTGGCGGCCTGGATGCGGCGGCGGCCGTTCTGGGCCGGATGCCTGCTGATCGCCTCAGGGGCCGAGATCGCGCTGACGCCGGTGATCGGCACCGGGGTGATCATCCACACCGGTGTGGGCGGTTACGCGGCCTTCCTGCTGGGGTCCTTCCTCGGCGCCATGGGCGCGGGGTTGTGGTTCGTGCCCGAGCAGCGCTTCGTCCTCGCGGTGCTGGCCGTCATGGCGGCGCTGTCGGCGTTCGTGCTGTCGAACCTGGGCGGCTTCCTGCTGGGCTCGCTCCTGGCCATCGGGGGTGCGTCGCTGGGCTTCGCCTGGATGCCACGAGAGCCCCGGCAGGAAGACTGATCGCACCAGGCCGCCTTACCTCCACAGGACGCTTCCTTACCACCCGTGATAGCCCAAAGTAACTTCAGGATCACCGAAAGCCATGATTGCGTGAAGGAAGGAGCGACGGAGAGGGCGACGGCATGCGTGATGGTGAGGCAGAAACGAGTCACCACTGGCCCCGGCAGTCGGTGGCCATCGTGGGTGCGGGCTGCCGGCTCCCCGGCGGCATCACGAGTCTGGAGGCGCTGTGGAGCGCCCTGGTACGCGGTGACGACCTCGTCGGCACGGTGCCGCCGGACCGGTTCGAGGCCGACCGGTACGTCGACGAGAGCATCCCGAGACTGAACCGGAGCTACACCCGCGCGGGCGGCTTCCTCGACGACGTCGCCAGCTTCGACGCCGCCTACTTCGGCATCTCGCCGAAGGAGGCCGTCGCGATGGACCCCCAGCAGCGGCTGGTGCTGGAGATGGCGGCCGAGGCCCTCGACGACGCCGGCATCGACCCGGCCCGCCTGGCCGGCAGCGACACCGGCGTGTTCGTCGGCGTCTCCGACCCCTCCTACGGGGCGTTGCAGGCGATGGAGCCCGGCTCGGTCGGCCCGTACGCGATGTCCGGCTCGACGCTGTCGATCGTGTCCAACCGGCTGTCGCACGTCTTCGACCTGCGCGGGCCGAGCATGTCCATCGACACCGCGTGCTCGTCGGCGCTGCAGGCGGTCGAGCGGGCCTTCCGGGCGCTGGCCGACGGGTCCTGCCGGATGGCGCTGGCCGGTGGGATCAACGTGCTGCTCAGCCCCATGGGGTTCGTCGGGTTCAGCCAGGCGTCGATGTTGTCGCCGACGGGCCGGTGCCGGGCGTTCTCCGCCGACGCCGACGGGTTCGTCCGCGCGGAGGGCGGCGGCGTGGTCGTGCTCAAGCGGCTGGCCGACGCGCTCGCCGACGGCGACCGGGTGCACGGCGTGATCGTGGGTGCCGCCGCCAACAACGACGGTCACACGGTGGGGCTAGCGCTGCCCAACGCCGAGGCGCAGGAGGCGCTGCTGCGGCAGGTGTACGACTCGTGCGGCGTCAGCCCGGACGAGGTGGCGTACGTGGAGGCGCACGGCACCGGCACGCAGGTGGGCGACCCGGCCGAGTGCCGGGCGTTGGGGCGGGCGCTGGGCATGCGCCGGGCCGAGAGGTTGCCGATCGGGTCGGTCAAGACCAACGTCGGCCACCTGGAGCCGGCCTCCGGCATGCCGGGGCTGTTCAAGGCCCTGCTGGTGCTGCGGCACCGGACGATCCCGCCCTCGCTGCACGCCGCGTCGCTCAATCCGGACATCGACTTCGACGGGCTCGGGCTGAGCGTCGCGACCCGGTCCCAGGCGCTGCCCGAGCGAGGCGGGCGGACCGTGGTGGGGGTGAACTCCTTCGGGTTCGGTGGCGCGAACGTCCACGTGGCCCTCGCCGCCGCCCCCGACGACAGCCCCGCCCGGCAGGACGAGCAGGCCGGGTCCGTGCTGCCGTTCGTGGTCTCGGCGCGCGGCCCGGCGGCGCTGGCCGAGGCCGTGACCCGTGCCGCCGAGCACCTGAAGTCGGTGGACGAGCCCGACTTCTACGACGTGGCCTACACCGCCACCCGCAGGCGCGCTCTTCACCCGCACCGCGCCGTGGTGCTGGCCTCGTCCGCGGCCGAGGCCGCCGCCGAGGTGTCGGAGGCGGTGCCCGGGGAGGCGATGGCCCACGGCCGGGTGGCGCTGGTGTTCTGCGGCAACGGCTCGCAGTGGGCGGGGATGGGCGCCGACCTGCTGGCCGACGCCACCTTCCGCGCGGTCGTCGAGGAGCTGGACGCCGAGCTGACGCCCAGGCTGGGCTGGTCGGTGTCGAAGGAGCTGGCCGCGCCGCCGGAGCAGTGGCGGCTGTCGGAGACCGACGTCGCGCAGCCCCTGCTGTTCGCCGTCCAGGCCGGCCTGGTGGAGATGCTCGCCGTGGCGGGCGTGCGGCCGGGCGCGGTGCTGGGCCACAGCGTGGGCGAGGTGGCCGCCGCCTACGCCTGCGGCGCGCTGTCGCTGCGCCAGGCGGCCCAGGTGATCGCCGAACGGGGCCGCGCGCAGGCCGCGACCCGCGGGCGGGGCCGCATGGCCGCGGTCGGGCTGCCGGAGACGGAGGCCAGGCAGGCCCTGGCCGGCCACCCGCTGCTGGAGATCGCGGCGGTGAACTCCGACCGGGACGTCACGGTGAGCGGGCCGGGGGAGTCGCTGCGCCTGCTGGGCGAGAGCCTGGCCGCACGCGAGGTGTTCTTCCGCGAGCTGGACGTCGACTACCCCTTCCACAGCGCCGCCATGGACGATGTGCGCGAGGGGTTGTGCGCGGCGCTGGCGGACCTGCGGCCCTCGCGGGCGCGGATCCCGATGCTGTCCACGGTGACGGGCGACGCCCTGACCGGCGAGGAGCTGGACGCGGACTACTGGTGGCGGAACGTACGCCGCCCGGTGCGGTTCGCGGACGCGGCGCAGCGGGCGCTCGCCGACGGGTTCGACGTGCTGGTGGAGGTCGGCCCCCATCCGGTGCTGCAGTCCTACCTGCGCCGCGCGTCCGGCACGAGCCGCGTGCGCGCGGCCGTCGTCCCCACGCTGCGACGCCCCGAGCAGAGCCCGGCGGCGGGAGAGCAGGCGGTACGGCGCGCGGTCGCCCAGATCATCGCCGCCGGAGCCGACATCGACTGGGATCGCTACTTCCCCCGCCGCGGCCAGGTGCGCACGCTGCCGGCCTACCCGTGGCAGCGGCAGCGGCACTGGATCGGCACCCCGCTCTCCTGGGCGCGCACGATCGGCGATCCGGCGATCCAGCACCCGCTGCTCGGCCAGCGGCTGCCGATGCTCGCCCCCACCTGGTACGGCGAGCTGAACCAGGTGCTGGCACCGTGGGTCACCGAGCACCGCACGGGCGGGGTGGCGGTGATGCCCGCGACCGGCTACGTGGAGATGGCCCTGGCCGCCGGCCGGCTGGCGATCCCGGAGGCCGGCGAGGCGGTCGAGGTCGACCAGATGGCCATCACCCGGGCTCTGGCGGTGCCGGGGCCGAGCGCGGAGCAGATGTGCGTACAGACGTCGCTGTGGCCCGAGACGGGCCTGCTGACGGTGGCGAGCACCACGCTGACCGGGCAGCATCCGCGCGAGCACGCCCGGGCGCGGGTGCGCCCGCTGCTGCGCGCGGCCCCGCCGCCACTGGACGTGGCGGAGCTGCGCTCCCGCATCGCCACGCCTGTCGACGTGGCCGACTACTACGCGCGGGCCGCCGAGGGGCGCATGGCATGGGGGCCGGAGTTCCAGGTCCTGACCGGTTTGTGGACGGCCGAGACCGAGGTCCTGGCCACCTACGCCTGCCCGCAGCAGCGCGACGAGCGCTACGTCGCCCATCCGGTGCTGCTGGACAGCGGGTTGCAGGCAGGGGTGGTGCGGCTGGTGGAGGCGCTGCGGTCGGGCACCGGCTACATGCCGGCGGCGGTCGGCGCGGTCCGGCTGTGGTCCCGGCCGGAGCCGGAGGGCCTGCTGCACGTGCGTGAGACCTCGGGCAGTTTCGAGGAGGTCTGCTGGGACATCACGGTGGCCGACGGCAGCGGCCGGGTGGCGGCCGAGCTGACCGGCGTCAGGCTGCGCCGGATCCCGGGCGTCCATGTCACTCCGGTGAGCCGGTACCACGTCGAGCTGCGGGCGGCGCCCCGGCCCGGCGAGCCGGTGGGAGCATGGCCGGCGCCCGATCCCGAAGAGCTTCTGGCCGGGGCCGCCGAACGGCTCGCCACCCTGCGGGCGGCCTGGCGGGACGTCGATCATGGCGCGTACACGGCACGGCTGGAGGAGGCGTTCGCCCGCGCGCTGACCTCAGCGCTGATCGAGCTGACCTCCGCCGAGCGCGGCGAGGAGGCCGATGCCACGGGACAGGACGCGCGCCTCCTCACGACCGACGACCTGCTCGCCGCCTGTGCGCAACCACACCACCGGCGCATGCTGCGGGCGGCGTTGCCGCTCCTGGAGCGGCACGGCCTGCTCGAACGCCTCGGCGAGCACGAGGTACGGCTCACCCCGCCCGCCGGGGACCCGGCCGAGGCGCTGCGCGACCTCTGCGCGGGCACCCCGTTCACGGCACAGACCGCGCTGGCGGCACGGGCCGCCCTGCACCTGCCCCGGCTGTTGCGCGGCGAGGCGGCCGACGTCCTCACCTCCGGCGGCGCCGCCGAGCTGCTGGACCAGGTGCACGACATCGGGCCGGTCAGCCTGTTCGCCAACCGGACCGCGCGGGCGCTGGTGGCGCAGATCGTCCAGCGCTGGCCCGCCGACCGGCCGCTGCGCGTTCTGGAGGTGGGCGCGGGAACGGGTGGCACCACCGCCTCGCTGCTGCCGATCCTGCCGGCCGGCCGCACCCGCTACACGGTCACCGACGCCGCCGAGCCGGCGCTCGCCCAGCTCCGGCAGCGCTTCTCCGACGTGGACTTCGTCGAATACGGCCTGCTCGACCTGAACGGCGACCTGACCGAGCAGGCCGCGGGCGGCTACGACCTGGTGGTGGCCGCCGGCTGCGTGCACCTGGCCCGGGACGTGACCGCCGCACTGCGCGGGCTGGCCACCCTGCTCGGCCCCGGCGGCAAGCTGCTGATCGCCGAGCCGCACCGGGTGGAGTCCCTGCTGCCCTTCGCCGGCCTGCTGCCGCAGCTCTGGGACTTCGCCGACTCCGACGTCCGGCCGGACTCGCCGCTGCTGTCGAGCCGGCGATGGCCGCAGGTGCTGGCCGCGGCCGGCTACACCGACATCGTGCGGGCGGGCCTGGAGGACGATCCCGACGCCGACGCCTTCTCCGTGCTGCTCGCCACGGCGCCCGGCACCGTCCCGACGAGTCGCGAGCAGGCCGCACCGGCCGCCGAAGGCACCTGGATCATCCTCGCCGAGGATGATCGGGACGCGCTGCCCGCCGCGCTGGCCACGTCCCTGGAAAGCCGGGGTGCGCACGTGAGCGTGTCGCCCTTCAGCGACGAGCCGGCCGACTGGTCCGCGCGGATCCACGCGTCGGCCGGCGGCGTCACGCTCACGGTCGTCCTCGGCGGGGCGGGGGACGAGCCCGCGGCCGAGGCGGTCGTCGAGCAGGTCACCCGGCGGGCCGCCCTGCTGCGCGCGATCTCCCTGGCCTGCGAGGAGCTGCCGCCCGACGCGCGGATCACCTTGTGGCTGGTCAGCCGGCCCAGCGGCGCGCTCCCGGAGCCGGATCTCGCGGGCGACTCCGTCCATTCACAGGACGCGGCCACCTGGGGAACGGCGCGTTCGCTGGCCAACGAGCAGCCCCGGATCGAGCTGCGGCGGCTGTGCCTGCACCGCACCGGCGCGGACGACGCCGACGCGGCGCGGCTGGCGGCCGAGCTGCTGGCCCCCGGCGTGGAGGACGAGATCCTGCTGACCCGGCGGGGCCGGTTCGTCCCGCGCCTGGTGGGGACGCCCACCCCGACCGTCCCGGTGTCGGCGGGCTCCTCGGACGCCTTCCGGCTGGCGGTGTCCGACCCTGGCCTGTCGTACAAGCTGGGCTGGGAACGGACGCAGCCGCCCACGCCGGGCCCTGGACAGGCGCTGGTCGAGGTGCGGGCCATCGGGCTGAACTACCGCGACGTGATGTTCGTGGTGAACCTGCTGCCGGCCGAAGCGGTCGAAGCCGTCTTCGGCGGCCACGAGCTGGGCCTGGAATGCGCCGGCACCGTCGTCGCCGTCGGTCCGGGCGTCACCCGGGTCAGGCCCGGCGACCGGGTGGCGGCGCCGGGGCCGGTCGGGTTCGGCAGCCACGCCCTCGTCGACGCGGCCGTGGCCGGCCACGTGCCGGACGGGATGACGTTCGCCCAGGCCGCCACCCTGCCCATGGCCTGCTCCACCGTCTACCACTCGCTGCACAACTGCGCCCGGCTCAAGCCCGGCGAGACCGTGCTGGTCCACGGCGGTGCGGGCGGTGTCGGGCTGGCCGCGCTGGAGTACGCCCGGCTGATCGGCGCCCAGGTGATCGCCACGGCCGGCACCCCCGCCAAGCGCGACCTGCTGCGCGCGCTCGGCGCCGAGCACGTCCTCGACTCGCGCAGCATGCGCTTCGCCGAGCGGGTCAGGGAGCTGACCGGGGGCCGCGGCGTGGACGTCGTGCTGAACTCGCTGGCCGGCGAGGCCATCAGCCGCGGCCTGGAGTGTCTGGGGCACGGCGGCCGGTTCGTCGAGCTGGGCAAGCGCGACATCTACGAGAGCGGGCACCTGCCGTTGCGGCCCTTCGGCGACAACATCGCGTTCTTCGGCGTGGACGTCGGCACCCTGCTGTGGAAGAACCCGTCCGTGGTCGCCGAAGGCAGGGTGGCGGGCTCCCTCCTCGACCGCCTGCGCCCGCTGCCGCACACGGTGTATCCCGCCGAGCGCGTCGCCGATGCCTTCGCGCTGATGCGGCACTCCCGGCACATCGGGAAAATCGTCGTGTCCCTCGATCCGCGCGACGAGCCGATCATGATGCGCGCGCGGCCGGTCCGGCCGGGCCGCGGGTCCGGCGGCACGTACCTGATCACCGGCGGGCTGACCGGGTTCGGCGCGGCCACCGCCCGCCACCTCGCCCGCTCGGGAGTGCGGCACCTGGCGCTGGTCAGCCGTCGGGGCGCGGACACCCCCGAGGCGCCCGCGCTGCTGGCGGAGCTGGAGGCGCTCGGGACGCGGGCCCGCGCGTACGCCGCGGACGTCACCGACCGCGACGCCATGCGCGAGATCCTGCGCGAGCTGGACGCCGCCGGCCACCCGGTACGCGGGGTCGTGCACGCCGCCATGCACCTCGATGACGCCGCGCTGGCCGACCTGTCCGACGACCGGATCCGGGCCGTGCTGCGCCCCAAGATCGCCGGCGCCCTGGTCCTCGACGAGATCACCGCCGGCCTGCCCCTGGAGGCGTTCGTCCTGTACTCGTCGCTGACCACGATCGGCAACATCGGCCAGGCGCCGTACGTGTCGGCCAACCTGTTCCTGGAGGCGCTGGCCCGCCGGCGCAGAGCGCAGGGCCGGCCGGCGCTGGCGGTCTGCCTGGGCGCGCTGGCCGACACCGGCGTCCTGGCCCACGGCACCCAGGCCGAAGCCCTGGCCAAGCTCGGCATCCACGCCCTGACCACCAGCAAGGCGCTGGCCGCCGTGGACGACATGCTCGCCGAGGACGCCGACGTCGCGGCCGTGGGCCGCTGCGACTGGGCCCGCATGCGGCAGCTGCTGCCCGGGCTGCGCAGGCCGTGGCTGTCGTCGGTGCTGCCGCCCGGCGCCGACCTCGACCTCGACACCGGCGACCTGCTGGCGAGGCTGGCGACGATGAGCGGCGAGGAGATGCACGCCTACGTCGCCGAGCACCTCACCGAGCTGCTGTCCACCGTGCTGCTCACCCCCGCCGCCGACATCGACCCCGACCGGCGGCTGGACGAGTACGGCATGGACTCCCTCATGGCCACCGACCTGCTCGTGTCCATCAGGCACCAGTTCGGCGTGGACATCCCGCCCATGGAGCTGGCCCGCGGCGCCGGGACGATCAACGACATCACCCGCACGGCGCTGCTGCACCTCGGCCTCCAATCCGCCAAGGACCCGCGATGACTCCCGTCCGCTCCCGGCTGGCCGGCGTGGCCGCCCACCTGCCGCAGGCCACCATGAGCACGGCGGAGCTGGAGGACCGGCTCGCCGAGCGCAACCCCGCCCTGGAGCTGCCCCGGGGCGTCATCCACAGCGGCAGCGGGGTGCGGCGCCGGCACATCGCCGCACCGCACGAGAAACCGTCGGACCTGGCCGTCCACGCCGCCCGGCAGCTGCTCGCCGAGCAGGGCCTGCGGGCGGACGACCTCGACCTGCTCCTCTTCGCCAGCGTGACGATGGACCTGATCGAGCCCGCGACCGCGCCCATCGTGGCGGCGAAGCTCGGCGCCGGCTGCCTGGCGTTCGACGTGCGCAACGCCTGCAACAGCGTGCTGAACGCCATCCAGGTCGCCGACGCGCTCATCGCCGCGGGGCGGCACCGGCGCGTCCTGATCTGCTCCGGCGAGATGGCCACCGCGTTCATGCCCTGGACGCTGCGCGACACGAAGGAGTTCTTCACCTTCGCCGCCGCCTACACCGTCGGCGACGCCGGGGCCGCCCTGCTGCTGGAGGCCGCGACGGAGCCGGGCGTGCTCGGCCACCGGTTCACCGCCCACTCGGCCGGCTGGGAAGCGGCCACCGTGCGGGCTCTGAACCTGACCACCGACCCGGCGGCCGACTGGCCGGTCATCGAGCCGCTCACCGTCAACGCCGTCCAGCTCGCCCGCAGCCTCGAACGCACCGACCTCACCGTGCTGCCCAAGGCGATCGCCGAGCTCGGCCTGGCCTGGGACGACTTCGCGGCCGTCTGCGTGCACCAGGCGTCGCTGCCGGCCCTGTGGAAGTTCTGCGAGCACGTGGGAATCCCGCAGGACAAGGTCGTCGTCACCATCGCCCAGCACGGCAACCTCATCGCGGCCACGCTGCCCGTCCAGCTCGTCCAGGCGGTCGCGGCCGGGCGGGTGCGGCGCGGCGACCTGGTCGCCCTGGTCGGGCTGGCCAGCGGGTTCAGCGTCGGGATCGTCGTGGTCAAGTGGTGACGCCGGACATCACCGTGAATGAGCTCCTCGACCGGCACTTCCACGACCGGCCGGGCGCGGTCGCCTGCCACGCCGGCGGCCGGGCCGTCTCCTGCGCGCAGTTGGCGCGGACGGTGGAGGAGACCGCCGCCGCGCTGGCCCTGGCCGGGGTGCGGCACGGCATGCGCACCGCGCTGCTGGTGCACCCCGGCGTGGAGCTCGTGGCGCTGGCTTTGGCGCTGCTCAAGCTGGGCGCCGTGCCGGTGCTGGTCGACCCGGGGATGCCCGTCGCCGCCGTCCGGCGCTGCCTGGAACGGGCCGCCCCCGAGGCGTTCATCGGCGTCCCGCTCGCCCAGGCGGCGCGGCTGGCGCTCGGCTGGGCGCGGCGCAGCAGCCGCGTCATCGTCACGGTGGGGCCGCGCCGGCTCTGGCCGGGGCCCACCCTCGCGAGCCTGCGAGCCGCGGCACGCCGCCGCCCGCCGGGGCATCCGGCAGGACGGCCCGCGACCGGCGACATCGCCCTCACCGCCCGCGCCTCCGAGCCCACCGGCCCGCCGTCGCGCACGCCCGCAACCGACGACCTCGCCCTGAGCAGCTGCGCCTCCGGATCCACCGGGCCGCCGTCAGCCGGCGACCTCACCCTGAGCACGGGCGCCTCCGGATCCACCGGGCCGCCGTCAGCCGGCGACCTCACCCTGAGCACGGGCACCTCCGGATCCACCGGGCCGCCGTCAGCCGGCGACCTCGCTCTGATCGCCTGCACCTCCGGGTCCACGGGCCCGCCCAAGGGGGTGCCGCTGCGGCACCGCCACCTGACCGCGCAGCTGGATCTGCTCGACGGGCTTCGCCTCGTCCGGCCGGGCACGGCCACGCTGTCGACGTTCCTGCCGTTCGCGCTGGCCGCCACGGCCCTGGGAGCGAGCGCCGTGCTCCCCGACGTGGACCCGCGGCGGCCGATCCGCGCCGACTTCGCCGCCCTGGCCGGCGACATCCTGCGCCATCGGGTGGCGACCGTGTTCGCGGCTCCGGCGCTGCTGGACCGGCTGGCCCGGCACTGTGTCGCCGGGGGCGTGGTGCTCGGCCCGGTGGAGACCGTCGTGGTGGCGGGCGCCCCGCTGCCGCTGCCCACCCTGGAGCGGGTGCGCCGCTGCCTGCCCCGGGCGGCCCGGGTGCTGTCGGTCTACGGCGCCACCGAGTGCCTGCCGGTGGCCGCGATCGAGGGCGCAGACCTGCGCGCCGCCGCCGCCGAGCATCCGGGGGCCGGCACGTGCCTGGGCCGTCCGGTGGCGGGCGTGCAGGTGCGCGTCATCGGCGTCACCGACCGCCCGATCAGCCGCTGGAACGACGAACTCCTCGTGCCGACCGGCACCGTGGGCGAGATCGTGGTCACCTCCCCGGCGCTCGGCGACCCCTACCTCGACGATCCCCGCGCCACGTCCCTGGCCAGGATCGCCGACGGGAGCCGGGTCTGGCACCGTATGGGGGATCTGGGCCACCTCGACAGCGACGGCAGGCTGTGGTTCGCCGGCCGCAAGTCCGAGCGTGTCCACACCCTCGGCGGTGACCTGTGCACCGAGCACGTCGAGCCGCTGTTCGCGGCCCTGCCCGGGGTGCGCCGTACCGCCCTGGTCGGCGTGTTCGAGAAGGGCGGCCCGCCCGGCGCGCAACGCCCGGTCCTGGTGGTGGAGCGCGAGCCGGGCGCCCGGCGTTCCGACGTCCGGACCGCCGTCCTCGAACACGCCGCCCGCCATTCCCGCACCTCCGGCATCCGGGAGGTGTTGTTCCATCCGGCCTTCCCCATGGACGCCCGGCACAACAGCAAGATCCGCCGCCACGTCCTCGCCGCCTGGGCCGCGTCCCCGCTGCGGACAGGACGCCGATGAAGGTCCTGGTCACCGGCGCGAGCGGGTTCCTCGGTCGGGCCGTGTGCCGGCGGCTGGCCGCCCGCGGCGACACCGTCCACACCCTGCACCGCCGCCGCCACCCCGAGCTGGACGCGCTCGGCCTCACCCAGCACCTGGCCGACCTGTGCGACCCGGCGGCCGTGCACGCCGCGGTCTCCGCCTGCGAGGCGGTAGTGCACTGCGCCGCCCTGGCCGGCGTGCTCGGCCGCGACCGCGACTACCTCCGGATCAACGTGGACGGCACGCGCAACGTGCTCGACGCCTGCGCCCGCCACGGCGCCCGCCTGATCCACATCTCCTCGCCCAGCGTCGTCCACGACGGACGCGACCTGGAAGGTGTGGACGAGACCATCCCGTACCCGCGCCGTTTCACCGCGCCCTATCCCCGTTCCAAGGCCCTGGCCGAGCAGCTGGTCCTGGCCGCCGCCGACGGCGGCCTGCCGGCGCTCGCGCTGCGCCCGCACCTCATCTGGGGTCCCGGCGACCCGCACTTCCTGCCCCGCCTCGCCGCCGCCCGTCGCCTGCTGTGGCTGCTCGGCCCGGCCGACAAGACCATCGACACCGTCTACGTCGACAACGCGGCCGACGCCTGCCTGCTCGCCCTGGACCGGCTGCGGCCCGGCTCGCCGCTGAGCGGACGCGCCTACTTCATCGCCCAGGACGAGCCCTGCACGTTCGGCACGTGGGTGAACGCGCTGCTGGCCGCCGCCGGGCACCCGCCGGTGCGGCGCCGGCTGCCGCTCGGGCCGGTGAAGGCGGCGGCCACGCTCCTGGAGCACGGACGCACGCTCGCCCGGGCCCTCCACCTGCCGTTCGAGCCGCCGCCGATCCGGTTCCTGGTGGAGCAGGCGTCCACCGCGCACTGGTTCGACCTGTCGGCCGCCCGCCGCGACCTGGGCTACCGGCCGCGGGTGAGCACCACCGAAGGATTGGCCCGCCTGACCACCCACCTCGCGGAGACCAGCCACCTCGGGGAGCAGGGGCACCTCGCGGAGCCTGACCACCTCGCGGAGCCTGACCACCTCGCGGAGCCTGACCACCTC
>NZ_JAATEP010000047.1:0-93295 GCF_012034275.1 Nonomuraea composti | reverse complement strand
TACCGGCACCCCGAGGAACGTGCCCATCGGCGGGTGACCGGGCGGGAACCCGTAGGACTCGGGGTGGTCGGAGATGCGGCCGAGCCGCAGCGGCCGGGCGTCCTTGATGAGCAGGCCGAGCAGGCCGAGCCCGTGGGGCCAGTGCTCGATCTTGGCGATCTCCTCCTCGGTGAGGCCGACGGGGATGAACTGCAGGAGCGTGTTCTCCTCGCCGACCACGCCGAGCGCGCCGTAGCTGGCGTCGACCAGCGTGGTGGCGGTCTCGACGATGCGCCGCAGCACGGTCTCCAGGTCGAGGTCGCTGCCCACGGACACGACGGCTTCGAGCAGCGCGTGCACGCGGTCACGGGTGGCCAGCACCGCGGTGAGCCTGGTCTGCAGCTCTGCAAGCAGCTCATCGAGCCGCATCTGGGGCATCAACGGACGAACCTCGCTTTCCGACATGCGATCAGTTTCGCATCCCGTCGAGTACGCGCCCACCCCATGTCCGGTGCCGTCATCACCGCCCTGCTCGCGTCCTCCGCGCCCAGAACCGCGGCTGTCGGCCTGTGGCGAACGTCCCCACGGGCATGACACTCGCCGCGACCAACGACCGTGCCATCAGGGGCTTCGGTCCCTACGTGAGGCACCGCGGGAAGCGATGTCATGACAGTGGAGAGCGAAGGAGGACCATGATGCGGACCACGGTGCACGATGTCATGACCAAGCAGGTGATCGCGGTCGGGCAGGACATGCCGTTCAAGGAGGTCGCCCGGGTGCTGGTGACCCATGGGATCAGCGCCGTGCCGGTGCTGGACGCCGCCGGGCGGGTCGTCGGCGTGGTCTCCGAGGGAGACCTGATGCGCAAGGAGGAGTTCCGCGAGCAGTACCACGGCGAGAGCTACCGGCCCTCGCTGCGGGCGAGGATGCGGCGGAAGGTGACGATGCGGGACGAGGACGGCGGCGCGAAGGCGGCGGCGGACGCCGCCGCGGGCCTGATGACGGCGCCCGCGGTGACGGTCGCCCCGCACGCCTCGACGGTCAGGGCGGCGCGCATGATGGACGAGCACGGCGTCAAGCGGCTGATCGTCGTCGACGAGGAAGGCCGGCTGGAGGGCGTCGTCAGCCGGCGCGACCTGCTCGGGGCGTTCCTGCGCGACGATGAGGAGACCCGGCGGCTCGTGGTCGCGGGCATCCCCGCGCAGGACCGGTGGAACGATCGCGACGGCATCCTCGTGGAGGTGCACGACGGCATCGTCACCCTGTCCGGCTACACCGACCGGCGCAGCCAGGCCCAGGCCGCCGTGCACGCCGCCGAGCACCTCGACGGGGTCGTGGACGTCCGCGAGGACCTCGTCTGGCGGCGCGACGACGTCCTCGAACTGCCCTACTCCTGGGACCGTCCTTGACGTGAACGACCGGGGTGAGCACGGCCATGATCCTGTGGCGTCCTCTGGTGGCCTGGGCGCAGGCGAGCCAGGCCGCGGGACCGGTGGCGGCCACGGCGCAGGCGCAGGCGTTCACCGGTTCGCCGGCTCGGCAGGTCGTCGCCGCCTCACCCAGCGCGGTGTCCTCCGGGATCGGCCCGGCCGCCGGCAGCGGGACGCGGGTGCGTAACGCGCACAGCACCCCTGCCTCGCGCAGCGTGAGCCGTCCGGGCGCCGGGCGGACGGCCACGACGAGGTCGACGTCTTCTTCCGGCAGCGGGCAGCGCCCGCCGGCCGTCAGACCGGCGCAGGGCGCACCGTGGCCGTCGCCGGCGCTGGGAACGCCCCTGAGCCGATCATGTTGCCGACGACCAGTGCGGTCGCCGTCCACGGGCCCGGCTCGCGGCGGCGTGGCAGCGGCGTGGCGGACATGATGAGTCCTCCTTCCAGCGGCATCACCAGCACATCCGCGCCGTCACCGCAGGCACGGAGGCCGACGTCCCCCATCCTGATGACCTTGGTCCTTCGTGCGGGTGCCCTTCGGCCGCCGTGATCGCCGCTCAGATCAAGGAGGGTGAAAGCGGACATCCGACACGAAGGGGGAACCATGACGGCGATCGCGGGCGAGGCGTGGCGCGGCTTTCAGGGCACGGCCTGGCGGGACAAGGTGGATGTCCGGCCGTTCATCCAGGACAACTACACCCCCTACAGCGGCGACGCGGGCTTCCTGTCCGGCCCGACCGAGCGGACGCTGGCCGTGTGGGCGAAGGTGAGCGCGCTCTTCCCCGAGGAGCGGCGGCGCGGGATCTTCGATGTGGACGCGGCCACGCCGTCGTCCATCACCGCGCACGCGCCCGGCTACATCGACCGCGACCGGGAGCTGATCGTCGGCCTGCAGACCGACGCGCCGCTCAAGCGGGCGATCATGCCGGCGGGCGGGCTGCGCATGGTGGAGAACGGCCTGGCCGCCTACGGCCACAAGCTGGACCCCGCCGTGAAGGAGATCTTCACCAGGTACCGCAAGACCCACAACGACGGCGTCTTCGACGCCTACACCCCCGAGATCCTGCGGGCCCGCAAGGCCGGCGTGATCACCGGCCTGCCGGACGCCTACGGCCGCGGCCGCATCATCGGCGACTACCGCCGCGTCGCGCTCTACGGCGTGGACCGGCTCATCGAGGCCAAGCACGCCGAACTGCGCTCCCTGGACGACGCCGACGCCACCGACGCCGTCATCCGCGACCGTGAGGAGCTGGCCGAGCAGCTCAAAGCGCTGAACGAGCTGAAGGCGATGGCCGCCGCCTACGGCCACGACCTCTCCCGCCCGGCCGCCACCGCGCACGAGGCGGTGCAGTGGCTGTACTTCGCCTACCTGGCCGCGATCAAGGAGCAGAACGGGGCCGCGATGTCGATCGGCCGCACCTCCACGTTCCTGGACATCTACCTCGAACGCGACCTCGCGGAGGGGCGGATCACCGAGGAGCGCGCGCAGGAGCTGATCGACGACTTCGTGATCAAGCTGCGGATCGTGCGGTTCCTGCGCACCCCCGAGTACGACCAGCTCTTCTCCGGCGACCCGACCTGGGTGACCGAGTCGATCGGCGGCCTCGGCTCCGACGGCCGTCCCCTGGTCACCCGCACGAGCTTCCGCTATCTGCAGACGCTGCGCGACCTCGGCCCCGCCCCGGAGCCGAACCTGACCGTGTTCTGGTCGCCGCGCCTGCCCGAGCCGTTCAAGCGGTTCTGCGCCGCGCTGTCGATCGAGACCAGCGCCATCCAGTACGAGAGCGACGAGCTGATGCGCCCCCGCCTCGGCGACGACGCCGCGATCGCCTGCTGCGTGTCGGCCGCCCCGGTCGGCCGGCAGATGCAGTTCTTCGGCGCCCGCGTCAACCTGGCCAAGACCCTCCTGTACGCGATCAACGGCGGCCGCGACGAGCTCACCGGCGCCCAGGTCGGCCCAGCCCAGCCGCCGATCACCGGTGAGGTCCTCGACTACGAGCAGGTGGCCGCCGCCTTCGACCGGATGATGGACTGGCTGGCCCGCACCTACGTCAACGCGCTCAACATCATCCACTACATGCACGACAAGTACGCCTACGAGCGCCTGGAGATGGCCCTGCACGACCATCCGGTCAAGCGCACCCTGGCCTGCGGCATCGCCGGCCTGTCCGTCGCCGCCGACAGCCTGTCGGCGATCCGGCACGCCCGCGTCAAGGTCGTCCGCGACGCCACCGGCCTGGCGGTCGACTACATCGTGGAGGGCGACTACCCGGCCTACGGCAACAACGACGACCGCGCCGACGCCATCGCCGTCGAGCTGGTGCGCACGTTCATGGACAAGATCCGCCGGCACCGCACGTACCGGGACGCCGAGCACACCCAGTCCGTCCTGACGATCACCTCGAACGTGGTCTACGGCAAGCACACGGGCAGCACCCCGGACGGCCGCCGCGCCGGCGAGCCGTTCGCGCCCGGCGCCAACCCGATGAACGGCCGCGACCGCCACGGCATGATCGCCTCCGCCCTCTCGATCGCCAAGCTCCCCTACGACCAGGCCCTCGACGGCATCTCCCTGACCAGCACCGTCACCCCCGACGGGCTCGGCCGCACCCCGGAGGAACGCGTCGCGAACCTGGCCGGGGTGCTGGACGGCTACTTCGACGCCGGCGGCTTCCACATGAACGTCAACGTGCTCACCCGCGCCGTGCTGCTGGACGCGATGGCGCACCCCGACCGCTACCCGCAGCTCACCGTGCGGGTCTCCGGCTACGCGGTCAACTTCGTCCGCCTCACTCCCGAGCAGCAGCGCGACGTCGTCAACCGCACGTTCCACGGCTCGCTGTGACCGGCCCGCGATGAACGGTTCCGTCAGCTCGTGGGACCTGTCGGTCGGCGTGGACGGCCCCGGCACCCGGTTCGTGCTCTTCACCGCGGGCTGCCCGCTGCGCTGCCGGTACTGCCAGAACCCGGAGACCTGGCGGATGCGCGACGGCCGCCAGGTCACCACCGGCCAGATCATGGCCGAGATCGGGAAGTACCAGCGGTTCATCTCCGTGGCCGGTGGCGGGGTGACGATCAGCGGCGGCGAGCCGCTGCTGCAGCCCCGCTTCACCGGCGAGCTGCTGCGCCGCTGCCACGCGGCCGGCCTGCACACCGCCCTGGACACCAGCGGCCTGCTCGGCGTCCGCGCCACCGACGCGATGCTCGCCGACACCGACCTGGTGCTGCTCGACATCAAGTCCTACGAGCCGGCCACCTACCGCCGCGTCACCGGCGGCCCGGTGGAGCCCACCCTGCGCTTCGCCCGCCGCCTCGCCGACCTGGGCCGCCCCACCTGGGTGCGGTTCGTGCTGGTCCCCGGCCTGACGGACGCGCCCGAGAATGTGGACGCCCTGGCCCGCTTCGTGAGCGGGCTCGGCAACGTCGAACGGGTGGACGTGCTGCCCTTCCACCGCATGGCCACCGGCAAGTACGAACGCCTCGGCCTGCGCTTCCCCCTCGCCCACGTTGAGCCACCCGGCCAGGAGCTGCTGGACCGGGTGCACGCCCAGTTCCGCGCCCACGGCGTCGCCAGCGTCTGACCCGGATCGACCAGGCTCACCGTCATGGCCGCTCCCGTCCTCGACCTGAACACGGGCTCCTCCTCCCTCAAGGACGAGCTGGCGGGCCTGAACGATGCTGGAGGCATACGCCGCGGCGGGGCCCGGGCCGGCCGTCCCGCCGGCCACTGTGGTCCCGCCCGTCCCAAAGGTCCTCGCCGATGGGGGCGAAAGTCCCTGGCAGCAGGGTCCGTGCTGGTCAGAGGGTGGACTCATCAGCAACGGACGCGAAGAAGGTGCTCACGCATGAGGCACAGGCCCATCGCTCTCGACCCCGCCGACGTGCAGGTCAAGGTCCGCGGCGGGATCCGCCCCGCCGATGTCCTGCGAGCCCGGCAGACCATGGCGGAGCTGGCCAGGCTGTCGCACGAACCGGTGCTCGACGCGCGGATCACGCTCGCCACCGCGCCCGGGCTGGCCGCGCGGCGGCGGACGGCACAGGCCGTCCTGGACGTCCAGGGGCGGCTCATCAGGGCCCGGGCCAGCGCCGCCTCCACCCGTGCGGCCATCCACGTGCTGCGCGACCGGCTCCGGGCACGGCTGCTGGAGAGCACCCGGGACTGGGAGAACCGGCGGGGACGCCACCACCGGCAGCGCACCTCCGCCAACGCCGCCGCCAACGCTGCCGACAGCGTTGCCGGCAGGGCTGCCGGCAGCGGCGGCGAGCCGCGGATCGTGCGGCGGCTCGCGGCCGACCGCACCGTGCCCGACGAGGCGGTCGTCGACATGGAGCAGCTCGGCTACGACTTCCTGCTGTTCGTCGAGGACGTGACGGGTCAGGACAGCGTCGTCTACCGCGCCGGCCGCGGCTACCGGCTCGCCCAGCTCGTGCCCGACCCCTGCCTGCCGACGCCGACCTGCGCGGCGATCTCCATCAGCCCGTCGCCCGCCGCCCGGCTCACCCTGGACGAGGCCGTCGAGCGGCTGGAGCTGACCGGATGGCCGTTCGTCTTCTTCGCCGACGCCGACACCGGCGCCGGCTGCGTCCTCCACCGCCGGGACGACGGCGACTACGGCCTGCTCAGCACCGCCCACGGCGACTGACACCCGCCGCAGGCCCGCCCGGCCCGACCTGCCGGCGGCCGTGATCCGCGCCGCGCTCCGGTTCCTCGCGTCCACCATACGTCGATCACGCCTGACGGGTGACGCAGGGCCCTGCCGGAGGTGACGCGCGACCCTCTCGGACGGGACCTTCGGCCCTGATCGGGAACGCCGCCGAACCCGGAAGCTGACAATGAGACCCGATAGAGAGAGAACACCCATGCGCGCTGCCGTCGTCACCGCCTTTGACCAGCCCGTCGAGCTCCAGGAGGTGCCCGTCCCCGAACCAGGCCCGGACCAGGTCCTCGTCCGCATCGAGGCGAGCGGGCTGTGCCACACCGACATCCACGCCGCCCACGGCGACTGGCCGGTCAAGCCGGCGCTGCCGTTCACCCCCGGGCACGAGGGCGTCGGCGTCATCGAGGAGGTGGGCGCCGCCGTGACCGGCCGGGTCGCCGGCGAGCGGGTGGCCATCCCCTGGCTCGGCTACGCCTGCGGCACCTGCGAGTACTGCGTCAGCGGCAGGGAGACCCTGTGCGAGTCCCAGCTGAACAGCGGCTACGCCGTCAACGGCGGCCACGCCGAGTACGCCGTCGCGCACGCCGCCTACGTGGTGCCCGTGCCCGACGGCGTCGTCCCCGCCGAGGCCGCGCCGCTGACCTGCGCGGGCGTGACCACGTACAAGGCGGTCAAGGTCTCCGGCCTGCGCCCCTCCGAGCGGGCGGCGATCTTCGGCATCGGCGGGCTCGGCCACCTCGCACAGCAGTACGCGCAGATCTTCGGCGGCGAGACCATCGCCGTGGACGTCACCGAGGACAAGCTGCGCCTGGCCCGCGAGCTCGGCGCATCCCACACCGTCAACGCCGCGCTGGTCGACCCGGTCGCCGAGATCAAGGCCCTGGGCGGAGCGGACGTGGCCGTCGTGCTGGCCGCCAGCCCGCGCGTGCTGGAGCAGGCGCACGCCTCGCTGCGCCGCGGCGGCCGCCTGGTGCTGGTCTCGCTGCCCAAGGACAACGCCATGAGCCTGCCGATCTTCGAGACCGTCCTGGGCGGCATCAGCGTCATCGGCTCCATCGTCGGCACCCGCGCCGACCTGGCCGAAGTCTTCAAGCTGCACGCCGCCGGCCGCACCAAGGTCATCTACGAGACGCGCAAGCTGGAGGAGATCAACCAGTCCTTCGAGGACGTCCTGGACGGCAGCGTGCCCGCCCGCCTGGTCTTCGAGCTGTGAAGAAGCCCGTGCCCGGCCACCGATCCTCGATCGGCAGTCGGGCGCGCCCGGCCGCGGCGGCGTCCGCAGGCCGGCCCGGCCTCACGAGGAGCCGCCTGATCGCCTGGCCGACAACGGGTGCAGGAACGGTCATGGTGCACCTCCCTGCCGCCCACGCTGGCCTTGTGACCAGGAGAACGTCCGGACCGGACGCCACGGACCCGTGGTCCGCAAGCAAGGGCGCACGGGAGCCTGGGTTCCCGTGCGCCCGTTCCGGCCACGGGCTATCCCTTCGGCCGGGCGATGAGCGAGGTGATGATCACCATGATGGCGATGATCACCGAGACGAGGACGATCGCGAGGGGCCAGTTCATGACGGCCTCCCTTCCACCGGGTTCGACACTTCCAGCCCAGGTCATCGCCACCGCCGGCGCCAGGGACGAAAGTCCCGCGCCTGGCCCCGCGAGGGTGACGATGGTCCCGCCGGCACGGGGCCTTCTCGCTCGTGTCCAAGGTGCACCACCGCATGGCCGACGGGGTGTCCGGCACCCACCTCCCCTACGGGCGCCGCCGGCCTCGCCGCGCGCCCTCGCCCAGCGCGTCGCTGAACGACGTCAAAGGCGTCGTGCACCGGTCCGGAGCGACCTTCAACGACGTGGTCCTGTCGGCGATCACCGGGGCGCGTCCCGCTTGCCCACCCCCGGCTCCCAGGCCCGCGTGCCGCGAAACCATGCACGCCGGGGGCTACACGGACCACGGTCGCGGAGCCGCAGCCGGCCTGACCGGAGGAGAGAACCAGGTCGACCTCGCCGCCATCGTGCGCGCATCGGCGAAAGACCACCCCAGGCAAGCCGGCCAATCCGCAAGTGACGGCGGCGCCATGCCCCACGCCGAACTGGACGTGCGGTCCGACTCGGTCGCCGAAGGCCCGCCATCACGTTCACATCGAACACCACCGGCGGGCCGAAGGGTGCCGAGCCGACCCACCTGCAGCTGCCATGAACGCCGACCTCCCCGGCCGGTCGTTCGGCTTGCACACCGACGACGTCGCGGTGTGCTGGAGCGCCCCGAGCTCGACCGGCACGACACCTCCTCGCGGCGCGGGGCGATCACCGGCAGCGCCGCCATCCCGTCCGGACGTGAAGGGACGAACGTCCCGCCCGTTCCCCGACCTCCGGCCCTGCCACGCGCGAGCCGGCGGCCGGAGGCTGGAGCCGGGATGACAGCCATCCTGCTCGCAGCGAGACGAGGAGCTCACCATGAAAGCGACCGTGGGCGATCGGCTGATCGTGGAGGGCACGTACGGTGGCAACCTCCGCCGGGAGGGCTTCGTCGTGGGCGTCGAGCACGCCGACGGCTCGCCTCCCTACCAGGTGCGCTGGCTCGACAACGGGCGCGAATCTCTTGTCTACCCCGGGCCCGACGCGCGCGTCGTCCCCGGCCACCGATGAACGCGATGAGGCTCATCGACCGAGCCGGCCCCTCCGACGTGGCCATGCTGGCCATGGGAGCGGGGGACGCGCTGCCACAGCGGGCCGGTGCCGTCCTGCTGCTGGAGCCGGGGCCCGGGTTCGAGGTGGCGCGGGCCTCGGCGCTGCTGGCCGAATGGATCCGCTCCGTGCCGCGGCTCCGGCAGCGCCTGGTGCGGGTGCCGTTCGGCGCCGGCCGCCCCGTGTGGGTGGACGATCCGCAGTTCGACCCGCGGCTGCACGTACGAGAGCTGGCCTGCCCCGCGCCGGGCGACGAACGGGCGCTGCTGGACGTGGCCGCCACCGTTCTGGCCGGCCCGCTGCCGCCATCGCGGTGGGCCGCGGTCTTCGTCACCGGGCTGGCCGACGGCGCGGTGGCGCTGATCGTCGTGCTCGACCACGTGCTGGCCGACGGAATCGGCGGGCTCGCCCTGCTCGCGGCGCTGGCCGACCCCGCGCGACGGCCGGCACCCACAGGCTTCCCGCAGTCCCCGCCGCCCCTGCCGCGTCTGGCGGCCGACGCCTTCGCCGAACGCCTGCGATCGATCGGCCGCATGCGAACCTTCTGGCGGCAGGCCAGGACGGCCCTCGCGGCCACCGGCGGGCTGCGTCCGGAGCCGATAGCGCCGTGCTCGCTGCTGCGGCCGACCGGCCCGCGCCGGACCTTCGCTGTCGTGCGGACCGGCCTGGCGCCCCTGCGGGCCGCGGCCCACCGCCACGGCTGCACCGTCAACGACGCCCTCCTGACCGCCATCACCGGAACGCTGGGCAGACTCCTGGAACGCCGGGGCGAGCACGTCGGCGCCCTGTCGGTCTCAGTGCCGGTCGCGGCCCGACGCAGCACCACCACCAGCGACCTCGGCAACCGCTTCGGCGTGCTGATCGCCGCCCTCCCCGTCACCGGCGATCCCGCGCACCGCATGGCGCGGATCGCCGCCCTGCTCGCCACGCGCAAGAAACAGGCCGCGACCGCCTCCGCCGCCGATCTGTTCGGCCCGCTGTTCCGGCTGCTGGCCGCGCTCGGGCTCTACCGCCACTACCTGCGCCGCCAGCGCCGCATCCACACCCTCGTCAGCAACGTACGCGGCCCCGACCTCCCGCTAACCTTCGCCGACGCCGCCATCCGCGACATCATCCCGGTGGCGGTCGCCGAGAACGGCAATGTGACGGTGAGCTTCGAGATCCTCTCCTACGCCGGCACGGTGACCATCACCGTCATCGCCGACCCCGACGGAGTCCCCGACCTCGGCGAACTCGTCGCCTTCCTGCGTGACGAGCTCGCCGCCATCGCCTGAGTCCTCAACCGGCAGCAGCCGGTACGGGTGCGGGCCCCGGCAGGCTCTCCATGCTGCGCACCAGGGCCAGGTGGGCGGCCGTCAGCGTGCGCACCTGCTCCTCGAGACTGTCGACCCGCTTCTTCAGCGTCAGCAGCTCCGCGTCCACGAGCGGAGCCTCCATGATCACGCGTCCACCGATCATGATCGGTTCACCTCCTGATAAGCCCATGATGATCCCCTCCACCACACCCGGAACACCGGCGAACGCCCTCGCCCCGAGGGACCAATGGCACTGACCACCCCCGCCCGCGGCGAACGCTCGTCTTCGCATCCTGCCTGACGGATCGGCACCACGGGCCGGTCGAACGCGGCGTCGTACTGGTCCGACAAGGAGGTCATGGCCTGAGCCGGGGGATCCGGCGGCTTGTCGAGTCAGGGGAGAGGCCTTCCCGCGTACACATCACCGCCCACCGGCGGCCCGACCGCAGGCCCTTGCGGGCGGGGGGAAGGGTGCAGGATCCGGTCGAGACGCGCGGCGGCGTAGCCGAGCACGGACAGCGCGGTCACGATCAGCAGGTCGCCGGCGTTGAGCGGCTGGGTGCCGAGCAGCTGGCGCAGCGGCGGCACGTACAGGGCCGCGACTTGCAGGACGAACGCGCCGGCGACGGCGAGCAGCAGCATGGGGTTGGCCAGCGACCCCGGCCGGGTGCGGGAGCCGAGCGCGACGCCGAGCTGGGTGGCGCCGAGGGCGAAGAAGGCCATGCTCTGCCAGGGCCGCCCGGTCGCCGCGGCCCAGACGGCGACGCCGAGGGTGACGGCGGTGAGCACGACGGCGATGCGCAGGACACGCTGCCACAGGCCCGCGCCGATGATGCTCTGGCCGGGCGGCCGCGGCGGCTCGCCCATGGCTCCCGGGACGGTCGGCTCGCCGCCCAGAGCCACGCCGGGCAGACCGTGGGTGAGCAGGTTGATCCACAGGATCTGCGCGGGAAGCAGGGGGAGCGGCAGCCCGGCGAACGGGCCGAGCAGCATCACGGCGATCTCGGCCGCCCCGCCGGACAGCCCGTAGACGAGGAAGCGGCGGATGTTGGCGTACACCCGGCGGCCCTCCTCGACGGCCGCGACGACGGTGTCGAGGTTGTCGTCGGCGAGAACCAGGTCGGCCGCCTGCCTGGCCACCTCGGTGCCGCGCCGGCCCATGGCCACGCCGATGTCGGCCCGGCGCAGGGCGGGCCCGTCGTTGACCCCGTCTCCGGTCATGGCCAGGACACCGCCCTGCGCCTGGAGGCTCTGGATGATGTCGAGCTTCTGCTCGGGGGTGGCCCGGGCGTAGACGCCCGCCTCGGCCCCGCCGAGGGCTGCGGGCTCGCGGCAGTCCACGACGCGGTCGCCGCCGGCGATGATGCCCAGCTCGGTGGCGATCGCGCCGGCGGTGCCCGGATGGTCGCCCGTGATGAGGATGGGCCTGATGCCGGCCCGCTTGCACTCGGCGATGGCGGTGGCGGCGGCCGGGCGCGGCGGGTCCAGGATCGCGATCAGGCCGAGCAGCGACAGGCCGCTCTCCTGAAGTGTGGCCGGTACGGCGTCGAGGTCCGCGCTCGCCACCGCCAGGACCCGGTACCCGTTCCGGGCGTACCGGTCGGCCTGGGCGGCGGCGCGGGCGAGCAGATCCGCGTCGTCGATCAGGACGGGCCGGTGGAGCAGCGCTTCGGGCGCGCCCTTGCAGATCAGCCGGGCACCGCCGCCGGGGAGCCGGTGCAGGGTGCTCATGCGCTTGCGTTCGCTGTCGAAGGGCAGCTCGGCCAGACGGGGCAGGCGGGTCTGCACCTCCCTGCGGTCCAGGCCGAGCTTGGCGGCGGCGGCGAGCAGGGCCGCCTCGGTGGGATCGCCCAGCGCCGCCCATTCGCCGCCCTCGTCGTGCGGGGGCGAGAGCCGGGCGTCGTTGCAGAGCACCGCCGCCGTCAGCAGCTCGCCGAAGGCTCCGGGCTCGTCGGCGGTGATCTCGCCGCCGGGGGCGTAGCCGGTGCCGCTGATCGTGGCCTGCGCCCGCGGGGTCCACAGATGGCGGGCGACCATGCGGCCCTCGGTCAGAGTGCCGGTCTTGTCGGTGGCCAGGGCGGTCACCGAGCCCAGGGTCTCCACCGCGGGCAGCTTGCGGACCAGAGCGTTGCGGGTGGCCATCCGGCGCGCGCCCAGCGCCAGGCTCAGCGTCACGACGGCGGGCAGGGACTCGGGCACCGCGGCGACGACCAGGCTGATGGCGGTGATCACCATCAGCTCCACCGGCTGGCCGCGCACCAGCCCCAGCGCCAGGACCACGGCCGACAGCAGGACGGCCACGCCGGCCAGCAGCCGGCCCACCCCGGCCAGGCGGCGTTGCAGCGGGGTGAGCCCGGCTCCCTTGACCATCAGGGACGCGATGCGGCCACTCGTGCTCGCCGCCCCGATCGCGGTGACCTCCGCCCGGCCGCGCCCGCGCACGACGACGGTGCCGGAGGAGACCCGCTCGCCCGCGCGCTTGTCCACCGGCACCGACTCGCCCGTCAGCGCCGACTCATCGACGAGCAGCGACGCCGATTCGGTCACCTCGGCGTCGGCGGGGACCACATCGCCCTCGGCCAGGATCAGCACGTCGCCCACCACGACGTCGCTGGAGGGAATCCGCTGCTGGCGGCCGTCGCGCACCACGCGCGCCTCCGGCCCGGCGAGCTGGGCCAGGGCCGTGATCGCGCGGTCGGCGCGGATCTCCTGCACCACCCCCACGGTGGTGTTGACGACGATCACCAGCAGGATCACCGCCGCATCGGCCCAGTCGCCGGTCGTGATGGTCAGCACCGTCGCGACGAGCAGCACGACGATGAGCGGGTCGCGCAGTTGCGTGACGACACGGCGCCACAACGGCACGGGGGGCTGCTGCGGCAGCAGGTTGGCGCCGTCCCGTGCCAGCCGTGAGGCCGCCTCGGCCGACGTCAGCCCAGTCAAAGGCGTCACCGTCATGTCCTCCGTGCTCGCTGCGGCCTTCCGGCAGGCGAATGATCGCTCCGATGTGTCCGCGTCCTACTGTTCGCGAACCCGGACCGCAGCGAACAGGGACGTTAGTCCTTTCCCGCCGGGCCGGAAGCACACATCAGGCCTCTGACCACCACCGCGCTGCCCCGAGGCAGCCGCCTTTCGCAGGCCCTTCGCCCGCGAGGTGAGGATCAACGACCCGGCGCCCGCCCCCGAGCACGTCACGAGGACGAAGGAAGCCGCCCGCGCCGAGGCGAGAGATCCGCCCGGCACCGCGGGCGCGGTCAGAGGCCGTGGACGCGGCGGCCGGTGACGGGCAGCACCGTCGGGCCGTACGAGCCGGTGAACGCCACCCGGCCGACGCCACCCTGCCGACGCCACCCTGCCGACGCCGCCCGGCGCGACCAGGCGCAGGCACTCCGCGGGCTCCAGCACCTCCAGCACGGGATTCTCCGCTCTTCGCCCACGCCCCGGCCAGCTTCGCCGCGAAGCGGTGGTGCGTGCCCGGCAGGTCCGAGCCCGCCGCTTCCAGCACCTCGTAGCCGTGCCCTTCCAGCAGGCCGCGCACCTCGGCCGGGTCCTTGAGCCTGCCCGGCCCGCTCAAGCGCCGTCCCGCGAGGGCCTCCACGCGCCCGGCCCCCCGAAAAGGGGGCCGAAGGTCCCTCGCCCGCGGGACCGTGGCCCCTCACCCGCGGATCCTCAGCGCCGGACGATGAGGTCATGAGAATCGGGATCAACGGATTCGGCAGGATCGGCAGGGCCGTCCTGCGCCGCGCACTGCGCACCGACCTGGACATCGTCGCGGTCAACGACATCGCCGACGCGACCGCGCTGGCCCACCTGCTCAAGCACGACTCCACGTACGGGCCGCTGGACCTGCCCGTCACCGCCGCCCCCGGCCTGCTGGAGGTCAACGGCCGCGAGATCGCCGTGACCTCGTGCGCCGACCCCGCGCAGATCGACTGGCGCGCCTACGGCGTCGAGCTGGTCATCGACGCCACCGGCCGCTTCCGCACCCGCGACGCCCTGGCGGCGCACCTGAAGGGCGGCGCCCGCAAGGTGCTGCTGTCGGCCCCGGGCAAGGGCCTGGACGCCACCATCGTCCCCGGCGTCAACGACGCCGCCTACGACCCGGACCGGCACGAGATCATCTCCCTGGCCTCGTGCACCACCAACTGCGTCGCCCCCATGGTCAAGGTGCTGCACGAGCGGTTCGGGCTCGTCCGCGGCTTCATGACCACCATCCACGCCTACACCGGCGACCAGATGCTGCTGGACGCCCCGCACAAGGACCCGCGCCGGGCCCGCTCGGCCGCCGTCAACATCGTGCCCACCACCACCGGCGCCGCCCGCATGGTCGGCCAGGTGTTGCCCGAGCTGAACGGCCGCCTGGACGGCGTGGCCATCCGCGTCCCCGTCGAGGACGGCTCCATCACCGACCTGTCGGCCCAGCTCACCCGCCCGGTCACCGTCCAGGAGATCAACGACGCCTTCGCCGACGCCGCCCAGAACGAGCTGCACGGCATCCTGCGCTACAGCACCGACCCGCTCGTCTCCCGCGACATCATCGGCGACGCCGCCTCATGCGTCTTCGACTCCCCGCTCACCCAGGCCGGCGGCGACCTGGTCAAGGTCTTCGGCTGGTACGACAACGAGTGGGGCTACGCCAACCGCCTCGTCGAAATGGCCCAGCGGATGACGTGACCGGCGAGCACCGGACACGACAGCCCACCATCCGGGCAGGGGCAGGGGCAGGGGCATGGGCCCCTGCCCCACAGCTATGCGCCCGTGAAGGCGTGACATGAAGATCGTGCTCACCGCGAGCTTCGACGAGAACCCCCTCGGCGACATCCGTGATGCCGTCTCGGGCTGCCGCACAACGACAGGGACTGGCCGGCGAGCGGCTCGCAGACATCCTCTTCGCGACCAACGATGGCGTGCTCAACGCCGCGGAGCACGGCGGCGGACGAGCGGGTCCTCCACGGGGGTCGGCCGGCGACGCCGACGGGACGCTGCCTTCTGGAAGTCATCCATCCGGCCGCCACACCCGAGGAGAAGGACCAATGGCCTCGTGAACGGGCTCCCGTCACTGACCAACTCGGCGGAGCAGGAAAGGTCGGCATGGTGAGCATGCTCGTCCCCGATGGTGCATGCCCGTTCCATCCAGGCCCCATGCCGGTAGGACGGCGGCGGTCCTGATCCGCTCAGCCAAGCTCGCGAGCTTGTCGATCGATCAGGTGGAAGCCGACCTCCAGCTCAGCGGGTGCAGGACGTCTATCTCGATCCCGACGTCACGGTGGCCTGAACCTCCGGCGATGCCGGGCCCAAAGTCCTGTGCGGGCCCAAAGTCCTGTGTCGTCAAGACCTCCGGCCCTCCTGCACTCCCTCCACGACGCCGAGTGTGAAGAAGACGGAAGGCCGACCGGAGAGCGAGGCGATCGTCATGAGGGCCGCAGCGGGTGACCGGCCGACCTGTCAGGAATCGCGCAGTGCCAGTGCGGGCGATCGCAGAGCAGGGCTGGCCGCGGGCATGGAACACGCCGCCGGCCACGCTCACCTGATCACCGATCCACGCGAGCCGCTGCCCCTGCTGCGGCAAGAGCTGCGAACCGGCCCGCGCGGACTGTCGGCCCGCGAGGCCGCCCGGCGGCTGGTCGTCTACGGTCCCAACACCGTGCGCCGCAGCCGGCGCTCCTCGCTCCTCCCGCAGCTCGGCAGGCAACTGGCCCATCCGCTCGCGCTGCTGCTGTGGGCGGCGGCCGCGCTGGCGTTCGTGGCGGCCATGCCGGTGCTCGGCTGGGCGATCCTGGCCGTGATCGTGGTGAACGCCGCGTTCGCCCGGTTACAGGAGCGTCAGGCCGAGCGCGCGGTGGAGGCACTGGCGGCCTACCTGCCCGAGCGCGCCCTGGTCGTCCGAGACGGCCGTACGCAGGCCGTGGAGGCCGTTGAGCTGGTGCCGGGCGACCTGGTGGTACTGGAAGAAGGCGACAAGGTACCGGCCGACGCCCGCCTGACCGGCGGCGCCCTGGAGATCGACATGTCGATGCTGACCGGGGAGTCGGCTCCGGTGGAACGGGTGGCCGGGCCCTCCGAGGACGGTGTCGCCCTGCTCCGCGAGCCGAACCTGATCTTCAGCGGCACCACCTGCGTCAGCGGCCAGGCACAGGCCATCGTGTTCGCCACCGGCGGGCACACCGAGCTCGGCCGGATCGCGTCGCTCAGCCAGCGCGGCCGGCGCCGCGACAGCCCGCTGGAGGTGCAGGTCAAGCGGGTGGCGTGGCTGATCGCCGCGGTCGCCGTGGGCATGGGGGCAGCCTTCCTCCTGATAGGCGCCCTGGTGGGGCTGCCGGTGACCGATGCGCTGATGTTCGCGATCGGGCTGCTGGTGGCCAACGTCCCCGAGGGGCTGCTGCCGACCATCACGCTCGCGCTGGCGGTCGGCGTGCGCGTGCTGGCCCGCAGGGGAGCGGTGGTCAAACGGCTCAGCGCCGTGGAGACCCTCGGCTCCACCAACGTCATCTGTACCGACAAGACCGGCACGCTGACCGAGAACCGGATGCGCCTGCGGGCGTACTGGACGCCGGCCTCCGGCATCGTCACGCGGGATGGACCGCCGCCCGCCGAACTGGCACAGGTGATGAGCGACTGCACCACGGTCTCCCGCGCTGACGACGGCGCACTGCGGGGCGACCCCACAGAGATCGCGCTGGTCGAAGGTGCCGGATCGCCGGACCTGGCCGGCAGGGACGAACGCCGGCGCGCGGTGTTCCGCTTCGACGCCCGCCTGCGCCTGATGTCCACCGTCAGCCGGCACGGCCACGGACTGACGGTCAACGTCAAGGGCGCGCCGGAAGCGGTGCTGGCCCACGCCGCCATCGAGCAGCAGGCCAGGGCCGACGTGCTCGCCGCCGTCGACGATCTGGCGCGTCGCGGCTTACGCGTCCTGGCCATCGCCGCCCGCGACCTGCCCGCCGCGGCGCCCATCCCCGCGCACCGTGAGGAGGCCGAGACCGAGCTGCGCGTCCTCGGCCTGGTCGGCCTGTACGACCCGCCGCGACCTGAAGCGGCCGAGGCCGTGGCCCGCTGCCACGAGGCCGGCCTGCGCGTGCACGTCGTCACCGGCGACAACGGGGCGACCGCCGCGGCGGTGGCCGCCGAGGTCGGGATCGGCGTGCCCCGGCTGACCGTGGTCGCCGAGGCCGAACAACTCCACGACCACGAGCTGGACGAGCTGCTGACCGGAGACGCCGAGGTCGTCTTCGCCCGCTCCTCGCCCGAGACCAAGCTGAAGGTCGCCGACGCGCTGCGCGCCCACGGCCGGATCGTCGCCATGACCGGCGACGGCGCCAACGACGCCCCCGCGCTGCACGCGGCCCACATCGGCGTGGCGATGGGCGCCTCGGGCACCGACGTGGCCCGCGAAGCCGCCACGCTGGTGCTCACCGACGACAACTTCGCCACCATCGTCGCCGCGATCGAATCCGGCCGCCGCGTCTACGACAACGTCCGCAAGTTCATCCTCTACATCTTCGCCCACGCCGTCCCCGAGATCGTGCCGTTCCTGATCTTCGCGCTCAGCGGCGGCGCCATCCCGCTGCCGCTGACCGTCCTGCAGATCCTGGCCATCGACCTCGGCACCGAGACCCTGCCCGCGCTGGCCCTGGGCCGCGAGCCCGCCGAGCCCGGCCTGATGTCCCGCCCGCCCCGGCCCGCCTCCCAGGGCGTCATCTCCCGCGACATACTGGTGCGCGCCTGGGGCTACCTCGGGCTGGTCTCCGCCGCCCTGGTCATGGGCGTCTTCTTCTACGTGCTCCGGCGCGCCGGCTGGCAGCCGGGCGACCCCACCGGCCCCGGTAGCCCGCTGCACCAGGCGTACCTGATGGCCACCACGGCCACCTTCGCCGGCCTGGTCACCTGCCAGATCGGCACCGCCATGGCCGCCCGCACCGACCACGCCCCGCTGCGGCAGGTCGGTCTCACCTCCAACCCGCTGCTGCTCGCCGGCATCGCCTTCGAGCTGGCCTTCGCCGCCGCCCTCATCTACCTGCCGCCGCTCCAGCACCTGTTCGGCACCGCCGCGCTCCCGATCGACGTCCTGGCCGTCATCGCCGCCTTCCCCGTCATCGTCTGGGGCACCGACGAGCTACGCCGCTGGGTCCGCCGACGCCGTGCTCGCTCGTGACCGGACTACTGTGGCGCGGCCCCGGAGCAGCTCGCAGAGGCGGGCAGGGTCACGCGGAAGGCGGTGCGGCCCGGCCGGCTCTGGACGGACACGGCTCCTCCGTGGGCTCCGACCACGGCTTTGACGATGGCCAGCCCGAGCCCGCTGCCGCCCTGCGCCCGCGAGCGGGCCCTGTCGGCCCGGACGAACCGTTCGAACAGCTCCCGCCGCCACTCCTCGGGGATGGCCGGCCCGTCGTCGGTCACGGTCAGCTCCACCTCCTGCGGCAGGACGCGTACCGACACCCGTCACCGGCTCTTCCGGCAGCTCCAGCCGCCAGCGGTGGCCGGGCGCGGCGACGCGGGCGTCGCCGGTGGCGTCGATGGCCGCGCGGGTCAGGTCCACCTCCTCGCGCGCCAGCGGCCGGCCCGCGTCGATCCTGGCCAGCAGGAGCAGGTCGTCGACCAGCGTGCTCATCCGTGCCGACTCGGCCTCGATCCGCTCCAGCGAGTGCCCCACCTCCGCCGGAAGCTCGCCGGAATGGCGGCGGGCCAGCTCCGTGTGGGCCCGCACGGTGGCCAGGGGCGTACGCAGCTCGTGGCCGGCGTCGGCGGTGAAGGTGCGCATCCGCTGCTCGCTGGCGTGCTGCCGGGCCGGCGCGTCCCCGACGTGCCCGAGCATGCGGTTGAAGGCGGCGTTGAGCCCGCCGATCTCCGTGCGCGGGTCCTCCACCGGCCGGCGCACCGTGGCTTCGACCCCCTCCATCGGGAGCCCGCCCATCAGCACGTCGCCGTCGGCGCCCGGGGTCGCCATGACGCGGTAGTCGTCCAGCTCCGACGGCTCGACCGAATGGCCCCCCGTCGGCCGGCACGGTGGCCAGAACGGCGACGTCCCCGGCCGACATGCTGACCCTGACGTCATCCGCGCTGCGCGAACGGACCACGGCGGCGTCGGTCACCTGACCGTTCACCAGACGGACGCCCAGAGTGCCGATCGACTGGCCGCGGCTGTCGGCGTGCTCGCGCTCCTCGCATCACCGGCCTGCTCGCCGCGTACGGCGTAGCGGTCCTGCTCGCGCTGATGGCCCGCATCCCGCCCTGGAACGCGGTGTGGGCTCCGACCGGCTCGCCCGCTGGCACGCGATGGGCGGCCGGTACGTGGTCGGGCTGGCGGTCGCCGCATCCATCGTGAGTCGTTCGAGTTCTGAGGAAGCCCTGATGCGCAGAGCGATCTTCGCCGTCCTTGTCACCGCGTCGGGCTGGTGCTGCTGCTGTCGTTCAAACCCCACGAGCTCACCGCGGTGGCCACCCCGCCGTCCGCCGTCTCCCCGGCACCCGCTTCGCCGGGCGCCGTCGCCGGCGCCACCAGCGGGGACAAAGTGGTCACCGGCGACCTCGCCGATACCCGCTGGGGGCCCGTGCAGGTGCAGGTCGTCCTGAACGGCGGCAAGATGACCGGCATCCGGGTCCTGCGGGCCCCCGACGGCAACCACCGTGACCTCGCCATCAACAGCCAGGCACTGCCGACGCTCAACGACGAAGCGCTGGCCGCGCAATCAGCCCAGATCGACGCCGTCTCCGGTGCCACCTACACCAGCGAGGGTCACGTGCGGTCCCTGCAAAGCGCCCTGGACCGGGCCGGCCTGTGATGCGCCACGTCGAACACGCCATGGGCACGGTCTTCTCCTTCGACCTCCGCCCCCCGCTCGGCGACGCGCGACGGGCCGTCGCCGAGGCCGTCACCTGGCTGCACCGAGTGGACGCCATCTTCTCCCCCTACCGAGAAGACAGCCCCATGAGCCGTCTCGGCAGGGGCGAGATCGGCCTGGACGACTGCCCGCCCGAGGTGACCGAGGTCCTCGACCTTTGCGCCGCGGCGGCGGAAGCGTCGGGCGGATACTCCTCCACCCGCCCTGCGGGCCTCCTCGACCCGTCCGCCCTGGTCAAGGGCTGGGCCGTCGAGCAGGCGTCCCGCATGCTCGTCCGGCATGGAGCGGTGAACCACTGCCTGAACGGCGGCGGCGACATCCAGTGCGCGGGCCGGCCCGCCCCCGACCGGCCGTGGCGGATCGCCGTCGCCCACCCCCAGCGCCCAGGTATCACCGCCACGGTGGTGTCCGGCCAGGACCTGGCCGTGGCCACCTCCGGCACGGTCGAACGCGGGCCGCACATCATCGACCCGCACACCGGCCGACCGGCGCGGGAACTGGCCTCGATCACCATCACCATCACCATCACCGGCACCGGCACCGGCCTCACCATGGTCGACGCCTACGCCACCGCCGCCTTCGCGATGGGCGGTCGGCCCGGGACTGGGTCGAACGTCTTCCCGGTGTGGAGGCGTTCGCCATCACCACCACCGGTGCCACCTGGCACACCTCCGGCTTCCCGGACGCCGCGTCACCCGTCATCCAGGAGGCCGATGGTGCCATACTGCAACGCCCCCGCTGATCACGACGTGGCGTCCGGCGAATGGACGCATGGTGGCCGCGACCGCCGCACCGCGGCGACCACCCCGGGAGGGCGCGCCGGCAGCGGCCCGGCCGCCGGGAGAACATCACGACGGCCAGGCCGAGATGCCTCGACGGCCTCGGCCGTGCCCGCACATCAGCGGGCCCGCCATGGACGCGACTGCGGGGCCCGCGAGCGGGCCGCTGTCACCGCCTCCTGCGCCGCAGATCGCCCACATCGACGGTGCGTGCGCTGCCGTCCAGGGACCGGGCGAGCGCCGTGGAGCTGATCCCCGCCGGTGCGAGCAGGGGCATTGCGCGGTCAGCCGCGAACCGGATGGTCGGGCCCGCGCTGCAGGACGTCCAGCCGGGAGCGGTACTCGTCAGTGTCGATCTCGCCCCGCGCGTAGCGCTGCGCAAGCAGTTCCTGCGCCGTCGGCGGCGGGGAAGTACGTCCCGCGCCGATGACCCGGCTCGCGTGACGGGCGGCCAGGACGATCGTGCTGACCACGAGCCCCCAGAACACGAGGGTGCTCAGACCCATGAGCACATAGCCCCAGCCGCTCATGCCGTTGTAACCCCACCACATCATCGCCATCACCTCGGATGCGTTCGATTCCCCTCATCCTGTGCGGACGGCCAGCCGCGGCGACAGGGACCTTCGTCCCTGCTCGAAGCGGAATCGGCAACAGGATCCGAGGCCGAGGCCACCACACCAGCACGACTGGCAGAGGAGCAGCAAGCGGCCGCCCGCGTCGGTGACGATGCGCCGCAGGCGCGCGTCGACCTGGTCGGGATGGGCCGCGATCAGCGAGCGGGCGGCGGCGTCGATGGGGGACACGGCTTTCTCCTGGTGCGGGTCAGGCGGCGTCAGGGTCGTGCAGGGCGGCGGCGACGTCGGGGACACCTGCTCCGCTGAGCACGATCGGCCGGTAGCCCTCGCGGGCGAGCAGGCCGGCGGCGATGGCGGCGCGGCGGCCGGAGGCGCACGCGACGAGCACCGGCCGCTCCGGGTCGAGCTCGGCAGGGACGCCCTGGGTGAACAGGTCGGGCAGGAATCGCTCGACGGCGCCCGCGAGCCGGGTCTGCTCCCGCTCGCCGGGCATCCGCACGTCCAGGAGCTGCGCGTCGGGCTGGAGCAGCAGCTTGACGAAGGCGTCGAGGTCGGTGAGCCGGTAGGTCTGGACGGCGGCCCGGCCAAGATCGCGGACGACGCCCTCGACGGTGTCGATACCGATCCGGGCGAGCTGGGTGACGGCCTCGGTGACGTCCTGGGCGGGTTCGGCGACCAGGGTGATCGGCTCGTCGCGGGGGAGCAGCCAGCCGGTCCAGGTGCCGAAGTCGTCGTCCAGTTCGATGCCGTACGAGCCGGGCAGCATGCCGCGCGCCTGGACGTGGCGCGGGCGCAGGTCCACGACGTGACCGTTGGGCTCGTCGAGGTCGGGCACCTGGACGGGCGGCATGGGCGGCACGCCGAGCAAGTTGGCCGGGCCCATGTGGCGGTAGAAGGCGGGGATGGGCATCGGGTCGGCCAGCAGGGTGTCGGCGAACTTCTCCGGGTCGTCGATGGCCAGCAGCGGGTTGCCGTCGCGTTCGGCACCGATGGTGGAGGTGAGCCGGCCGGCGCCGGTCGCGGTACAGAACGAGCCCTCGCCGTGGGTGGGGTAGAGGGCGAGGCCGGGCGGCAGCGCGGCCAGCCGGCGCAGCGAGCGGTGCTGGAGGCGGGCCAGGGAGCGGGCGCGTTCGGGACCGAGCAGGTCGGGACGGCCGGCGGAGGCGACGAGCAGGCTGCCGCCGGAGAACAGCGCGGCCGGCTCGCCGTCGATGAGCACCAGGTAGCTGGTGTGCTCGGGGGTGTGGCCGGGCGTGTGGATCGGCCGCAGGGTCAGGCCCGCGCCTCCGGGGATGTCCTCCAGGTGGAAGGCGGGCGTGTGCCGGTAGGCGGGCGCCGCGGCGGCGGGCAGCACCAGCTCGGCGCCGGTGCGCAGGGCGGCCTGCTCGGCGCCGGAGACGTAGTCGTTGTGCAGGTGCGTCTCGACCACGAACCGCAGCTCGACGTCGCGCGCGGCGGCGGCCTCCAGGAAGCGGCCGATGTCGCGCTGGGGATCGACGAGCACCCCTTGGCCGTCGTGGCTCAGCAGGTAGGTCTGGTCTCCCAGGCCGGGAGTCCGGAACGACGTGACATCCATGATCTCTATACCCCCCGGGGTATGTAAAGGTCAAAAAGGTGCGGCCACGGACAGCCCCGTGGCCGCATGGTGAGGTCAGGCGAGCGCCAGGAACAGCTTCTCCAGCTCCGCGACGCTCATGGGCGGCTCGTCGCCGCGCCTGTCGGCGTCCTGGCACTGCCGCAGGCCGGTGGCGACAATCTTGAAGCCGGCCCGGTCGAGTGCCTTGGAGACGGCGGCGAGCTGGGTGAGGACCTTCGCGCAGTCCTCGCCCGCCTCGATCATCGTGATGACCCCGGCCAACTGGCCGTGCGCCCGCTTCAAGCGGGTCAGCGCGTCGCCCACCATGCTCTCGTTCAGCTCCATGCCTCTAAGATACCCCCAGGGGTACCTGAGAAGGCAAAGGGAGAGGACCAACCGCGCTGCCGGAAGGACCGCCGGCGGCCGGTGACGCAGAGGCCCCATGCCGCCACCGCGCTCACCCGGGCGCGGGCGGCGACGCCGGCGATCGTCTCGACCAGCAGCCACCGCTCATCGAAGATTCAGAAACCGTGCTTGGGCGATGCGGACAGAGCCGCATCGAAGGGAATCACGCCGACGTGAACGGTACTCATTGAGCACAGGATCACCAGCCTTCAGCGAGCTTCGTGGGCGGCCTCGGAAGGAGGCACCACGGCCACCGGGCACACCGCGTGGTGGAGCACGCCATGACCGACCGGCCCCAGCACCGCGGAGCTGAACCCGCCCAGCCCGCGCGAGCCCACCACAACGAGGTCGGCTGCAGACGAAGCGTTCCTGAGGGCCGCCACGGGGTGATCGCGGACCTGGTCGTCGACGATGCGCACGTCAGGGTTCCCCTCCCGCCACGGCACGACCTGCTCGGCGGCCTCGCGCGGTCGTGGCCCTGGACGGGTGGCGGTGCCGCTTCGTGCCCGTTGCGGTGCTGGTGGGACGCTGGGAGGGGCCGCCCAGCATCCACAGCGTGATCGACTTGACCCGCACGCCGTGCCGCCGGGCCAGCACGCTGTGAGCCAGCTCGTGGGCCGGCAGGCAGGCCAGGAACACCAGTGCGGCGGCGACGCCGGTCACCCAATAGAGCGCTCTGGCATGGCCCGGGGCGGCGGCGGGCAGCACGCCGTCGGCGATGATCAGCGCGATCAGGGCGAGCACGAGCAACGCCGACCGGTTCGCGGCGATCGGGATGCCGAACAGACGCCCCAGGCGCACGGAAGCCTTCACGACTCCACCCTCCGCCCTGCGGACGGCGCGGACAGGAGGCCTTCGGCCTGCGGTTCACACCGTTGGCCCCACAGCCCGAGCACCTGTCCAACGCTTCGAGGCCGGGGACTTTCGGCCCCACCGGGAGCACCGCGACGTTGCCACACTCGGGCTGACGAAGGAGGGGCGTATGCGATGGGAACAGATGTCCAAGCGGCGGCGGGGCCTGCTGATGGCGCTGGTGTCAACCGAGATGGCGCTGACGACGGCGGCGGCCGTCGACCTGGCGTTCAGCCCCAAGGGCGCGGTGCGGGGGAGCAGAGGGTTGTGGTGGCTGGGCATCTTCGTCCAGCCGATCGGCCCGATCGCTTACCTGCTGTGGGGGCGGCGACACTCCCCTGAGAAGACCTGAGGCGGCCTCGTCATGCGCGTGACCATGCTGAGGGTTGTGGACCGGCTCCAGACGCTCCTGGTGAACCCGGTCGCCGGCCGGCTGCTGCGTACGCCGCTGCACGACCTGCTGTCGGAGCACGTCGCCCTGCTGACCCTCACCGGCCGCCGCAGCGGGGCCACCATCCGCCTTCCCGTGCAGTACGAGCAGCACGGAGACACGCTCACCGTGGTCAGCAGGCCGTCGCGACGGTGGTGGCGCAACCTCAACGAGGGCGCGCCGGTACGGATCACGTTGCGGGGGCAGGACCGGCACGGCCACGCCACCGTCGCCCGGGCCGGTCACGCAGTCGTCGTGACCATCCGCCTCGCAGCGGAGCAGTGCGGCCCTCCGCCGGATCGCGGGCGGCTGTGGCGGCGCTGGACGAAGGCGGTCACGCTGGGGGAGATCGCCGGGTTCGCCGTGCCGGCCGTCGTGGCGGCCCAGGTGGCGGCGGCCGAGTGGACGTGGCTGGGCATCGGGCCGTTGCTCCAGGGCGCGGCCATCGTCACGGCGGGAGCGGTGGAGGGGGCGATCCTCGGCCTCGCGCAGGCGTACGTGCTCAGGGCCGCCCTTCCCGCGCTCCCCACGCGAGCGTGGGTGCACGCGACGGCGGCCGGAGCGGCGATCGCCTGGACCGTCGGCGTGTTGCCGGTCGTCCTGGGCGAGCGGATCCTGCGCTGGCCGCCGGCCGTCCTGATCCTGCTCGGGCTGACCCTGCTCGGGTCGATGGGGCTGCTGCAAGCCCGGCTGCTGCGCGGCCAACTGCGCAAGGCGTGGCGGTGGCCGGTCGCCTCCGCCGGCTCCTGGCTGGTCGCGCTGGGCGCCTTCGCACTGGTGACCACGCCGCTGTGGCAGGAGGGCCAGCCCGGCTGGCTGGTCGTGGCCATCGGCGTGCTGGGCGGAGCGGTCATGGCGGCGACGGCGGCGGCGCTCACCGGGGCCGCGATCGTGCACCTGCTCCCCGTTCCAGCGGTCGTCCACTTCCACGCCCGCCTGCCGCCGCGCCACCCGAGGTGGAGGTGAGGATCATGGACACCTGTCTGTCGGCTGGGCCAGTTCGCGGCACGGGCCAGGTCGGCGTCGATCCGCCGGCCGCGGTTACGGTTCCAGGCTCCGCGGGACGGAGTCGGACGGGCCGTAGGGCTGCTGGGTGTGCCCGCGAGCGTCGTAGATCTTCACGTACCTGATCGACGGGAACTGCTTGAGGGTCGGCTTGATCTCGTCGGCGATGGTGAACGTCGATCCCGCGCTGGTCAGGCGGCCGGTCAGGTAGACCCTGGCGACGCCCCGCTTGACGGTCAGCTTGCTGAAGCCGGTGGCGTTGGAGGAGACGAAGCTCAGCCCCTGCGCCTGCTCGGCCGGCGTGGGGCCGGCGAACAGCCGCTGCAGCGCGCCGTACGCGGTCGCCGGCGAGATGACCGGCCGCTGCACCGCCGTGGTGTACGGCTGCCGGCCGGCGTTGTAGTTGGCGGTGTTGAGGAAGTGGTCCCGTACCGGGACGGTCCGGTAGGGAGTGGTGATGTCCACCACGACGCGGCTGGGCCGGGTCAGCTTGTAGACCCGGAACGGGGCCTGCCTGGACAGCCCCACTCCGTAGGTGAGCTCGGAGTTGTACGGGGTGGCCGAGGCGACCTGGATGACGCCGGGCAGTGGGTAGGTGGTGCGGGCCGGGCCGGTGGCCGTGCTCGCCTCTTCGAAGCGGACCCGCAGCAGGGCGTCGCCCACGAGGCCGACGGTGCGTCCGGTGGCCTGGTCGACGACCCGGTTGACGTAGCGGGTCTGCACGGTGTGCGGCAGCCGGCCGCGGAACTCGAACACCAGCCGGTCGAAGCCCGGGTGGTGCGCGACGCGGACGCCGGTCAGTGTCGGAACCGGGGCGAGCTGGGCGGCCTGCACCGGCAGGGACAGCGGGACGGTCACCGCCGCCGCCATGGTCGCGCCGATGATGAGGGGGCGGATCGGGAGCATGATGGATCATCTTCTTCCCCGTGAGTGCTCCTTGATCAAAGCATCTCGCGAGGCCGGAGGCGCCGGTAGGGGCGAACGTCCCGGCTTCGCGCGCCGGACCGCCGTGAATGCTCCGGCTTCGAGCGCAGGATTGCCGTGAACGGCCGGAGACGCTGACACGCCTGAGCACCTCCGGGGGGCCACGGCTCGTGTCGGGCGTCACCCGGTGCGGGGCCTTCGTCCGAGTCCCCGCCTTGGCATCCTGGCCGTTCGGATCCTCGTTGTCCCACCTGAAGCCTGTCGTCGGGGCCGTGATCGCGGGCCTCCTGCGCGAGCGGAGGATGGCCGCTGTCCGGCTGGTTTCAGTGCAGGAGGTAGGCCAGGACGTCGGCGGCGGTGTAGCCGGGGTGGGTCGTGGCCAGGTGGCGGACGGCGGTCAGGTCGGTGCCGCAGGTCACAATGGCGGGCTCGGCGTAGCCGCCGGCCCGTTCCTGGGCGTAGCCGGCGGTGGACAGCAGCGCGTTGCACAGGCAGCGGCGGCCCTCGGTGTTCTGGACGCGGCCGCCGCGCCGCTGCTGGTAGACCTCGACCGGTTCGGCCGGGCAGCGGTAGCCGATCGAACCGTCCGGTTTGCGGTACGGTGAGCGCAGCACGCCCAGGTCGCACAGGCGGGGCCGGCCGGCGTAGACGTCCTCGCGGGCCACGGTGCCCTCCAGGTCGACGACCTTGAACGGGAATCCGGTCGGCGAGACCCGCGGGTCGGTGCGCACGCGGGCGTCGCCGCGCGCCACGCGTGCCAGTACGGCCTGCTTCAGCGGCGCGGCCATGCCGGACTCGGCGCAGAACGCGAACGCGGTGCCGACCTGGATCCCGGTGGCGCCCCCGGCCAGCGCCGCGGCCAGCCCGTCCGGGCTGCCGTACCCGCCGGCCATCCAGAACGGCAGCCCGACCGCGGCCATCTCCTCCGGGACGACCACGTCACGCTCGCCGTAGATCGGCTGGCCGGAGTCGTCGAGGAGGCGCGGGCCGCGCGGCGGCGCGTTGTGCCCGCCCGCCGGCGGCCCCTCCACCACGAAACCGTCAGGCCGGGTCACGGGGTCGGCGGCCAGCGCGGCGGCCAGGTCGACCGAGGCCACGATCGCCTCGAACCGGGGCCGCCGCAGCACCGGCGGCGGCGCCTGCCACAGGTCCGCCGGGTCGAACTCCACGCAGGCGTCGCCGTCGGCGGGGGCCGCCCCCTGCACCCGTACGGGCAGCGCCACCGGGCGATGGCCGGCCAGCCGATCGAGCAGCGCGGGCAGCTCGGCCGGGTTGCCCGCGCCCATCAGGATGTGGTCGGCCCCGGCCAGCAGGGCGCCGTAGCAGGCGAACGGGATCGGCAGCTCGATCTTGCGCAGGTAGTTCACGCCTACCCGCCCGTCATGTCCCTCCTTGGCCAGGTACACCTCGGCGAAGTTGGCCACGACGGTCAGCGCCACCAGCGCGCGGCCCGGCCGCAGCGAGTACCGCGGCACCGGCCGGAACGGCGTCCCTGGCGGTTTGCCGCCGGGAATGTAGAAGGTGCGGATGACCTGCCGCGCCATCTCCGGGATGGGGAAGTGCGCCAGTGCGCGGCGCAGGTGGCCGCCCGGGTCACCGAGCTGCAGTCGGCGCGCGCACACCAGGTCGATGGCCGTGCCCGAGACCACGCCGAGCTGGCCCAGCCGGGAGACGGCCCGGGCCAGGTGCCAGTCGGAGACGGCCACTCCCATGCCGCCCTGGATGATCCGGGGCAGGTGTTCGTCGCTCACGGCACCCCTCCACGAGTGGATGTGCGGCGGACCTTGCGGTGATCGTGTCGTCCTGACCGGCGAGCAACTCGTCGGCACTGTGCCTGCCGGTGCGTCCACCGCATCATGCTTGGCGCTCGCGCCCCAGAGCCGTTCGACCCGGCGCGACCCGCCGAAGGGCCCGCGATCGCCTCGGCCCTCGGCCGGCGGCATGCGTCCCGGCGTGCGGCACGCCAACCCGCGACCTCGCCGGCCTGGACACGGCGGTGCTGCTCGGGATGCTGCGGACCTGGGAGGAGCTGACCTCCTGACAGCGTCGGCATGCGGGACCCCACGGGGGCGTCGAGCACGCCGACGAGCCCGTGCGCCTGCCCGCTCAAGGCGGCTCACGAAGCACGCCTTCTGGTGGTGAACGGCGCGAGGGCCGGGGCGAGGGACGCGGCCACGGCCGGCTCGTTCAGCCTGGCCGTGGCCGGCCACGCGGCAGGGCCGGTCGCGGGCGTTCATGGCCGGACCCGCGAAGCACGGGCAAAGGCCGCGTTCATGCAGGTGGCAGAGGACCGGAAACGGTGAGCTCTTCTGACGTCCGTGGCACACCGTTACCGGCGCCGCGGCCGTCGGCACACCGACGGCGCGACGGCCGCGGTCAGGACGCACCGGCCGGGCGTGCCTGTCAGCCGGTCATGGTGCGGGACAACACGACCTTCAGCGCCCCGGTGCCCGCGGGGTCGGAGAACGTCCGGTAGGCGGCCTCCATGTCGTGCAGGCCGAAACGGTGGGTGACGAAGGCGGTCGGGTCGAGCCGGTGAGCGGCGATCATGTCGAGCAGCGCCGGGGTGGAGCGGGTGTCGACAAGACCGGTGGTGATGGTCAGGTTGCGGATCCACAGATCTTCGAGATGCAAGGTGGCGGGGGCGCCATGGACACCGACATTGGCGACGTGGCCGCCGGGGCGGACCAGCCGGGTGCACAGCTCGAACGTCTCTGGGATGCCGACCGCTTCGATGGCCACGTCCGCGCCCAGGCCGCCGGTCAGTTCAGCCACCGCGGTGGCCGGGTCGTCTCCGGCGCCGACGAGGACGTCCGCGCCGAGCCGCTTGGCGGCCTCCAGCCGGGCCGCGGCCGGATCGACGGCCACGATGTGGCTGGGCGTGAACAGCTGTGCGGTGGTGACGGCGGCCAGGCCGATCGGTCCGGCACCGACCACGACGACGGTGTCACCGGGCCGGACCCGGCCGTTGAGCACGCCGACCTCGTAGGAGGTGGGCAGGATGTCGGCGAGCATGAGCGCCGCCTCGCTGCTCACGCCCTCGGGCAGCAGGTGCGTGGAAGTATCCGCGAACGGAACGCGGACGTACTCGGCCTGGGTACCGTCGATGCGGTGGCCGAGGATCCAGCCGCCCCCGCCCAGGCACTGCCCGAAGGTGCCGGTGCGGCAATAGCGGCAGCGGCCGCAGGCGGTGATGCAGGAGACCAGCACCCGATCCCCCTGCTTGACGGTGGTGACCGCGCTGCCGGCCTTCACGATGGTGCCGACGGCTTCGTGACCGAGGATCCGGCCGGGCTCGACCGTGGGGACGTCCCCCTTGAGGATATGCAGGTCGGTGCCGCAGATCGTGACGGCGTCCACGCGGACGATCGCGTCCGTCGGCTCGGTGAGCCGCGGGTCCGCGGTCTGTTCCCAGGCACGCCGGCCAGGCCCGTGATAGATCAGTGCCTTCATCGGGACCTCCTTGTCCTTTCCTTCACCTTTCTGCCCGCGGCGGCGACGGAACAGGGACGAAGGTCCCACTCGCCGAGCCCAAAGGATGGCCGACGAGCTCCAAGGATCGATCGTGCGGAAACGGCCCATCAGATCGTCGGCGTGGCATGCGCGGGTTCTGCCGACGAGGAACGGGGGGAGTCGTCGATGCGCGAGGAAGACGCCCAGGGCGAGGGTAACGATGGAGCCGGCGTCGTGCCGGACCTTGGCCGCGGCCGAGGGAGCATCCATGCGGGACAGCTCGTGGCCGCCCTGTTCCAGCCGGAACGGCGGATTGGCGCCGGTCATGAGAGTCGCGTACGCGGCGACTCTGAGCCAACACCGGTTCATGCCGACCACGAGGTCGTACAGCCCTCGCGGAGAGCGGCCGGTCAACAGCACGCTGACGGCGGCGACGAGGACCAGCAACGGCCTTGCGAGGCATGACTTCCTGCTCGGGATGAACAGGGAGCGCGCCCTCATCCTGGTGCGGAGGGCTGATGGAGAGGAGTTCGTCAAGGCACTGGAACCAGGTGCCGAAGAGGCGGCAAGACTGGCTGATGGCTCTGGGAACCGACGGAAGCCGCGCTCACCACGGCCGCGGCGGCGGATCTCTGCCGCTGCCCGCCAGCCGATGTGCGCGGAGGCGAAGGGCTGTGATGGCTGGGGGTCTTCGTACAGCCCGTCGCCTACCTCGCAGGGGATCGACGCCCGCGGCCTCGGACCGGCGATGGTCCCTGCTCACGAGGGGCTTTGTCCTCTGCCGTCAGGCCGCCGCCAGGGGTGTGCTGGAGGTGTGGGAACCGAAGCCCACGGAAGGAGGCCGTGATGAAGCTGCCCGAGCGGAGGGAGATCAGGTTCTTCCCGGAGATGCTGGAGTGGATGGAGAGCCCGATGTTCGGGTTCCGCCCGTTCGGCCAGATCGTCCGGGTCGAGGACTACATCGCCGACGGCCGGTACGTGGTGCGCGCCGAGCTGCCCGGCATCGACCCCGACAAGGACATCGAGGTCACGGTGCTCGGCGGCATGCTGCACATCCGGGCGGAGAAGACCCGGAAGTGCACCGAACCGCACCGCTCCGAGTTCTCCTACGGGTCGCTCTCCAGAACCGTGACACTGCCCGCGACGGCCAGGACCGATGACGTCAAGGCCGTCTACAGGGGCGGCGTCCTGGAGGTCAGCGTGGGGCTGACCGAGGAGGAAAAGGCCGAGGGCAGGCGGATCACCGTCGAGCACTGACGGCCTGTCCGGCGCGGGCAGGGCCGCCTGCCCGCGTCCGGAAGCAGAGGAGGCCGGGATGAGCAGACCAGTCGTGGTCGATGGGTCACAGGCCGCGAGAGCGGCACTCGCGTGGGCGGCGGAAGATGCCGCACGCAGACGCCGGCCGCTGCGCTCAGCGGGCGCACGGGCAGTCCCCTGGTGATCGTCGGAGTGCGCCCGCGTGGCCGGCGCGGTGCCGTCGTGGTCGGCCACGACGGCTCTCCCCATGCGGGCATGGCCGTGGAGTACGCCCTGGAGCAGGCCGCCGCGCGCAAGGCAGGCGTCCGCGTCATCCAGGCCGGACAGGACGTCGCCCTCGCCCCGCACCCCGTCGGCTACGGCCCCCTCCCGCCCGACGACATGGGCGACCTGACGGAGCAGCTGGTGCCGTGGCGCAGCAAGTACCCCGAAATCCAGATCACCGAGGAGGCTGTCCGCGGCCACCCGGTGCCGGTCCTGGCCGAGGCATCACAGACAGCATGCCTCGTGGTCGTGGAGTCGCGCGGGCTCGGAGGCTTGACGGCGGCCGTGCTCGGCTCGGTCAGCCATGGGGTGCTGCGTCGCGCTCGCTGCCCGGTGGCCGTGGTCTGCGGACCCTGGAACCGATCATGACCGAGCAGGCGCACAAGGTTGGAGGCACAGTACCTTGCTGCAGCGGCCAGCAGAGCACCCGCGTGCGTTCGTATCCGGAAGACTCCGGCTCGCTGCCCGAACCGTCGCCGTGCCGGGTGCTGTGCGGGACCGTCCCGTAGGCCGCTGGGTCCGCCGATGCGCTGCTGGCTCGCTCAGCCGGCACGTCCTCCTGAACCACGCGAGCTGCACGGTGACCGTCACCAGACCCAAGTCCCTGCGGTGCCATCCGCGATCTTGCCGGCGTGCTCGTGGGACGGCCCGCTCAGCTCGGCCACTCCGTCGCGGGCGTGGACGAGCAGGGTGCCCTCGCCTTCGACCCGGGTCAGGCCGCCGACCCGGATCGTCTTACGCGTCACTGCTGTCTCCGAAGGAGGTGACGTTGAAGGTGCGGTAGACGCGCTTCAGCGCGTCGTCGGCCAGGAAGACGCCGATGACCTCCAGGAGCTGGCGCTTGTCGATCGGGCGGAATTCAGCTGGGTGGCCGGGACCCGGATCCTGCCCGGCCTGCCACTGGCCGCGCTCGCGGTTGTTTGTCCTGTCACCGCCGCGATGATCCTCGAGCACCGGCGCCGTGGCCGGGCCCGCAGATCGCTCTGGTGCCGGTACTGGCGATGGCGGCCGTGTTCTTCGTGAGCGCCTTGTGCGAGGAGTTCGGCTGGTCTTCCTACGCCGTCGAGGCGTAGCAGCGGGAACGGTGCAGCGCGCTGGGAGCAGCGCTCATCGTGAGCGTGGTGTGGGCCATCTGGCACTGGTCCGCCCTGCTCCAGGCGCACCGCGCCACGTCGTGGATCGCCTGGTGGTCACTGGCCATCGTGGCGGCGCGGGTCATCATGGCCGCGGTCGCCGTCGTCATCGCGGTCGCCTGGGAGCCGGGCAGGGCATGCCCGGACGGCCCGGCCGCAGGAGCCCGGACACCTCAGGTGAGAGAGTGACGCACGGCCACGACGCCGTCCACTCCCTGAGCCAGCCGCAGGGCGGTGTCGGGCCGGCTGGGCTCGGGAAAGGCGCCGGAGATGGTGACGAGGCCCTCGGCGACGGTGACGCTCAGCCCGAGGGCGTCGGCGCGGATGGCGTTCTTGACCTGTCTCAGGAGGTCGTCGTCGCTGCGGAGGAAGACCTTGACGAGGTCGTGGCGGCTGATGATACCGATGAGGCGGCCGTCGGCGTCGATGACGGGCAGGCGTGCGACGCCGTGACGATCCATCTGCCGGGCGGCGGTCACGATGGACGCCATGGGGGCGATGGTGTGGGCAGGGGCGGTCATGAGGTCCCCGGCCGTTTCACCGGCGGGTTCGTGGCGGCCGACGCCGGCGAGGTGGCGGATGCGCGCACGGAGCGGAGGCCGGTAGGCGTCGCCGTGGTACCGCTGCTTGAACTCCGCCTTGATGAGGAGATCGGCTTCGGAGACGACGCCCACGACATGGTCGTCGTCGTCCACGACGGGCACACCGGCGACGCCCGCGCTCATGAGAAGCTCGGCCACGGCGTGGAAGGAAGCTTCGCGATGGACGGCTGTGACGTCGGTGGTCATCAGGTCCTGAACGGTGATCTTCATCGTCGTCCCCTGCCTCGTTACCCCCCATCAGACCTTGCGACGTTCGACGGACACAGGGCCGAAAGTCCCGACGATCCTGATCGCAGGGCCCGTACTCGGGTCGGATCGTCCGTGAACGGTCCTGAGGCCTGGGGCGGGGAGTGAGGGCCAAAGACCCTTTCCGCTTCCGGTGAGCGGCCGGACCATGAAGGCGGAAGTAGGGGGCGAGCCATGAGCAGGTCCGGTCCAGTGATGCGCCCGCAGCCCTCCACAGAGGGACTACGGCAACTGATCGACGCCATCTCCGCCTGTCATTCTCGGCGGCTGTTCGAGCAGATCGTCACCGTCGCGGCGGAGATCTGCGGCACCGGCTACGCCGGCCTGGTCGAGGCGGGAGCACCACCCCAGTTCGCCCAGCTGATCCAGATGACGATGCCGCCCGGAGATCCGCTGCGGGTCCGGCAATGGCTGGGGTCCGGCAACGTGCTCCTCGCGCTGGCCGGGCAGTCCGAACCGGTCCATGTCGACATGGGTCGATTCCGCCTGCTGAGCGTGCCCGTCCCGTTGAACACGCGCAGCCGTGCCGCCATTTGGGTGGCAGGCTCGGACCTCGACGAGCACGCCGAGGAGTACCTCATCCGCTTCGCCACAGCAGCCGGTCGCGTCCTGGAGGCCCACCGCGACCTGGAAGAGGCCGGACGGATGTTACGTGCAGTACAGGCGTTCTCCCTCGTCGGCTGAACCGGCATGCGCTCAATTCAGGCTCCGCCCAGCGCGGGTGCGTCGGCCTGCCTCCAGGCCAGCTCGTTCACGACGTCCACCACGCCGTTCATCCGGCGCGTCATGCGCACCGCGATCTCGGCCTCCGTGCGGCACTCCATGCGGCCGGACAATGTCAGGATGCCCTGACGGACCTCGATCCGGGCCCCACCGGTGCTCATCCACGAAGTGCGGTCGAACAGGTCGTCACGTACCACGGCGGCGATCTCCTCGTCCGAGCGCAGGAACAGCTTGACCAGCTCCCGCCGGCTGACGATGCCGACCAGGAGGTTGTCGCGGTCGACGACCGCGAGCCGCTTGACGTCATGGGCCTCCCTCAGGCGAGCGGCCTGGACCGTGGACGCCTGAACTCTTCCTTCCGCAGCAGGTCGGCCTCGGAGACCGTGCCGAGCACGCGGTTGCCGTCGTCCGTGACTGGGACGGCGCTGGTACCGCCGGCGATGAGCGCTTCGGCGACGTCCTTGAACGGGGTGGTGGCGGTGACGGAGACGACCTTGGTCGTCATCACATCTGCGACGGCCATACGCATGACACATTCCTCACTCTCGTTCTGGACAAGACCGGAACTCTCACCCGAGGCCATCCCGACGTGGTGGACGTGGTCGCCACGGCCGGGCACACGCCGCATGAGGAGCCGGGCGTCGGCACGACGGGTGGTGCCGGTGGACGCGCGATCGCGGTCGGACGGATCCCAGCCTGCTCGAGCTCGGCGTGGGCCGCGGCTCAGCGGGCCAAGGCCGCGCTCGACAGCGCCATGACGCTCTGGGTGAACGTGGACGGCGTACTCGCCGGTGTCATCCTCCTGCGGGACGAGGTACGGCCGGACGCCGCGCGCACCGGCACTCGGTCCTCTCTTGGGGCGAGTGATGTACGACGTGAGGACCATCGTGATCACGGCGATCAGGACGATCGGGAGGGGCCGAGCCATGACGGCCTCCCTTCTGAGCCGCTACCTACAGCTCATCCCAGCGGCGGGTTCGTCGCCAGGGACGAAAGTCCTTCCCGCGCTCCCGAGCCCGGCCCGCTCAGCGCAGGCGGCGAAGCAGTGGTGAGGGGCGAGGTTCGCAGGGCACGACCCGGATCCGGGCATCCACCGGGGTGGCACCGCCGGGGGTGACCATGACCGGATTGAGGTCCAGCTCGGCCACCTGGGGGAGGTCTTCGAGCAACCGGCCGATGCGTACGAGCAGCCCGGCCAGCGCGTCGATGTCGGCGGGCGGCGAACCACGGTAGCCGTGCAGGAGCGGGGCGCAGCGCATCTCGTCGATCATGGCGGCGGCATCGGCGATCGGCGGCACGCGGAAGACGCGGTCGGCCAGCAGGTCGGCCGTCACCCCGCCCATGCCGACCATGACCAGCGGCCCGAACGCCGGATAGTTGACGCCACCGGCGATGATCTCCACGCCGCCCGCCAGCATGGGCTGGACGATGGCGCCGGACATGTCCTCGCCGATGCGCCCCGACATCTCCCCGTAGGCCCGCCGCACCTCTTCCTCGGTACGCAGGCCGAGCCGGACCCCGCCGACGTCGCTCTTGTGCACCGGCCCGACGGCCTTGAGCACCACGGGCAGCCCCACCTTGCGGGCCGCCTCTGCGGCCGACTGGGGACCGCCCACCTGGATGGACTCCACGAGCGGCACGCCGTAGCAGCTCAGGAGCCGAGCGGCGGTCGCGGGGGAGAGCCAGTTCCCGTCGGGATGCGCCGCCAGCTCGGCCTGCACGATCTCCCGTGCCGTCCTGTCATCCGCGACAGGCAGAACGAGGGGCGGAACCGGGCGCCTGCGCCCTTCGGCGTAGCCCACGACGTGCGCGAGCGCCTCGACGGCCTGCTCGGGGAAGGCATAGGCGGGGATACGCCCCCCGATCAGGTCGTCGTGGCCGACAACGCAGGCCAGCACCGTCTTGTCCGCCCCCATGGCGGCCTCGGCGATGGCCTGACGGGTTTCCTCGAGACCGGATCCGAACGGCGGCGTGTAAACGGCCAGGATCACGTCCACATGAGGCGAGGCGATGAGCGCCTTCAGCGCGGCGCCGATCTCAGCCGCGCTCGCGTCGGCGGTCAGATCGACCGGGTTGGTCATCGCGGCGCCCGGCCGGGCCGCCGGCAGCCCGGGCGGCAGCTCGGGAACCGTCAGCCCGCGACACTCACAGGCGTCAGCGGCCATCGCCTCAGGCCCGCCCGAGTTCCCCACGATGGCGACCCGCCGCCCCCGGGGAAGAGGCTGGGACGCGAGCAGCTTGGCCGTGTCCATCAGATCGTGGACGCTGTCGAGCCGGATCACCCCGGCCGCGCGGACCAGCGCGTCCACCGCGACGTCCGGGGTTGCCGCGGCGGCGGTGTGCGAGCGCACCGCACGGTCACCGGCGCCGCTGCGCCCGCTCTTGACCAGCAGCACCGGCTTGCGCGCGGTCACCCGGCGGGCGATTCGGGCGAACTTGCGCGGATTCCCGAACGACTCCAGATACAGCGCGATCACATCGGTGCCGTCGTCGTCCTCCCAGTACTCGAGCAGGTCGTTGCCACTGACATCGGCCTTGTTGCCGACGGAGACGAACGCGGAGACCTCCAGGCGGTCCAGCAGCGCCGCGCCGACCGCGCCCGACTGCGACATCAGCGCGATGCGCCCCCGGACCGGCGGGTGCGGCAGGAAACTGGCGTTCAGCCGGACCGCGGTGTTGACCACCCCCAGGCAGTTCGGGCCGATGAGGCGCATCCCGGCCGAGCGGCAGACCTGCAGCAACTCCGCCTCCGCACCATGCTGCCCGGCCTCGGCGAAGCCGGAGGAGAGCACCACCAGCCCGGCCACGCCGGCCTTCGCGCAGTCCCGGGCGACCTCGAGCACGTGTGCGGCGGGGACCGCTATCACGGCCAGATCGACGCCGGCCGGCACTCCAGGGCGGCAGGTCAGCCCGGCCACCTCGGTGGCGTTCGGGTTGACGGGGTGGATCGGCCCGGCGAAGCCGCCGTCGAGGAGGTTGCGCAGCACCTTGTGCCCGACCGCGCGCTCGTCGCGCGAAGCTCCGATCACCGCCACCGAGCGCGGTGCGAGCACCCGCGCCAGCGACGCCCGCTCCGCCTCATGGTCGCGGGCCTCGATACCCTCCCGCAGCCCGGCCGTCGGCTCGGCGGTGATGGCGACGTGCAGCGTGCCGTCCTCGAAGCGCTGCCCCACCGGAAGGCCCAGATCGTGCAGCACCCGGATCATCGGCCGGTTCTCGGCCAGGACCTCGGCCACCAGTTCCCGTACGCCGTGCCCGGCCGCGTCCAGCGCGACGTGCTCCAGCAGCAGCGTGCCGAGCCCGTGGCCGTGGACCGCGTCGTCGATGAGAATCGCCAGGTCGGCACGATCGTCGTCCATGGGGATGTACTCGGCCACCGCCACCAGCCGCTCGTGCATGACGGCGACCAAGGCGTGGCCTCGGTACTTGTCGCTCGTGACGCGGTCCATGTACGCGTGCGCCGTGTTCCGGCCGCCGGTGAAGAAGCGCAGGTAGGCCGAGCGCTCCGACGAGCGGTCCACCAGCTCGTGCAGCGCCGCGCGGTCGCCGGGCCGCAGCGGGCGCACATGAGCGATGCCGCCGTCACGCAGCAGGACGTCGTATCCCTCGGCCATGGCGAGCCTCCCGTTCCTCGAAGGTGCTCCCCACCTCCGAGGCTGCCCGGGCGACGCTTGGCCAGGCAGAGCCGGACGGCCCCGGCGTGCAGGCCCAAGGTCCCTGCCGGCCGGGCCCGCACGGCGCGAGCCTGAAGACAGCGAGCACGGCGCGGCATCGGCCCGGGACCCCTCGCCCGCCGCAGGTCAGGAGGCGACGCCATGCACCACATCGTGCTCGGCTACGACGGCTCGGACTTCTCCATGCAGGCCCTGGACTGGGCGCTCGACGAGGCCGAGCTCAGAAAGCTGCCCTTGATCGTCGCGCACGCGTGGCAATGGCCGTACGGCAAGGCGGACGAGGAGACCAAGGCCCACCTCCGCAAGGCGGCCGAGCACGTGCTGTGGCACGGCGCCGACTGCGCCCGGCAGACCAGCTCCGGCGTGCAGGTCGACACCGACCTGTACGAGGGTCCTGCCGCCGAACACCTTGTCGAGCTCTCCGGCGGTGCCGCGCTCGTCGTGGTCGGTTCCCGGGGGCTCGGCGCGTTGCCGAGAGCGGTCGTGGGCTCCGTGGCCGGCTACGTCGCCGCCCACGCCCGAAGCCCCGTGATCGTCGTACGCGGGCCAGGACCGCTGCCCGCCGCGACAGCACGAGGATCCGTCGTCGTGGCCGAGACGAACCCGGACGGGGCCGTCCTGGAATTCGCGTTCGGCGAGGCCGAGCTGCGTCGGCTGCCGCTCACGGCCACGGTGGACCTCACCGAATACCGCAGACGCCACCCGGGAGTACGGCTCCAGCGAAGCGCCGACCAGGCGCCGGCGACGCTCATGGTTGTCGGACGCGAGCACCCCGAGCATCTCCTTCGGCACGCGCCGTGCCCCGTCGCGGTGGCAGGTCCGGCCGGCTGATCTCCTGAGCCGTCTCGACGGCGTTCCCCGGGGACTCCGCCACGCACAGGCCGCAGCGCTTGCGGAAGTCGAGGCCGATCTCGCCCCGTGGCTCTGGCCCGAGCTGGATCAACCGGATCGCAGGACGGCGCACCTCGCGCCGCGGACAACACTCGGTGATCCTGGCCGGCTCGGGACGAAACCGCGAGGACGGGACCTTCGGCCCTGGCCACTTCCGCACCCAGGCGTTGCGATGGAAGAAGAGGAGGCGACGCGATGATCATCGCTGGAGTGGACGGCTCACGGGCCGGGCTGGAGGCGTGCGGCTGGGCGGCCAGGGAGGCGGTGCTGCGTGGCACGCCGCTGACGGTGATGCATGCGCTGCCGCGCTGGTGCGTCGACACCGCCGAGGGCCGTTACGCCGATGTGGCCGGGTGGATGCGGCGAGGAGGGCTGGACCTGCTCGCCGTCGCGGAGGACAGGGCCCACCGCGAGCACCCGGGCCTCAAGGTGGAGACGGTGCTCGCGGCCGGAGACCCGCGTACCGCGCTGACCAGGGCCGCGCGGGACGCCGAGCTGCTGGTGATCGGCAGCCACGGCGTCGGTGGCGTGCGCGGGCTGCTCGTCGGGTCGGTGGCGTTCGGCGTGGCCGGGCACGCGCCGTGCGATGTGGCCGTGGTGCACGAGTTGCCGTCGTTGCCCCGGGGCGAGATCGTGGCCGGGGTGGACGGCTCGCCGCAGGCGCACCGGGTGCTGGAGTCCGCCTTCGCCGAAGCCGAGCTGCGTGGTGCGGTCCTGCGCGCGGTGCTGGCCTGGTCCTGGCCGCACGCCGGCGGATTCGACCCGGCCGATCCCGACGCCGAACGCGACCAATCGCTCATCCTGAAGGAGGCACTCGCCGGGCACCGCGAGCGCCACCCGGACGTGCCCGTCGTCGCGGACGTCGTGCACGGCCATCCGGTCGCGGTGCTGCGTGAAGCCGCCTCGGGAGCGGACCTGCTGGTGGTGGGCTCGCACGGGCACGGCACGTTCGCCGGAATGATCCTCGGCTCGGTCAGCCAGGCGCTGCTGCACCAGTCTCCGTGCCCGCTGGTCGTGGTGCGCAGGCAAGCGCGTACCGAAAGCTGAGCCGGCGCAGCGCACACCACAACGGGCCGATGCCCGTGCTCGATGCCATCATGTACGGTCGCGGACAGGCGATCCGGCACTCGGCGATGTCACCTCGCGCGCATGGGGACCAGGCTGCCGGCGAGGCCGGCCGGCACGCGTGCGGCCGTCGCCCGTCCCGTTTCGGCCAGGTGGATCTGGACGGACCACGATGCGCGGCTGAGGGAAGAGGCCACGGCGTACGTGTCACTCAAGCCCGCAAGGCGCGCCACGGAGGCGGAGCTGATCGCCTACTGCAAGGACCGCCCGGCCGCCTACACATACCCCGCCACGTGGAGATCCGGGACACGCTCCCCAAGACGGCCAACGGCAAGATCGCGAAACTGGAGCTGGCAGGAATCCCGCCCGACGCCGGGGCCAGGCTCTCACACCGCCGGTTGAGCGATGGTGGTGCCGGACCCGCGCGGCAGCGTGTCGGCCTGCTTGGACGCCTGGTAACGGTTGACGTCGTCGCGGGGCCCATGACGCCGTGGATCTCGTACCGTGATGGCCAGGCCGACGTGACGCTGCAGGTGGGAGACGTCCGGGAGCCGGCGTCCCGGCGCGGGGTTGAGGTGGAACATCTGGGTCTCCTCGCGGCCGTCGCCGCCGCTCTGCCAGAGGAACATGGCGCCGTCGAATCCGGCCGCCCTGGCCTCGGGCAGGCGGCGCCAGCGGTAGCGCAGCAGGCCGAGCGAGACCTCGGGGAAGCGCAGGCCGAGCCAGGGCAGCACGAACAGCTCGTCCCAGAACACGTGCCCGCGGTACGCCTCGCCGCTCAGGCCACGCGCGCGCACGCCCGTTCCCACAGCCGCTCCCATGCCGCCTCGTGGGCGGCCAGCAGTTCGCCGAAGCCGGGGGCTGCCGGGCCCGGCGCAGGGCGGCCGAGAGCGGGTCGTGGACGGCGGGATCGCGAGACGTCACCAAGGCGACGATCTTCGTCAGCGTCGCCGGTTCGCCCTCGGTGAGGTCGAGCAGGTGATCGGTGCCGATGCTGTGGCACGTCAGGTGGTCGCCGCGCAGGTCGCGGTAGCGGGCGACGCCGCGGTCGGTGACCTGTCCGGGCCGTGTCGGTGACGACGACGTCGGTGTCGAAGATCACGGCTCCAGCCTGGTCAGGTCGGGAGCGGCCATGGCGGTGACGTTACCCATCCACGTCCGGCATCAGACAGGGCCGTTCATCCCTGTGCCGGCGACCTCCGGCCCTGCGCCGGGCACGTTTCGCGACGTTCGATGAGGTGAGGAAGGAGGTCCACATGATCATCGCAGGAGTCGACGGCTCAGTGGCCTCGCGGCCCTCCCTGTCACTGGACCTCCTGAACGACGGATGGCAGGAATCGCCGTCCCGCTGGCCGGGCACAAGAGAGCGGCCGCGCAGGCCTCGGCGGCCGGTCTGTTCGGCCCGAGGTTCCGGGCACTGGCCGTGGCACGGCTCTACCGCCGGTACCTGCGCCACCAGCGCCGCATCCACACCCTGGTCAGCAACGTACGCGGCGCTGACCGCCCGTTGGCCGTCGTGGGAGCCGCCATCCGCCAGATGATCCCCGTGGCGGTCGCCGAGAACGGCAACGTGACGGTGAGCTTCGAGATCCTCTCCTAGTGTCCTGAGTCAGTGATTCGCCCATAGCTTTCGGTCATGGGGCGTCCTGGTCCGAAGGCCGAGCCGCTGCATCTGAGTGATGGCGAGCGGGCTGAGCTTGAGCGGCGGGTACGGCGGCGTCAGGGCGCTCAGGACATGGCGTTGCGGGCCAGGCTGATCCTGGCGTGTGACGCGATCGGTGAGAACGGCTTGCCGGTGTCCACCAAGGAAGTATCCGTAGTCGAAGTTCCGTCACTGCTGCCGGCAGAGCGCTTCGCCGATGCCGGTCCGGGCGTACAGGACGAAGCGACCCGTTCGGTGAGCGCTGACGAAACCGGCGTCACGCAGCACGGTGAGGTGTTGTGAGACGCCTCCCTTGGTCAGGCCGAGGCGAGCGCTGAGGTCGGTGGTGGATGCCGGGGTGGCGAGTTCGGTGAGCAGCAGCGCGCGGGTGCGGCCGAGAGCCGCGGCCAGCGCCTGCGGCACGGACGCGGAGCGCCGCTCCCAGAGGGTGGCGATGCCCCGGGTCCCGTAGCGCAGGGTGGGCTGCCAGGGCGCGGTGGTGATCGACCAGACGTTCGGCCAGGTGAAGGCCGATGGCACGAGCAGGAGCCCGCGGCCTCTCAGCGCCCGTAGCGCCGTGCAGTACCGGTGCTGGACGCGCAGCGTGTCCTCCGACCACTCGACTGTAGGGTCGAGGGTGTTGAGGAGCCTGTGCGCGCCGCCGTCGGCCAGCTGCCTGGCGCGATAGAGCAGGTCTCCTTCGAGCAGGGCGCGGATCTTCGGCCAGTACGGCGCCACCGCCGTCTCCCAGAACGCGGCGATCTGGTCGGCCAGCAGGGCCAGCCCGCGATCGGGGTCCTCGCCCAGCAGCGCGGTCGCGGCCGAGGGCGGCAGCCAGGCCAGGTCGGTGGCGAGGGTCTCGGGCGGGGTGGCGCGCAGGGTGGCGAGCTCGAGGTCGAGGTCCGGTACGGCCACCGCTGGGGGCGGTGCCAGGAAGGCGGGCAGCCCGCGTGGCGGGATGAGCGCGTCCAGCAGCTCCCACCGGATGCCGTGCAGGCGAGGCCGTACCTCGTCGAGCCATGGCCCATAGACAGGATGCGGCTGCTTGATCAGTCGTGCCCCGGCGACGGCCTCCCACAGCGGGGAGATCGCAAATCGGGTGTAGGCGACGTCTACCGCGGTGAACGACAGCTCCAGCACCCGTTGAGTTTAGCCATGGCTGAATTCGTGGCGCTCGTGAGCGGGCGCAGCGACGGTCGTGGCCATGACGAAGGATTTCCGATGGTTGTACGGTGCGGACGCCGGAGCCAAGCTGGGGGTGTCCGTCAGCTCGCTGGCGGTCCCGCTGACGGGCGTGGCCGTGCTGGCCGCCTCACCGCTCGAGACGGGCGTGCTCGGGATGCTGAACACCTGCGCCTTCCTGGTCATCGGCCTGCCCGCGGGCGCGTGGGTGGACCGGCTGCGCAAGCGTCCTCTCATGGTGGCCGCGGACCTGGTGCGCGCCGCGTCGCTGGTCTCGGTGCCCGTGGCGCAGCTGTGCGGCGTGCTCACGCTGGGGCAGCTGTACGCCGTCGTGCTGGTGACCGGGATCGCCACGGTCTTCGGCGACGTGGCCGCCATGAGCTTCCTGCCCGCGCTCGTCGGCAAGGAGCGCCTCACCCGGGCCACCTCGGCATTGGTCAGTCTCGACGGGGTCAACCAGGTCGCCGGTCGTAGCCTCGGAGGGTTTCTGGTCGCGGTGGTGACCGCGCCCATGGCGCTGGGCGTCACCGCCGCCTCCTATCTGTGGTCGGCCTTCTGCCTGGCCCGGATCCGGTTCGCCGAGCCGGCGCCCTCCCGGGGCCCGCGCACCTCCTTGCGGCACGAGATCGGTGAGGGCCTGCGGCTCGTCTTCGGTCACCCACATCTGCGGCTGATCGCGTTCGAGGGGTCATTGGGCAACTGCGCCTCCATGATGGTGCAGGTCATGTTGCCCATCGTGTTCGTCGCCCGGTTCGGGCAGCCGGAGCTCGTGCTCGGGTTGTTCCTGGCGGCCGGCGGCGCCGGCTATCTCCTCGGCTCGGCCGTCGCACCACGGCTGGGCCGCCGGCTGGGCGAGCGCCGGGCCATCTGGTGGAGCAGCGCCGTCGCGCCTTGCGCCCTGCTGCTCCCTCTCGTGGACGAGTCGGTCTGGGTGGCGGGCGCGGCGTGGGCGCTCACCATGTCCAAGTCGGGCGCCGGCAACGTCCTGAAGGTGAGCTATCGCACCCGGGTCACCCCCGAGCACCTCCTTGGCCGGATGACCGCGACCATGCGCTTCCTGTTCACCGGCGCGCTCGCGGTCGGTGCCGGCCTGGGCGGCGTGCTGGGCCAGATCGCCGGGGTGGACGCCACCCTGTGGGCCGCCGCCTCGATCCTGTCCTCCGCATGGCTCCTGCTGGGCCCCATGCGTGAATCTGGAAAGCTCTGACCCGGTGCGGGCGCTTTGCCTCCCGTAAGGGACGCTGTAGCGCGGATGGACCCGCTGGCGGCGGCGGGCGAGGCTCTCGAGTTCTCTCGCCTGGAGCGCCGCGCCGCTCGGTGCCGCGGGTGCCCGGTTGGGGACCTCCGTCTTCCACGGACGGCTTCAGCCCGCCATGCTCGCGGGGTGGTCCGCCGGTAGACGGCAGTGAACCAGCCGCGCTCGAGGAAGCCCACCATGGCCGGAATCCGCAGCCACACCAGGTCAAGGGCTCCGTCCTTCGCTTACTGCTCCGCCACGGCCGCCGCGGCGCGCGGCGGGACCGACAACACGCCACCCTCCGGGCTCGACACCCCGAGGGCCGGCTGCGGCTCGCCGTCCCAGCCGGGCCGCTCCCGCTCCGGTGAGCCGACGACCTCCAGTCCGGTGGTCGCGGGCCAGTCTCTATACGGTAGGAGGGTACGGTATAAGACGGCATGGGGAGGGCATGCGCGACGTCCGATCCCGCTTGAGCCCGCTGACGCGCCCGGCAAGCCGGAGCCGCTGCAGGACATCCTGGGCAGGAGAGGCGGCGTGGGAGAGATGGCCGCCACGATGGCGCACTCGCCGGCGCTGCTGGAGGGCTACCGGAACTTCTCGCGCGCCATGAAACGGGTCGAGCTGCCGCGGGCCCTCAGCGAGAAGGTCTCGCTCGCCGTCCAGGAATGGACCGGATGTGGCACCTGCCTGCAGGCGCACACCGAGGCGGGGCGAGCGGCGGGGCTCAGCGAGGCCCACATCGCGCTGGCGCGCGGCGGGGCACGTCCGCCGACGCCAGCCAGGGAGGCGGCGCTGCTCGCCGTGGCCGGACGGGTGCTGGCCGAGCCGCCCTCCATCACCGATGCCGACGTCGCGGAGCTGCGTGCGCACGGGTGGAGCGACCGGATCATCGCCGAGATCGTCGGGGTGGTGGCCCTGAACGTCCTGACTGGCGCCTTCAATCTTCTGGTGGGCCTGCGGCCAGGGGAACCCGCCGCATAGCCGCCATTGAGCGGCAGCTTGACCTTGAGAGCTGGACGCGACGGGGCCTTGAGGGAGGTGCTCGCCGTGGAGATCAGGCGTTGGATCAGAGGGTGATACGCCGGTGGCACGACGGGTTGCCGGGCCTGTTCGCGCCGCCAACGGGTCCGGCAAGTCGCGGCTCCCTGCTGGCGTTGAATACCTCCCTGGGGTATCTTCGAGAGAAGTCGACGTGTGGGAGGCGGGCAGTATGAGTGACGCATCCGAGAGGCCCGGCGAGGCCCAGGTCGAGGGATTCGTCGCGGACGGATACGACAAGGTCCGCGAGGTCTTCCAGAAGCTCGTGCACGACGGCCGGGAGACAGGGGCCGGGGTGTCGGTCTGGCGCGACGGGCGTGAGGTCGTCCGGCTGAGCGGGGGATGGGCCGACAGCTCCCGTCGCCGCCCCTGGCGTGCCGACACCCTCGTGCAGCCGTACTCGCTGTCGAAGTCCTTCGTGACCCTCGCGGCCCTGGTGGCGGTGAGCGACGGCTTACTGGCCCTCGACGAGCCGGTGGCCAGGTACTGGCCCGAGTACGGGGTCAGGGGCAAGGACCGGACGACGCTGCGCCACGTTCTCACCCACCGGGCGGGCCAGCCGCGCTTCCCCGCGGAGGCGGCCGGCCTCGACCTCCTGGACGACGCCGGGCTGCGCGAGAGCCTGGCGCAGGCGGCGCCCGAGTACGCTCCGGGAACGTCGCTCGGCGAGCACGCGCTGACCTACGGACACCTGGTGGACGGCATCCTGCGCGCGGGCGCCGGCACCACGCTGAGGGAGACGTTCAACGAGGTCGTGCGGCCCGCGCTGGAGCTGGACGCGTGGTTCGGGGTGCCGGACGACCAGCTGGGACGGGTCGCCGATCTGGAGTACGCCGACCCCGACTGGCCCCGCCGGCTGCACGCCGCGCCATGGCTCCAGATCCCGGACGGGACCTTGGACGTCCAGCGGGCGAACTCCGTGGTGTGGCGGCAGACGGTTTTCGGCGCCGTCAACCTGCACACGACCGCCACGGCCATGGCCCGCTTCTTCTCCGAACTGACCGCCGAGGACGGCCCCGTGCGCGCCCTGCTCGGGCCCGAGCTGCACGCCGAACTGCTCGCCCCGCAGGTCACGGACTTCGACGAGGTCTTCGGCACCAGGATCACCTGGACGCTGGGCTTCGTCCGAGACCATGGCAAGATCGCCAAGGGCGGCATCGGTGGCTCGGCCGCCTGGTGGTCGCGCAGGCACCACCACGGCTGCGCCTACCTGACCCGCCGGCTGGACGACCACTCCAGGGCCGCCGAGATCGCCACCGCCCTGGGCGACGACCTGACGGTCGTGGGCGAGGACTGAGCCGGATCCGCTCATCGATAGGACGTGATGTCGCCGTCCGGGGTCAAGCGCACGGTCGATCCGGCGGGCACCAGGTGCAGGCAGTCCGAGACGGAGCAGGTGCCGATCGAGGCGGGCCTGCCGTTCGGACGTGACCGGAATCAGCGCGCCGGCGAGGACGTTGTGCTCCGCCGTAGGAGGTCCGCCCATGGTGAGCGTCAGTGTGGAGAGCGCGCAGCAGACGGAGGCCCGGCTCCGGCGCGTGATCGCGGCGGCCGAGCTCGTCGTGCACGACGGCGTCTGGTGCTTCGAGGAGTCGCCGGCCGACCGCCCGCCGGCCCTAACCCGTGACACGCTGGCGGTGGTCCGGGACGGCGAGAGCTGGAGCGCGCTGGTCCCGTTCGCCCCGGAGCATGATGGCGCCGAACGGTTCGGGGTCTTCTCCTTCCACTTTCCCGCCGGCGTGGACAACAGTGGCTTCGTCGGCTGGCTGGCCACCCGTCTCAAAGCGCGGCTCGGCACCGGCGTGTTCGTCGTCTGCGGCAGCAACCGCGCCAGGGGAGGGATCTACGACTACTGGGGCTGCCCCATCGACCTCAGGGACGACGCCCTCGCGGTCATCAGGGAACTGCGCGCCGGCTGACAGCGCTGCTGGACAGGAGCGCTTCCCGCCGGGGACCGGCCCGCGGTTCTCGACCGGATCTCCCGGCCCGGCCGAGGAAGCCCGGGTACACGGTCCACTGCCGCACGCTGTGCGCCGCGTTCCGGTATGCGGGTCAGAGCGCGGGTGCGGTGGCGCGCACGAAGCCGGCCGGCGGCTGGGGCGTGATCTGCGGGTACCTGTCGTTGTCCAGGCGGTCGAACTTGGCCTTGCCGCTCACCATGCACCACTGGTACTGCAGCGCCACATAGTCGAACGGGTTCTGCGCCACCGCCGCCTGGCGGCTGATCTCGGCGCGCAGGTCGTCGGCGGTGCCGAGGTGCCGCAGTTCCAGGGTACGGCCGGAGCCGCGCTGGACCGCGTCGTGGAACTGGGGCATCGACATGACCTCGCCGGTGAACCGCGGCGTGCCGGTGGCGGCCGGATCGACGGCGAAGTCGGACGGGATGAACCGCCGGGCGCCCGCCTTCTCGGCGGCACGCACGAGATTGACCTGCCCGTCCCCGATCACGTCCGGGCCGCCCTGGACGGCCGAGATCACGATCGTGGCGTCGCCGACGGCCTCGGCCAGCCGCTCGGCCGGATCGGTGAGGTCGCCCTCGACCACCTCCAAGCCTGCGGCCCGCAGGCCGGTCAGGGAGCTCTTCTTCTCCGCGCTGCCGCCGGGCCGCACCAGAGCCCGCACCGGCCCGCCCTGGCCGAGCAGCGCCCGGACGATCCGGCCACCGAGCAGCCCGGTCGCGCCGGCCACGAAGATCTTGGGAAAGCGGACATGATGGAGGAACTCCTTGTTGGTAGCCAACGTGAAGGTTCGTCCCGGGGTCCATGGCGGGCCGAGGGAGCGTTTCATGGATGCGGTCAGGGGATGAGCAGGGTCTTGCCGATCGTGGCGCGCGCCTCGATGGCGGCGTGCGCGTCGGCCGCCCGCTCCAGGGGGAAGCGCTGGCCGATGACCGGGGTGAGTCGTCCCGCCGTTGCCAGGTCCAGGACCTCGGTCACCAGGGCACGGGCGTAGGCGGGCCTGCTCCAGATGAGCCCCGCGCTGAACCCGGTCAGGGTCACGCTGCGGCCGATGAGCTCCATGGGCCGCACCTCCAGGGGCGTGCCGCTGGAGAGGCCGAACGTGACCTGGCGTCCGGTGCCCGGGGTGAGCAGCTCGAAGGAGGCGCGTCCGAGCGCTCCGCCGACATGGTCGAAGACCACGTCGATCGAGCCGCCCGCGGCGTCGCGGGCCTGCTCCGTCCAGCCGGGGAGCGTGTAGTCCACCACGTGGTCCGCCCGCAGCTCGCTGAGCAGGGCGAGCTTGCGCTCGCCGTGGGCCGCCGCGACGACCGTCGCCCCGGCCCGCTTGAGCAGCTGCACCAGGAGCGTGCCGACGGCGCCCGCGGCGGCCAGCACCAGGACCCGGTCACCGGCGCTCACCCGGGCCGCGCCGATCAGGCCCTGGGCCGTGGCGCCGTACCGGTAGAGGGCGATGGCCTCGGGCAGGCCGATGCCGTCACCGACCGGGATGAGGGTGCCGGCGGGGACGACGGCGGTCTCGGCGTACCCGCCGAGACCCGTGGTGCTGGCCAGGACCCGCGCGCCGATCAGGGCGGTGTCGCCCCCGGGGCCGACCTCGGTGACCAGCCCGGCGATCTCCTTGCCGAGGATCACCGGCAGGGCGGCGCCGCCGAGCGCGCCGCGCATCGTTCCCGCGCGGGCCTGCGTCTCCAGGAACTGGACGCCGACCGCGGCCACCCGCACCGCGACCTCGCCCGCGGCCGGCTTCGGCGCGGGCACGTCCGCGACACGCAGGTGGTCCGGTGGCCCGAATTCGTGCAGCACAACGGCACGCATGTGACATCACTTCCTTGAGTGAAAGGCGGGAGGAGCGCGCGACGGCGGGGCGCGGACGGCAGCGTCGCGCTCAGGCACAGGGCCGGGACCGGGGTAGGGCCCGGTGGCGGCCACGGCGGCCACGGCGGCCCTGGCCGGGCTGGATGGGGGTCAGCCGCCGCGGATGCAGGTGCGGCGACGTGTCGAGGACGGCAGGTGGCGTGCGGGCAGCACGAAGCCACGAGCCGAGAGGGTGTGGAGCGGCAGCGGGTTTTCTGCGTGGCCGCGGGTTACGTCCCGGCGCGGGCGGGACGAGGGAACCGTGATGGGCTCACGGCCCCTTCTTGATCGCTTCGCTGAGCGCGCCGAGACCGGCGGCCAGTCGTTCGACGTCGGCCGGATCCCAGTCGCTCAGCAGGGCGGCGACGGCTGCCGCGCGCGCCTTCCACAGCTTGCCGATGGCGAGCTTCCCGGCCCGTGTCACGCTCACGAGCTGGGCCCGGGCATCGGCCGGGTCGGGCCGGCGCTCGATGAAGCCGCGTGCCTCCAGGCGTTTGGCCGGGGGCGACAGGGTGGATTTGTCCACCTCCATCAGCTCCGCCAGGACCGACAGCCGCACCGGCGCGTGCAGCGACACCTGCGCCAGCAGGGTGTAGTCGCCCAGGGACAGCTCCAGCCCGGAGGACGCCATGATCCTGCGCCGCGTGGCCGGGGAGAACATCCAGTTCCCTACCGTGGCCAGCGCCGCCGCCACCTCGTCCACGGCCTGACGCTGTGCGCGAGAGGAGCCGCCCGCGCCGGCCGACACCTGTTCCATCTCCGTACCGCTCTCGAATGGTTGGTTGCGTCAAACCAACTATTGCGCATGTGGCGGCTCGATGCAAGTGCATGAACCCCCGGCCGACCCCTGTGCGGCCCCGGCCGCTGCCGGAACGCCGGCCGCCATACGGTGCTACGACGTATCGATGCCCGCGCCATGCGGGCCGGAGCGGCTCGGGATCCGGCCTGCTCAGGTCGCGTCCGCGCAGGGGGACCGCGACCGAACAGCGGCCGGACGGGCCGTGCTCCGGTGGATCAGGATGACGCCGGCCATGCTGATGACTCCGCCGACGAACTCGACCGGACCCGGTATCTCGCCCAGCCACACGAACGCCACCCCGATGGCGATCGGGGGGCCAGCTACAGGGCCGCCGTGGATCGCGCGATGGGATACCGGGCGGCCGCGATCGCGTAACAGGCGACCTCCAGCCCTGTGAACCGCTTCAGCAGCGGCTTGACGGCGAAGTGGTGGACGCCTTGGACGACGGCCGCCGCGAGGATCACCAGCGCGCTGGTGGTCACCTGCGCGGAGCCGGCGGCGCAGGCGATGAGCGCCACGCCCGCCAGGGCCGGGACGGTGCCGGCCACGATGGCCACGGAGAGGCGTTAGCCGAGGAAGATCGAGGCCAGCAGCACGCTGAACACCGGCGCGGTGGCGATGAGCAGGCTGGCGGTCCCGGCCGGGACGTGCACCTCGCCCCAGTTGAGCAGCAACGGGTAGGCGCTCATCCCGGTGAAGGCGCACACGGCGATCAGCGGAAGGTCACACCGGTGCGGCAGCCGGACCCGCAGGACCGCGCTGACCGCGGCCAGCGCCACGGACGTGACGGGCGCGGGTGAGCGGTGAACGCCGCCGCGATCAGCGCCCGGCGGCCGGCGGATCGCCGCCGCACAAGCCCGTCGTCGGCCGCGTGGCGAGTGGGTGTCGGCCGAGATGACGTGCTGCGGGTCCACGGTCTGAGGGTCCACGGTGCCGACCGGCGTCCAGCCGTACGCCGCGCCGCGCTGCGCACTCGCACCCGCACCGGACGGCAGCACCGCCCAGAGCAGCACGGCCGCCAGGCCCGCCAGAGCCGATCTTCTCGCGGTGATGCTCATGGGGCGCTGCCTTGCGAGCATCGTCGGATCGAGTGCCGCGCCCACCGATGCTGCTCCGCAGCAGGCGCGAGGTACCTGCCCGCCGAGGGACACTTACGGGTGCGTCGGCCTTCACGTACGAACCGGCCGACGCGCCTCGCCGACGCGGCCGGACTGCACCCGTTGCAGCACGGCGTACCCGAGCTGGACGTCCGGGTTGTCGTTGAGCACGTGGCCGTACAACTCGGTCCAGGAATGGAAGGCGTTGCGAGGAACGGAGATGGTGCGCCCCCTGGCCACGATGACCTGGGCGGGCAGCCCGAGCGCGTTGAGGTGGACGGCCAGGGCGAAGGAGCGGGGCAGGCACTGCCCGTCGGGGGCGAGCACGCGCGTCACCAGCTGGCAGAACAGGACCTCGCGGCGGGCCAGCCGGACCGCGGTGGCTTCGGGAAGCCGGGTGATGGGGGCCGAGCCGCGGGCGGGGGCCAGCTCGCGCAGGTACCGCTGAGCCGCCGGCCAGCCGTGGCGGTTATAGGTCCACAGGGCCGCGGCGGTGCGGGCCATGGCGTGGCCGCGCAGCCGCGGCGGGGTGCGCGGCGGCAGCGTGGACGGGCCGAGGTCGCCGAGGAAGAACTCCCATTCCAGCCGGCGCTCCTTCATCGCCGTTCCTCCGCTCCGGCCAGCAGGGCTTGGTCGCCGAGCTGGGAGACCAGCTTGGCGTACCCGGCCCTGAGGGTGGTTTCGGGCGCGTCGATCCGGCCCCGCAGCTCAGCGATCAGCTCGTCGAGCGTCTCGTGGCGCAGGGCGGCCCTGAGCATGACCGTGGCGACGCCGTTCAGGCTCAGGTACACCCCCTGCCGATTGTCGAGGATGACGCCCGCGTCGTCGGTGTCGTCGAAGATGGCGTGCTCAGCCAGTCGCAGTATCGGCATACGTCCCACCTTCTCTGGTCAGGGCGGCGTGATCGCGCAGGAACAACTCGGTCATGGCGGCGCAGATCAGGGTCTCGCTGTGGCGGCGCAGCGAGGCGGGCTCGGCCAGAACCGCGGCCAGCCGGCTCCGATCGACGATGCCCCTGGCCACGAGCTGAGACTGCGGGGTGCCGATCAGGTCGGCGAACACGTGGGGGTGGGCGATGGCGTACCGTTTGTGCGGAGAGTCCTGCCAGAGCCGCCCGTACCTGCGCCACACGGTGGCGGGCAGGCGGGTGGACAGCAGGAGCCGCAGCACGGGCTTGGGGATCATCCGTCCCTGGTGCACCAGCAGCCGGTAGGCGTGCGGCATGCGCGCGGTGAGCCGCTTGATCTGCCGGTCGCCCAGGGGCGAGCAGCGCAGGATGCCCCGTGGCCACCACAGCATGAGGTCCATGGTGTGTTCCTTGGCCGAGTAGTCGCTGTCGTACCTGTCGTCCGGCACCCCGGGCGCCGGGGCCGTGAACTCGGTCGGCCGGGCGTTGGCGCCGACCGGCAGATACTCGTCCAGCAGCGATGACGACCTGCGCACGCTCCTGAGCACCCGCGACAGCTCCCACCGGGAGGTGATCAGGCCGCGGCACAGCGCCGCCTTCTCGTGCGGCGCGATGTCGCCGAAGAGCACGTCGTGCAGGCCGTAGCGGTACGGCCCGAAACACAGGTCGCCGTCGGCGCCCCAGGTGAGGAAGGTGATGCCGTCCTCGTGGACGCGTTCGGCGAGCTGCTCGACCCAGCGGTAGGCGAAGCCGACGAAAGGATGGGGGAACGGCCGGGCCCGCGACAGGTAGCCCTCGCCCGACTCCGTGGGCACCGCCACGAAAGGCACGCCCAGGTGGTCGCAGACGGTACGGGCGTACGCGGACTCGTCGGCGAGCGGGTCGTCCGTGTGCATGTGGTAGGCGACGACGTCGGCGCCCACCTCGACCAGTGCGGTGAGGACGGCGGAGGAGTCGAGGCCGCCGCTGAGCATGATGCCGATCCTGCCGCGCCCGGCGTAGGGGCGGACCGCGTCCAGGAGCATGTGGTGGGCCAGGTCGGCGTACTCCGCCATGGACGTGCGCCGCGGCAGCTCCAGCGGGGTGATGCGGTCGAAGACGCGGCGGGTGGTGCCGCGGGCGTCCATGACGACCAGCTCGCCGGGGCCCACGGGCTGCGGATGCCGGTAGACGAAGACGTCGTCGCCCCGGCAGCAGCGCCACAGTGCCTGCTCGTCCAGGTCGTCCGGCGTTCCGTCGAGCAGGTCCAGCGGATCGGTCGACCAGCGCACGCGTGAGCCTTCCCGCCGGTACAGCAGACCTTCGGGGGCCACCGCGTTGCGGAACAGGAAGACCTTGTCCGCAGTGACCAGGCAACCGGCGAGCGGCCCGGGGACGGCGGCCAGCTCGGCGTCGTGGCCGCCTTCCAGCGCCTCGATGACGCGCCGCGACCACGACCGGGTCACCGGCCCGTGCAGGACACCGGACAGCGTGAGATGGCGGCCGGCGCCGTCCGCCGGCGGCGCCGGCACGCCGCTCGCGCCGGCCCTGGTCCACTGGACGGCGACGCCTCCGGGGCGGGAAAGGCGTTCCCCGTAGGGGCGACACTCGTACGTGACGGGCCGGCCCAGCCGCACGTCGCCGTAACACCCCGGATAATCTCCTGTCAGCACCACAGCCACTGCCGCGACCTCTCCTCTTCAGTTTTCCTGGAATGCGCCGAGCCGTTTCGATCCTCTTCCCGGAAATCGGTTTTCCGGGAAGAGGACCGAGAAGGAATCAGATCAGCAGCGTGCGGTGGGCCGGATTGTCGCTGAGCAGGATGAAGCCCAGGTGCGTCAGCTCCTCAACCGCCCCCAGGACCTCCACTTTCGGCTCTGTGTACGCCAGCATGGCGACTCCCTTACTGCTCGGATATCCCGACAGTCATGGAACTGTAATGTCGCCGGGGAGCGTGATCAAATGGCCGGTCCGAATTCGCGGCCCGGTCCTTTTCCCTGCTCAGCGCCGCTGCCGAAAACGACGAAGCGGCATGGCCCATTCACAAAAACGCCGTGAGCAGGGAGGCGGCGGGCGGGTTTCATCCCCATTACCGGACGGCAGCCTGACCTGTCCGGTGGGTAAGCCCTCCACACCGGCGCCGGAGGCGCCACCGCAAGCGCCGGGAAAACCGGGGTATCGCCGAATCCGATCGCCCTGCCAAGCTTGGCGGGACCAATCCGGCAGGCGGCGGAGAAAGTCGCGGACCAGGGCCGCGATCTGCGTGCCACGTGTCTCCAGGGCGAAGTGGCCGCTGTCCAGGAGTTGGACGCGGGCGTTCTTCGCGTCACGGGTGAAGGCCGGCGCCCCGTCCGGCCCGAAGATCTCGTCGTGGCGGCCCCGGACGGCCGGCAGCGGCGGCTGGCGGGTGCGCAGGTACTCCTGCCGGCGCGGGTGCTGCGGCGGGTTGGTGGCGTAGTCGAGGAAGAGGGCGAGCTGGATGGCCTGGCTGCCGGGCCGGTCGAGCACGGCCTGATCCAGGGCCGCCTTGTCTCCCGGGTTGACGAGCGTGGTGTCGCGCACGCCGTGCGTGTACTGCCCATGGGTGACCTCCCGGGTGTAGTAGCCGAGCAGGGCGTCGGTGTTGGCCTGTGGCGGGTCGGCCCACGCCGTCTTGACCGGCTCCCAGAACGCGGTCAGGCCCTTTCGTAGGCGTTGCCGTTCCGGCTGAGATGCCGGTGATCCGCTCAGGGTGGCGCAGTGCGAGGCGGAAGCCGACCGGTGCGCCGTAGCCGTGCACGGAGATCGCGTACCTGGTGACGCCGATGCCGTCGAGCAGTCGGTCCACCACGTCGGCGAGGTGGTCGAAGGTGTACTCCCACGCGTCGGCGTGCCCGGCAGGGGCACGAGGGTGGGGGCGGACGGGTCACCGGCCTCGCGGTAGAAGACGTCGAGCCCGTCGATCGGCACGGTGGGACGGATGGCTACCCGTGCAGGAGGATCTCCGCGGGCGGCCATCAGGGCGTGGCATCGTCAAGCGTTCCTCATGGACGTGGACACAGAACAGCTACCTCCGCCCGCGAACCCTTCGAAGAGCAGCCTCGGAGACGACAACCGCCAGGTTCCCCCTGACGGCACGGGTCGTGGAGTGACCAGGCCCCAGGACTCGCTCACCATCGCTGAGAGCGGTGTTGTACGCCGCGACGGCCCGGCCCAGGTTCCCCCAGTGTGGATCCAGGTCGTCAAGTCGCTGGGTCCCCCGCTCGACAACCTCTGGCGGGCCAATCCGTTCTAGCTCGCCGGCGGGCGCACGTCGGTCAACGGCCGCAACGTCTGCAGCTTCTACGACGCGCCCTCGGTAGGAGCCGTCGGGCCCGAGAGCACGGTGCGGTTCTTGGCCGAGGTGTTCCTCGTGCACGACACCGGCACCAAGGAGGCAGCCGGCAAGGCCGTCGTCCACATCTACGGCAGCCTCAAGTGCGGTGGGCAGGTCGAGCTTCTGCAGAGCTGAACGTGCCCGCCCCGCTTCCGTGAGCCCACAACGCTGCCGATGCAGGGGCAGCCCACCCCGTGGTGTCCAGCCCGTGGTTTTCGCCTACGAGAGCGGTCTGGTACGCACTGGAGCCGGCCAACGACTTTACGGAGTCGAGATCAGAGAATCTCCTGCGCAGGACGGTCGCGCGGCACTGCGCGTTTCCCCCCTGTGAAAAGGCCGACTGAATCTCCAAATTACGGACGACCCATCTACTACACTTGCCGATCATGCGGCTCGCAGGGGCCGTGGCCTGCATCCACGGCGCCTTTCGCCTTCGGAGACGCGGCGAGCGTTCGTTCGCCGCGTCCCGGCATCTACGGACCCACAGGCCATGTCTCGGGGTTGAGTGAGCCGTTCGCCGTAATTTGCCAACCTTGATCTCGCTGAGAGGAAAGCTATGGCACGACGCCCATTAAACAAGAAAAGCCGATTCATCGGCGTGGTATCGACAGCGACGGCTCTTGTCGCTTCTGCCCTCGTTATCGCCGCAAGTCCGGAACAGGGCCTGACAAAGGTGAATGTCCGGTTGGCTGCCGGCGCGGAGACGGTTCAGCAGGCCGCCGCCACTCCCGCCCCCACGCCCACCCGCAGCCGCAAGCCCAAGCGCAAACGCACGCCGCGGCCCACGCCCTCCAGGCAGCCCACCACCTCCCCCACGGCCACGCCGACCAAGAGCCCCACCAAGAGCCCCACCGAGAGCCCGACCGCGACCCCGACCGCGACCCCCACCGCCACGTCCACCGTCACGCCGACCAAGACCCCCACCTCCACGGCTTCGGCTTCGGCGACACCCAGCCGGACAGCGGTGTCGGCCGCGGCGCGGCTGCACGCCCGCCCCAACGACGGTTCGGGTCTGTGGCCGGACTTCTCCAACACCGGCTACCAGCACACGCCCGCCAACGCGGGCGGTCTGGGGCTGGGCGCCTACCCGGGCAAGCTGAAGGACCACACCACGGGCATGAGCTCGTCCAAGCCACTGCGGCTGGAGTACGAGGACGGCAGCGTCATCTCCTTCACCCGCTTCCTGGCCTCCAAGGTCATCATCTACGGCGACAACCTGACCTTCGTCGGCTGCCTGTTCGAGGGCACCAGCCCGAACGACAACCTGGTCCAGGTCTACTCCGACACCAACGTCAAGTTCCTGTACTCGACGTTCAAGCCCAGCTCCTACGACCTGCCGCCCGGCAACGACGGCACGGTCTCGTCCTCGCACACCAAGCCGGGCACCCCGTACGAGAAGTCCTGGCAGCTCATGACGACGATGAAGGAGGCCGTCGCCGTCATGGACCACAACGACATCTGGGGCAACGCCGGCCTGATCATGGTCACCGGCTTCCCCGGCCGGCCCTCGACGTGGACGAACAACTACATCCACGACAGCGCCGACACCGCCCGTGACGAGTACCACCACGACGGCATCGGCCCGCAGAGCGAAGGCGACGGCGGCCCGATGGTGATCCGCAACAACACCATCGCCTCCATCGGCAACACCAACGGCCTGGCGTTGCAGGGCAAGGGCGTCTACAGCGACATCGCCTTCGAGGACAACTACGTCTCCGGCTGGGGCTACGCCCTGAGCATCGGCACCGTCAACAACGCCAAGAACATCACCGTCGCCGACAACGTCTTCTCCGCCGAGTTGCCGCAACTGTACGGCTTCCTGTACGGCAACCTCTGGGGCGGCAAGGCCGCCGGCTCCACCTGGCGCGGCAACCTGCTCCAGGCCCGCACCGGCGACCTCAACACCCGCCACACCACCGCCGACCACGGCAAATACCTGTGGCCGACCGACAACAAGGGCCACACCACCGACTACACCGGCTGAGTCCCGACCTGGAGGGGGTGCCGACGACGGCACCCCCTCCTCAGCGTGCGCCGCACGACTTCGCCATATTCCGGCCATATGCCGTGGCCATGGGGCAGATCCCTCCAGGGGCACTGACTGGACACACCCGATGTCGCGTAAGCCCGTACATCCCGGACCCGGCGCCCGGCAGCAGGCTCCCGGACGCGTGCTCGGAGGGACGCGTACGGCGAAACCGCCGCGCAGTACGTTCAGCGGCGGGCCACTCAAAGCACATCCGACGACGCGGAGGAGCGATCGATGAACGGGCTGGCCTCCACGGCCATCGAACAGGTGTGCCGTCGTTCCGCTGCGCATCACCACGGCGAGACGGTCCGCCAGGTGACGCCACAGGCTCACGACGTCCGCGTGCGGCTGTCATCCTGGCCCCGGATGCGTGAGGCCGCGGCCGCCCTGGCCGGCCTCGGCCACGCCGTCACCGAAGACGTTCCGGCCGACGGCGCGCCAGGCGCAGGCCTGCTGGTGTCCGGCTGGCCGGCCACGACTCTGGAGCGGCGCTCGGCCCGGCTGTCAGAGGAGGTCCAGTTGCTCGAGGGCAGCCCCGTTGACACCGCCGAGGCGGCCCTCACCCACTGGTCCCGTCCCCCAAGACCGAGCATGGACAAGACCAGGACGCGCCAAATCGGCCGGCCGAATCGGCGACGCAGACGGGCACCCGAGGACCCCACGGCCAGGCCGGAACGGGTCACCCGCGATCCAGCAGCCAGAGCGTGTAGGCCGCGATGGAGGAGGAGTCCGTGATCGCACCGCTGCGAATCAGCCGCTCGAACTCCGTCCGGGGTACCCAGCGCGGTAGGCGTTTGAGCGGCGTATCAACGGCGTTGGACAGCCGTTTCAGACCGCCGGGGGAGCCTGATCCGTGATGGACGCAGGGAGCACCCGGAAGGTGTGGAATGAAGATTCACTCGAAGAACATCGGCAGCGAAATCGTCGCCAACCCCGGTGAGCGGCTCGCGGACATCGACCCCGCGCTCGTCGTCTCGCTGCTGAAGAGGGACGGCTACGTGTACTTCACGGGGTACCAGCCGACCCTGGAGGAGTTCGAGGCGTTCACCCGGCGGTTCGGCACCTGCGCCGGAGCCCGCCACGTGCACTACCCGGAGGGCGGGGAGGCGCTGGGCTTCCACGCCGAGGACTCCTACAACCCCTACCGGCCGGACGCCATCTGGTTCCTGTGCCTGTACGAGGGCAGCGACGGCGGGGCGCCCACCGGCGCGGTCGACGGCGTACGGCTGCTGAACGAGCTCAGCCCGCACTGGCAGGAGTTCTGCCGCACGAACACCCTTCGCTTCGAGCGCCACTGGGCCGAGGAGACCTGGCGGTCGGCGACCGGCGGGGCCGCGACCGAGGAGATCGAGAAGGTGCTGGACTCCTTGCCCGGCTTCAGCCACCGGTTCCTGCCCGACGGCAGGCTGTACACCTGCTACGAGGCGCCGATCGTGGTGAAGACCCCCGGCGGGCAGGAGAGCTTCAGCAACACGATGCTGCAGGCCATGACGGAGCAGACCTTCTACGGCATGTCGCTGGGCGACGGCTCGCCGGTGCCGCGGGAGCTGCTGGAGACCGTGGAGCGCTGGGCGTTCGAGAACGAGGTCGAGATCGGCTGGTCGGCCGGCGACGTCGCGGTGATCGACAACTACCGCATGATGCACCGGCGGGCCGAGTACCACGGCAAGGACCGTGACCTGCGCGCCCGGCACTGCGAGAACCTGTTCGGCACGCAGCTCCCCGACGACTCCACCCCGCTGGCGGCCGGGATCAAGTCGCTCATCCAGAGCGACGTGGGCCTGCCGGTGGCCACCGGCCCGCTCACCGCCACGGTCTGATCCCACGGTGTGATCATGGACATCCTGTTCGCCAAGTACACCTCGTTCGGCAACACGTTCCTCATCGTCGACGAGACGCGCACGCCGCTGGACGGCGACGAGCAGCGCGCGGACTTCGCGCGCTGGGCGCTCAACGGCGACTTCGGCATCGGCGGCACCGACAACGTCCTGTACCTGTCGAAGGCCGACGGGGGCGACGCCGACTACGTCTTCCGGATCTTCGAGGTCGACGGGTCGGAGACGCTGTCCTGCGGGAACGGCCTGCTGTCCACCGCCGCCGCGCTGCGGCGCACGCACGGCGGCACCCGGTGGGGGGTGCTCACCGAGCTCCCCACCGGGCGGCCCCGGCTGGTGCACATCGGCGCGGACGAGGACAACGGCCGCACCTGGGTCGACATGGGCTGGACGCGCCCGACCCCCGAGGAGCTGATCAACCGGAGCGGGCCGCCGCCGTCCGACGGCATCGACCGGATCACCGGCCTGGACGTTCCCGGCGTGGGCGAGCTGAGCGGCTACCTGTCCTTCAGCGGCGAGCCGCACCTGGCGCTGTTCCAGGGGCACGGGCTGCCGGAGGAGCTGGCGGAGCGGCTGTTCATCGACGCGCGGGGCGCCGTCGGCAGGCCGGACGGCGCCGCCGTCAAGGAGTCGGTCGCCCTGGCCCACCACATCGGCACCCACGTCAACCAGGCCTACCGCGACCTCTTCCCGCAGGGCGTGCACCTCAACTTCGCCCGCGTCGAGGGGCGGCGGGTCGAGTACCGGACGTGGGAGCGGGCGATCAACTGCGAGACGCTGGCCTGCGGCTCGGGCACGGTGGCCATGACGTACGTCGGGCGGCGGCTCGGGCTCCTGCCCGAGGGGGAGATCACGTTCTGGCCGCACCGGTGCCGCTGGTACCAGCCGGACGCCGCCCTCACCGTCACCACCACCGAATCCGGATATGTCGTGACAGGCCGGCCACGGCTGGTCTGCGTCGGCACCGTCCCCATGACGCCGAACGCGTCGGCGTACCAGACCATCAGCAACCGTCGATCCGCTAAGGACTCCAGCCATGCTCTCGCTGCACCTGCAGGCTGACCCGGCCGACGTCCTGCGCGAGGCCGGCCTCGACGTACGGCCGCTGCCCCGCCACCACCACCCCACCCCGGCGGCGGTACGGCAGGCCGTCGCCGGCCGCTCGGGCCCGATGCTGTTCCCCGGGCTGGCCGACTCCTGGCCCGCCCGGACCCGCTGGACACCGGAGAACCTGGTCAGGTCGTACGGCCGGCGCCAGGTCACCGCGCTGATGGACCTGCCGTCCAGCGGCGTGCTGTTCCCCCAGGACCAGAAGAACTACCAACGCGCGCTGCCGTTCGCCGAGTTCGTCGACGCCATGCTGACCACCTCGCCGGACTCGCCCTGCTACCTCGCCTACACCCGGGCCGCCGAGCTGTTCCCGGCCACCGACTACGACTTCGAGCCGCTCACCGGCAGCCCGCCGCACGGCACGGACACCCGGGTGTGGATCGGCTCGGCGGGCACCCGGTCGATGCTGCACTCGGATCTGAAGGACAACTTCTTCTGCCAGATCTGGGGCGAGAAGCACGTGGTGCTGGTGCCGTGGAAGCACGCCAGGGACGTCTACCCCTTCCCCGGCAACCTCGTCAACAGCCAGGTCGACCTGGCCTACCCGGACCTGGGCCGGTTCCCGCGGCTGCGCCGCGCGGTGTTCTACGCCGGCACCGTGCAGCCGGGCGACGTGCTGTTCCTGCCGCGCGGCTGCTGGCACGACATCAGGTCGCGGACGCCGTCCGTGTCCGTCAACCACTGGTTCGGCCCGCCGATGACCGCGGCCGACTACGCCTCGCTGCTGCTGCGAAGCGGTCCCCGGTACTGGGCCGCGACCGCGCGGGACTTCGTCGCGCACGGGCTGCTGCGCCGCCGGGAGCAGACCACGTTCTTCTTCAGCCCGCCCTCGACCGGCAAGCGGCTGTTCGACCTGCTGCGCTGGGGCGACTTCTCGCGCGACAACGATCCGGCCACCGACTGACCCCGGGGAGACCGCCGTGACCATCACCACCGGCCCCACCACCGATCCCACCACCGGCCCCGCCACCGTGCCGCAAGCGATCAGGACGACCGTGGATCCGTCCTTCGAGCTCCGGCTCATCGAGGCGATCCGCCCCATCAGCGAGCACTTCCTCGCCGTGGGCATCCACCACCTGTTCGACACCGGGATCTACGACGCGCTGGCCGACCGGCCGGCCGTCGCGATCCCCGTCCTGGCCGGCGAGCTGGCCATGGACGTCGACCGGCTGCGCGGGTTCCTGCTCTACCTGGCCAACGAGGACATCGTGCAGGTGGCCGACGACCGGGTGGCGCTGACCGCCAAAGCCGTCGGGCTGAACGAGTTCCGCGCCTGGTACACCTTCCTCATCGGCGGGTACGCCGGCACCATCCAGCAGATCGGCGGCGCCCTCACCCGCGGCGCCCCCGACTGCACCCGCAACGGCGAGTACGTGGGCGTCGGCAGCTGCGAGATCAGCCGCTACGACGGCATGCCGATGACGCTCGACCTGCTGCAGAAGGGCGGGGTGACCGCCCGCGAACTGCTCGACCTCGGCTGCGGCAACGCGCTGTACCTCACGGAGTTCGCCAAGGCCGTCCCCGGCCTGCGGGCCTGGGGCGTGGAACCGGACGCGGACGGCTACCGCGCCGCGCTCTCCCTGGTGGGACGGGAGGACATGGCCGACCGGGTACGGCTGGTGCACGCCTCGGCCACCGACTTCCTGCGCCACCCGCCGCAGGACTGCCGGCCCGACCTCATCGTGCTGGGCTACGTGCTGCAGGAGATCCTCGCCCAGGAGGGCGAGGAGGCGGTGCTGGAGCTGCTGCGCGGCATCATCACCCGGTTCCCGCGGATCAACGTCGTGGTCATCGAGGTGAGCGACGAGATCGGCAATCCGGCCGTCATGCGGCACGGCGTGGCACGCAACTTCTGGAACCCGTACTTCCTCATCCACTACTTCACCCGCCAGCGCCTGGCCAGGAAGGACTACTGGGACGAGCTGTTCCGGCGCGCCGGGCTGACCGTGGCCGCGTTCACCTCGACCGACCCGCGCATCGACTCCAGCGGGGTCGAGCTCGGCTACCTGCTGCGCGGCCCCGCCTACCACTGACCCCCATCGAGTCCACCACTGAGGAGCCGTGATGCTTTCCCAGCAACTCGTCGGCCAGGTGGCCGACTGGGCGGCGAAGCAGCGGATCGAGACGCCGGCGTTCCTGTTCGCCCCCGCCGTGCTGCGCGCCGGAGTGGCCGAGCTGCGGACCCGGCTCGGCGCCCGCATCTCCTACGCGACCAAGGCCAACGCCCATCCGATGGTGCTGCGGGCGCTGGAGCCGCTGGTGGAGGAGTTCAACGTCACCAATACCGCGCACCTGGCGGCCCTGCTCGAGCTGGGCGTCCCGCCGCACCGCATCGCCTTTCTCAACCCGGTCTGCACCCGGCGGACCCTGGAGACGGTCCTCGCCTCGGGGGTGACCCGCTTCGTGGTGGACGACGCCAGGGGCCTGGAGCTGCTGCCCGACACGGCCAGGATCACCCTGCGGCTGCGGCCGCCCGACGCCGGGCAGTCCGCCCGCTCGATCGTGCGGTTCGGCAACACCGCCGACGCGCTGGCCGGGCTGGCCGAGCGGGCCGCCGCGCGCGGCATGGAGATCGAGGCGCTGTCGTTCTTCGTCGGCACCGCGGGCGCGGGCATGGAGCAGGCGCTGCCGTACCTGCGCGGCCTGGAGACGCTGCTAGGCCTGCGCGAACGGCTGGCCGCGGCGGGCATCGCGGTGCCGACGATCAACATCGGCGGCGGCTTCCCCGGCTCCCGCGACCGGTTCCACCGCGACCACCCGGACTTCTTCCAGCGGATCGCCCGCGCGCTGCCGCCGGACGTGGACGTGCTGTGCGAGCCCGGCCGGTACCTGTGCCAGCCGGCCATGGCCATGCTGAGCCGCGTGGTGGCCGACCGGGTCGTGGCCGGCCGCCGCCTGGTCCACCTGGACACCAGCGCGTACGCCGGCCTGTTCGAGACCACGTTCATCGAGCCGGAGGCCGGCGTGGAGATCTTCGCCGCGCCCTCCGGCGACCCGGCGCCCGCGGCCGTGCTCGGCCCGGTCATGGACTCCTTCGACGTGATCGCCAGGAAGGCGGCGCTGCCGCCGCTGGCCGAGGGCGACCTGGTCGTCCTGCCCAATTCCGGGGCCTACGCGTGGGGCTACACCGCCCCTGTGGAGGGCCTGTCCGCCGCCGAACCCGTCGAGCTGCCACCCGATCTGGCCGAGGGGTTCGCCAAAGCCTGGTTCGGGAGCTGAGCGACGTGATCACCACCCTGGACGGCCCCATCGTCATCGAGCCGACGCTCTCGCCGCCGCCCGGCATCGGCGTACGCGAGTGCGGCGAACCGCTGGCGGAGGTGGCCGGCGTGCCCGGCGTCCACGCCGCCCCCGCCTACCACCAGCGCGGCATCACCGCGGCCGGCCCGCGGATCTTCGTCCGGCGAAGGGTGCTCGCGGCGCTCCAGCAAGCCTCGGCCGCGCTGCCCGACGGCATCGACCTCCTGGTCTGGGACGGCCTGCGCACGCTGGAGACCCAGGCGGAGATCGTCGAGCAGTTCCGCAGGACGCTGCCCGATCCCAGCGACGATGCCACGGTCGAGATGTACCTGGCGCTGCCGCCCGCCTCCCAGGAGGAGTTCCTGGCCTCGCCGCCGCCGCACGCCACCGGCGGCGCGGTGGACGTCACCCTGTGCGACACCGAGGGGCGGCCCCTGGATCTCGGCGCCGAGTTCGACGAGTTCAACGAACGGTCCTGGCTCGCCTATTACGAGAACGACGACCGGTCCGCATACCGGCGGCTGCGCAGAATGCTCTACTGGGCGATGCTGGGCGCCGGCTTCGCGCCTTACTCGTGGGAATTCTGGCACTACGAACTGGGCACGATGGTGAGCGCCGCGTTTCACGGCGAACGGTTCGCCGCATACGGCGCCGCCATACCGTGGAGGAAACCATGACCCTGCCACAGACCATGCGCTATCCGCGTACCGTCTACGACACGGGCGAATGGCTCGCCGCGTGGTCGGCCAGCACCGTCGAGCGGCGGCGGCCGACCGGCCTGCCGCTGCTGCAGTGCCTGGAGTACTCCCCGTTCTGGCACGGCTACGAGGTCGACACCGGCCTGGGCCGGATCTGGGATCGGCCGCTGCTCACCGTCGGCTCGCTCTACGCCGGGTACGGCCCCGCGTACCTGGCCGAGCGGCCGGAGGAGGTGGCCGGCCTGCTCGACCACGCGGCCGGCCTGATGCCCGGCACCTGCGGCCTGCTCGTGCTCAACCTGCCGCTGGAGGCCGCCCTGGACTGGGCCACCGTCCGGCCGCCCGACGGCATGCTGCGGCTGGACCACGCCTACCACCGGGTGGTCGGCGCCGGTCGCGACCCCATCGTGGGCGACGTGGCCAAGGACAAGCGCCACGACTGGCGGCGGCGGTGGCGCCGGTCCGCCGAGAAGGGGCTGCGGCTGGTGGAGGAGAGAGACCCCGCGCCCGAGCGCATCGACGAGGTCGTCGCACTGGCCAACGGCTCGGCCCTGCGGCACGGCTGGCCGCGACTGTACGACCGGGCCACCGCCCAGGCGGTGCTCGGCATGCCCGGCGGCCGGCTGCTGCGGGCCGACTGGGACGGCCGCACGGTCGCCGGTTACCTCGCGCTGGAGCACGACCACCGGCTCTACCTGTGGGCCGGCGGCATGGACCACACGGTGGTCCAGCAGGTCAGCCCGTACCTGTTCCTGCTCTACGAGCTGCTGCGGATGGGGCCGGAGCGCGGCTGGGAGCGCCTGGAGTTCGGCAAGGGCAACGACGCGTTCAAGCGCCGGTACGGCTTCACCGGCGTGGAGCTGTGGTCGCTGTGGTACGCGGCCGACCCCGGCGACGTCCCGAGGTACCGTCCGAAGCTGGCGGCGCTGCACCAGAAGCTCGGCATCGCCCAGGAGGCGTGATGTCCGGCCTCTGGCGCCATGGCGACTTCCTCAAGCTGTGGGGCGGTGAGACGATCTCGCAGTTCGGGGCGCAGATCACCGTGCTGGCCCTGCCGCTGACCGCGATCATCACCCTGCGCGCCACTCCGGAGCAGCTCGGCGTCCTGACCGCGATGCAGTTCGCGCCGGTGCTGCTCATCACCCTGTTCGCCGGGGTGTGGCTGGACGGCCACCGCAAGCGCCCGGCCCTGACCGTCGCCAACCTGGGCCGGGCCGCCCTCCTTGGCCTGATCCCCCTGCTCTACCTGGCCGACCTGCTGTCCATGCCGCTGCTGTACGCCATCGCGTTCCTGACCGGCCTGCTCACCGCGGTCTTCGACGTGGCCTACGTCGTCTACCTGCCGTCCCTGGTCCCCAAGGACCAGCTCGTCCCGGCCAACGCCCGGCTGGAGGCCACGTACTCGATCGCCTCCATCGGCGGCCCCGGCGTGGGCGGCCTGCTCGTGCAGTGGCTGAGCGCGCCGATCTCGATCGTGGCCAACGCGGTCACCTACCTGGTGGCCGCGCTCAGCGTGGCGGCCATCAGGCACCGGGAGCCGCCCCCCGCCCCGCCCGCGGACCGGCCCTCCACCTGGGCGGAGATCAAGGAAGGCGTGGCCTCGACGCTGCGGGACGCGCGGCTGCGCCCGCTGCTGCTGGGCTCGGCCTGGTTCAACCTGTTCGAGCAGGTCATCCTCACCCTGTACCTGCTGTACGGCGTGCGCGAGCTGCACCTGTCCACCAGCCTGCTGGGCGTCATCCTCGGCATCGGCAGCGTGGGCGCGCTGGCGGGCTCGATCGTGGCCGACCGCGCGGGCCGGGTTCTCGGCGTCGGCCGCGCCCTGATCTGGTCGATGATCGTCAGCGCGGCCGCGCTCGGCCTGGTGCCCGCGGCCACGGGGTCGCCGCTCGTCGCCGGCGCGGTCATGACCGCCGGCCTGTTCGTGTACGGCCTCGCGCTGGCCGTGTTCAACGTGCACAGCCTGAGCCTGCGCGGCGTCCTGGTGCCACCCGAGCTGCTCGGCAGGGTGACCGCGACCTACCGGTTCTTCGTCTTCGGCACGATCCCGCTGGGCGGGCTGCTCGGCGGGGCGCTCGGCGGGATGCTCGGGGTCCGCACGGCGATGGCGGCCGCCGTCGCCGTCCTGGTGGCGGGGTCCGTGGCTTTCGCGTTCTCCCGCATCCGGTCGGCTGACGAGGTCTTCGGCACGAAGGAGGCGTCGTGTTCGGTGGACTGACCCCGGCCGCCTGGGACGCGCTGGCCGGGCCGCGTTTCTACTCGACCAGCGCCTGGCTGCGCTTCTGCGCGGCCGAGTACGGCGGTTGCGGTGACACCGTGGTGCGCGACGGGGCGGCCGTGCCGTACGTGGAGCTGGACGGGCCGCCGGCGCGGGGGCCCTACCGGTGGGGTGAGCTGCTGGCGGCGCGCGGCCTGCCCGCGCCCCCACCCCGCGGGCTGCTGGTCGGGCCGCGCGAGGGCTACCAGACCCACTTCCTGGGCGAGCCCGGCGGGGTGCCCGGCGTCATCGCGGAACTGCGCGAGCGGGCGGCCGGTCGGCCCTGCCTGGCCCTGTACGTGCCCACCTCCGAGGTGGAGCTGGCCCGTCGCGCCGGGGTCCGCGCGCCGGCCGTGGTGCTGGAGGCCGACGCGTGGATCGCGGTCGACGGCTGGCCGGGCTACCTGTCGCGCAAAAAGCGGTACATGGTGCGCTCAGACCGCCGGGCCTTCGCCGAGGCCGGGTACACCGTCAAGCACCTGCCGCTGGCCGAGTGCGTCGGCTCGCTGGCCGTGCCGGCGGCCAAGACCCTGGCCAAGTACGGCATCGACACCGATCCCGAGGCCGAGCTCGTGGCGCTGAACAGCCACGCCGAACACATGGGCGAGGCCGCCCGGGTCGCGGTCTGCTCCCGCGACGGCGGCGAGCCCGTCGCGTTCTGCCTGTACTACGTGGGCACCGACGCGATCTTCCTGCGGTGGGCCGGCTTCGACTACGACCGCCTGTCGGGCGCCCACGAGTACGCCAACGTCGTCCTGGTGAGCCAGCTCGACCTGGCGGCCGAGCTGGGCCTGCGGTGGGTGCACGCGGGCGTCCAGGCCCCGGCGGCCAAGGCCCTGTACGGCGCCCGGCTGCGCCCGCTGTGGCTGCTCGACCTCTCCTCCGACAGCGTCCTTGCCGCCGCCGCCGAGCAGGTGCGGCGGCACAACGCGCAGTTCTGCCGCCGCCTGCGCGAGGACCCGCGTACCGGGGGAGCGCTCGACCTCGAAACCTGGGGGAGCATCGATGAAGAGACTGGCTGAACACCGGGCGATCGTCACCGGCGGGGCCTCCGGCATCGGCGCCGCCATCGCCCGCCGCTTCGTCGCCGAAGGCGCCCGGGTCGCCGTCATGGACCGTGACAAGGAGGCCATGGCGCTGATCGACGACCGCGTGCCCGGGGCCGACCTGGCGCTGGTGGCCGACGTGACGGAACCGGCGGCGGTGGACGAGGCGTTCGAGGAGCTCGACCGCCGCTGGGGCGGGCTGGACGTCGCCGTCAACAACGCCGGCATCAGCGTCCCCGGCGCCTTCGCCGACCTGCCGCTGGCCGACTGGGAGCGCGTCCTGCGGGTCAACCTGACCGGCGTGTTCCTGGTGGCCCAGCGGGCCGTACGGCGGATGCGGGGCCGCGGCGGGGTGGTGATCAACATCGCCTCGGTCAGCGGCATGGTCGGCATGCCGAACTACAGCGCCTACAACGTCAGCAAGGCCGGCGTGATCGAGCTGACCAGGACGCTGGCGCTGGAGCTGGCACCAGAGATACGGGTCAACGCCATCTGCCCCGGCTACGTGCTCACCCCGATGCAGGAGGCGGAGTACTCGCCCGCCGCCCTGGCGGAATGCGCGCGCAAGGTCCCGCTCGGCCGGCTCGGCCGGCCGGCCGAGATCGCCGCGCTGGCCGCCTACCTGGCCTCGGACGAGGCGGAATTCGCGACCGGGCAGACGTTCGTCATCGACGGCGGCGAAACGGCCGGCGGGCTGGCCAGCGCATGAGTCGTAAGCACCGTTGGACCGGCGTTATAGCGCCGACCCCGACGATGAATTCGTAGTTCTCGTGCTTCTCCACAACATGAAGGAAGAGATCGCAGTGTTGTCGGTGGACCGCCTACAGATTCTCGACCCGGACCCCGGCTGGAGCGTAGGCCCGCAATGGCTGCGCACCGCCCTCGCCGAATTCCGCCGCGACCTGCTGAACCCGGGTTACCCGTGCACGTTCGGCAGGCACGCGCTACGGGCCGGCGACATGCACATGACCTGGGTCGCCCATGACGACCTCAGTACGCTCCCCGGTGACCTGACCGCCTTCGTCGACCGGGTCAGCCCCGAACCCGAACGCCGCCAGCCCCTGATCGTCTTCGTCGAGCCGTCGCCCCGGATGACCACGGCCGCCGACTACGACCGGCGGTTCTGGGAGATCCTGGAGTACCTGCACCTGCACGACGACCGCCCGTGGCCGGCCGACGTGCCCGCCGACCCCGACGACCCGGGCTGGCAGTTCTGCTTCCACGGCACCTCGCTGTTCGTCTTCGCCCTGGCCCCGTCCAACCGGCTGCGCAGGTCGCGGCGGCACCCGTCGTGCCTGGTGCTGTCGTTCCAGCCGCGTACCGTCTTCGACGGCATCGGCGTCGGCACCCCGGCGGGAAACGTCACCCGTACCCGGATCCGCGACCGGCTGCGGCGGTGGGACCTGGTGGGCCGCCACCCCAGCATGGGCGAGTTCGACGAGATGTCCGACGACGAGTGGCGGCAGTACTTCATCACCGACGACGACGCCGACCTCCACGACCGCTGCCCGTTCCGCCGCTGAACAACCCCAGGAAAGGCGCTCTCAGAAAGGTGTACGTCTGATGACCGTGTCCTCGCTTGCCCAGAACCACCCACAAGATCACTCACCGGCCAGGGCGGTGAACTCCTCCAACGAGTGGGACCCGCTGGAGGAGGTGATCGTCGGGCGGCTGTCCGGCGGCGTCTTCCCGACCTGGCAGGAGTCCATGCGCGCCACGATGCCGCCCGGGTCGTGGCGGCTCTTCCAGGAGAAGGGCGGCCAGCCGTTCCCGCAGGACCTGGTGGATGCCGCGGACGAGGAGCTCGACGGGCTGGCCCGCGCCCTGGAGGCCGAGGGCGTCAAGGTGGTCAGGCCCGCGCCCGCCGACCACACCGGCGAGTTCGCCACGCCGCACTGGCGCAGCCAGGGCGGGCTCTACGCGGCCATGCCGCGCGACTACCTCATCGTCGTCGGGGACACCATCATCGAGTCCCCGATGTCGTGGCGCTGCCGCCAGTTCGAGGGGGACGCGTTCCGGCCGCTGCTCAAGTCGTACTTCGACCGCGGCGCCCGGTGGCTGCAGGCTCCCCGTCCGCAGCTGACCGACGAGCTGTTCGCGACCGGCGGCCACCACGACGGCTGGGCGGTCACCGAGTTCGAGCCGGTCTTCGACGCGGCCGACTTCATGCGCTTCGGCCGCGACATCGTGGTACAGCGCAGCCACGTCACCAACGCGTTCGGCATCCGCTGGCTGCAGCGGGCGGTCGGCAGCGCGTACCGCGTCCACACCGTCGAGGTGAACGACCCGCACGCCATGCACATCGACGCCACGCTGCTGCCGCTGGCGCCCGGCAAGCTGCTGGTCAACCCCGAGCGGTACGTGCACAACAAGCTGTTCGACGGCTGGGAGATCCGCAAGGCGCCGCAGCCCGCCCTGCCGCGCGACTGGCCGATGTTCTTCTGCAGCCCGTGGGTGAGCATGAACATGCTCTCCCTGGACGAGCGGACCGTCGTGGTGGAACGCCAGGAGGAGCCGATGATCGAGCTGCTCACCGACTGGGGCTTCCGCTGCATCCCGGTGGACTTCCGCCACGTGTACACCTTCGGCGGCTCGTTCCACTGCGTGACCGTGGACGTGCGCCGGCGCGGCGGTGCCGGCCAGTACCTGGACGTGGGCTGATGAAGACCGTACAGATCACCGGCCCGCGCGCCTGCGCGATCGTCGACAAGCCGGAGCCGGTCATCGCCCGCGACTACGTCCTGCTGAAGGTCGAGGTCGCCCCGATGTGCAACGAGTACCTCGCCTACCGCGACCAGGTCTACCTGGAGCGCAACCGGCCGGACTCGCTGGGCCACGAGATGGCCGGCATCGTGGTGGACGCGCCCGAGGGCTCCCCGGTGCGGCCCGGCGACCGCGTGGTGGCGCTGTGCGGCTACCCGTGCGGCAGGTGCCGGCCGTGCCGGCGCGGCTACTACTCCCACTGCGCCGCCACCGAGGACCCGCGCGAGGTGTGCAAGAGCGAGTCGGGCGAGTGCGGCTTCGCCCAGTACGCCGTCAAGCCCGGCCGGCTGTGCGTGCCCGTGCCGGACGGGATGCCACTGGAACACGCCGCCATGGCCTGCTGCGGCCTCGGGCCGACGTTCGGGGTGATGCAGCGCATGGGCGTGGCGGCGTCCGACACCGTGCTCATCACCGGACTCGGCGCGGTCGGCCTGGGCGGGGTGATCAACGCCCGGTACCGCGGGGCGACCGTGATCGGCGTGGCCCGCAGCCCGTACCGCGCCCGGCTGGCCCGCGAGCTGGGCTGCGCCGCGGTCCTCGACCCCCGCGACGGCGACCTGCGAGCCCGGATCAGGTCGCTGACCGGCGGCGGCGTGGACTTCGCGATCGACTGCTCGGGCCAGCCGCAGTACCAGCGGCTGTGCATCGACGCGGTCGGCCGCCTCGGCACGGTCGGCTTCCTGGCCGAGCCCGGCGAGCTGACCGTCCACGTGGACGACGACCTGGTGCAGAAGGGGGTGACGCTGATGGGCAGCCTGGACATCAACCTGAACGACGCCGACCGGCTGCTGCGCGTGATCGGCCAGATCCCCGGCCAGATCGAGCGCTTCATCACCCACCGCTACCCCCTGGACCAGATCGCCGACGCCTTCGAACGGCAGACCCGCTACGAGTGCGGGAAGATCATTCTCTACCCGTGGAGCTGAGCCCATGACGCTGCGCGCCCACGCCCTCGACCTGGCGGCACGGCACTCGCCCCTCGTCCGCGACACGCTGCGCCGCCTGGCCGACGCCCCGCTGGCCGACCTGCTGGCCGAGCTCCGCCCCGGCCGGTGCGAGCCCTGGCAGTCCAGAGACGACCTGTACGCCGCGGTCGCCGGCCAGACGACGGCACTGTACGGCCCGGCCCTGGCCGCCGACGTGCTGGCCGACCTGCGCGAGCAGCCGATCGTGCCCACCTCCAACCACTTCGGCGTGGACACCTTCGCCGACTCCGTGCAGGGCACGCTGCTGTTCGCGCTGCGGCCGGGCGCCCCGCGCAACGTCGTCGTGCTCGGCTTCGGCTCGGTCAGCCTGAACAACCTGACCTACCCCATGGGGCTGCGGCTCTACGATCCCCGGCACGGCGAGCTGGGCGGGTTGCCGCAGCGGCTGCCCGTCCAGCCCAACCGCGACAAGCACCGTACGGTGCTGGCGGCGCGGCCGTACGACGCCGGGATGATCGAGCGGGCGCGCGCCCGGCTGGTCCGGATGCGGCAGGAGGGGGAGGTCTCGGAGTTCTGCGCGCGCAGCGCCGACGACGTCCTGCACCGGGCGTACGGCTCGGCGCTCGCGCTGCCGTCGCACGCCCTGCAGGCCACCCGCGTCAACACCGCCCTGTGGGAGGGCATGTTCCAGGCCGAGCCGCCCGCCCGGCTGGTGCAACTGGCGATCGAGCCGATCTGCGCCACCCTGCTCAGCAAGGACCTCCGCGATCCCGGCAGCCTGATCCACCAGCTGTTCTTCGTACCGCAGGTGCGCGACGCGCTGCTCGACGCGCTGGACGGGGCGCGCGCCTGCTGGCGGCGCGACGGCTCGCGCGGCACGGTCTTCTGCTGGGGGCTCAGCGCGGCCGGCCGCCGGGTGCCGCTGGTCCTCGACGGCGAGCTGCTGACCGGCGTGGACGAGCGCGGCCACCGCCTGGAGTGGAAGTTCAGCCAGGACGAGCTGGTACCGGCGCTGCTCGACCAGCGGCTGGTCCCGTCGCTGTTCACCTGCTTCGCCACCCTGGCCTTCGCCCGCGGGCTGAGCTGCGTCGGCGGCTACTACCAGGCCATGTACCTGCCCGTCATCCGGCAGGGCATCGTGGACGCCCTGGGCGTCGGCGCGGAGTTCGGCCCGATGGCCGAACGGGTCGCCCAGGTGCCCACCGGCCTGCACCTGGCCGGCCTGCAGTCCGTCGGCCGGGTGCTGCCCGGCGGCGCGCTCATCCCGGCGGGCCCCGTGGAGATCGCCGGCGCGGGCGGGCTGTCACCGGCCGACGTGGACGCGCTCACCCGCGTCCCGGTACGCGAGGCGCACCTGGTCGCCTTCCCCGAACTGCTCGACCACCTGGTGCCGCCCGGCGAGCTGCCGCCCGGCTGGGCCGCCACGATCGCGGCGGAGAACGGCGGCCGGCACGACGGGCGGGTCATCCGATTGGAGCCATCATGAACGCGATCACGCACGAGGTGCTGGATTTGCTCCAGACCGCCCGCGACCGGGTGGCCGACCTCGACGACTGTGACGAGCTGCTGGTCCGGGCCACGCAGGAGCTGATCGCCTGCGCGGCCGAGGCGGTCGCCGCCTTCCCCCGGGGCAGCGTGGACGGCGCCCGCGAGGCGCTGAGCTGCGCCAGGGGCGCGGCGGCGACGGCGGCCTTCGCCGTACGCCACCTGCACGACAACGCCGTACGCCACCTGCACGAGACCGCCGTACGGCACCCGCACGACCCGGCGCGCACCGGACAGCACGCGAGCGGCTTTCGCCGCGCCGCATCCGCACGACACGGCGTAGCGCACTCCGGGTAGCACATCAGCAAGCGGCGTAGCACGTCCGCAAGCGGCGTAGCACGTCCGCAAGCGGCGTAGCACGTCCGCAAGCGGCGTAGCACATCAGCAAGCGGCGTAGCACATCAGCAAGCGGCCTTCGCCGCACCACCACGGCGAAGGCCCAGACCGGACGGCCTTCGCCGTACGGCATCCGCACGACACGGCGAAGGCCCGCCACCGGGTGGCGCGTCAGCGGTGCGCCATGCCGGCGGACAGCAGCTCACGGTGCAGTTCCTGGGTCGCCGGCGAGGGGGCCAGGCCCAGCTCCTCGTCCAGGATGCGGCGCAGGTTCTGGTAGGCGTCCAGCGCCTCGTTGCGCCGGTCGGCGCGGCCCAGCGCGCTGATGAGCATGCCGTGGAACCACTCGTTGTACGGATGCTGCCCCACCAGCAGCCGCAGCTCCGGGATGAGCTCGCGATGCCCGCCCAGCTCCATGTCGGCCTCGATGCGCGTCTGCAGCGCGCACAGCCGCTGTTCCTCCAGCGCGACCACGTGCCCGTTCAGCACCGGCCCCGGCACCACGTCGGCCAGCGCCCGCCCCGACCACATGTCCAGCGCCTCGCGCAACAGCACGGCGGCCTGCCCGGCGTCGCCGGCCTGCAGCAGCAGCCGCCCCCGCCGTACCAGGTCGTCGAAGCGGAAGACGTCGATGGCGGCGCGGTCGGCGCGCAGCAGGTAGCCCGCGGTGCGCGTCTCCACCAGTTCCTCTCCCTGGCGGCACAGCCCGTAGCGCTCGGCGTGCTTGCGCAGCTGGTACACGTAGGTGTGCAGGATGGTCCGCGCGTTCTTGGCGGGTTGCTCGGCCCACAGTTCCTGGATCAGCAGATCGGTGTCCACGATCTGGCCTGCGCGCAACGCCAGCAGCGCCAGGATCTGGCGCAGCTTGTGCTGGCGCAGCGTGTGCGCGCGGCCGTCGACGACGATCTCTACGGGACCGAGGAAACGGAAACTCGCCATTGATGATCTCCCCTTGTGGCTGATGGCGTCAGTCCGCTGCGAGACTGGCCAGTTCGTGGTCGGTGAGCACGTGGGTCGCGCTGCGCGCGGCCGTGAGGATTCGATCGATGACCAAGGGGTCGGAGGGCAGCCCCCTGCGCCGCAACCAGGTCTGGACGTTCCAGCGCCCGCTGGCCGGGCCCACGCCGATCTCCTGCCGGCGCCCGAACCGGGAGGCGGGAACGCCGGAGTAGACCAGGTCCGCGAGCCACGGGTCGCCGGCGCGCTCCGCCTTGGCCACGGCCGCGGCGTGTACGCCCGTGGCGGTGAAGAAGGCGTCCCTGCCGAACACCGGGTACTCCGGCGGGATGGGCCGGCCGACGGCGGCTGAGGCCGTACGGCAGTACTCGCCCAGCACGTCCAGGTCGCGGCCGTCGCCCAGCAGGTTCAGGTTGACCAGGAGCTGGTCCATCGCCGTGTTGCCGCACCGCTCGCCGATGCCGAGCGCGGTGGCGTGCACGCGGGAGGCCCCCGCCTCGACGGCGGCCAGCGCGTTGGCCAGCGCCAGGCCCCGGTCGTTGTGGCCGTGCCAGTCGATCGGCACGTGGGCGTACCCGGCGGGGTCCATGATCTGCTCGCGTACGTGGCGGATCAGCGCGGCGGTCCCCCGGGGATCGGCGTGGCCCGCGGTGTCGCACAGGCAGATCCGGACGGCCCCCTCGTCCAGCGCCGCCAGGCAGAGGCGGCGCAGCAGTCTGGGCCTGGCCCTGGTGCCGTCCTCGGCGGCCAGGCAGACCGGCAGCCCTTCGGCGACGGCGAAGCGGACGGCCTTGCGGACGATCCGCTCGGCCTGCGCGACCGTCCAGCCTTCCGCGCCCATCCGCATGTGGCTGGAGCCGATGAAGGCCGTCACGTCGAGGCTGCGACCGGCCGCCTGGCTCACGTCGGCGACGGCCTGGATGTCGCTGACCGCAGTGCGGGCGGCGCAGTGCAGCCTCAGCCGCGGGGTCTGCCTGGCGCCGTACGCGGCCAGCTCCGCGGCCATGCGGCCGGCGACCGCGCCGGAGGCCGGCATGCCGATGCTCGCCGCGTCGATGCCGAGCCGGTCCATGAGCTGGAGCAGCCGCATCCGCTCGGCCAGGTCCGGCTGGCGGGCGGACGGGCTCTGCAGGCCGTCCCGCAGGGTTTCGTCGTTCAGCTCGACCAGCCGGCCCCCGCAGGCCGGGGCCGCCGCGTCCGGGACCGTATTCCAGTCGTAAATCCGGGCAGCCGACGAAGAAGTCACCACCGAATGTCCCTTTCGTGTGGTCGAAATCAGGCCGGGCTCGATTCACGTACCAGCCTTACGCGCCTGACATGGGGAAACAAGGGGAGTGCCCCGCAAGAGCTACCCAGATAATGCGAAGTATCTCCCGGTGCCCCCGAAAGTTGTAATCCTCGGTGGTACTTCCCTTTATCAGCCGCGTCCGGCGGCGCATCATACGGCTATGCGAGCCGACCGCCCTCCGTCGTGGTGGCGCGTGCTGGTCCTGTGCCTGCGTGAGTCCCGGCCGTCCGTGCTGGGGGCGTTCGCGCTGCGGTTCTGCACCGGGGCGGCGCTGGCCGGGGCGGCGGCGTGGCCCTTCAGCCTGCTCCCCGGGTTCGTCTCCTGGATGCTGGCGGTGTTCTTCGCCTACCTCTTCAACGGGGTGACCGACGTGGTGGAGGACCGGGCGAACGGCTCCTCCCGGCCCATCGCCGGTGGCCTGCTGTCCCCCGGCACGGCGGCCCGGGTCGCGGTGGGCGCGGCGGCGCTCGCACTGGGTCTCGGCGTCCTGACCGGCGTCGTGTTCACGGTCCTCGTCGTGGCGCTGCTCTTCCTGGGGCACGCCTATTCGGCCCCGCCGCTGCTGCTCAAGGCCCGGCCGGCCACCAGCGTCGGCACCGCGGTCGGCTCGGCGCTGCTGACCTACGCGGCCGGCTTCGTCGCCGCCGGCGGCCCGGTCACCGAGGTGGCCGGCACGCCGCTGCTGCCGGTCGCGCTGCTCCTCGCGGCCTGGATGGGGCTGGTGGGCGCCCCGGCCAAGGACCTGCCCGACGCCCGCGGCGACGCGGTGGCGGGCCGGCGCAACCTGTCCGCCGTGTACGGCGCCACGGGCACCCGGATCCTGCTCGTCGCGGCGGCCGCCGCGGTGGCCGTCGCGGCCGACGTGGTCAGCCTGGCCGAGCCGCGCGTGATCGGGATGGCGTTGACCCTGTCCGCCGGGGCCGTGGTGGTGACCGGGCTGGCGGTGAGAGCCGATGTCGATAGCCGCGGGCCGTACCAGGGGTTCATGGCCACGCAATACGCGGCGAACGCCACGGCGATGTTGCCGGTTCTTTTCGGTTAAGCCATGATGTATCGGGTTCGGGCGTTCACCTCATGGGGAGGGGCCCGCGATCGTGCAAGCCGGAGACAACAATCCGCTGCGGAAGGCATTGGCCGACCACCTCGACGCCGAACGGCCGGCGATCCTGGCCGCCTACCAGGCCGAGCTGGAAGGCGTCCACAGCCCGCTGATCGACGACCACGCGAGCCGCCCGCAACTGCTCGCCCACGCCGCCGTCACCATCAGCGACGTCGTACGCAGCGTGCGGCTGGGCCGCGCCGCCCTCGACGAGGGCTACAAACTGCTCGCCAGGGACATCGGCAAGCGCCGGGCCGAGAGCCGGCTCAACCCCCGCGCCTCCCTGCAGGCCGCGACCTACCTGGTGGACGTCGTCATGAACGCGGCCCTGGACTACCTCGCCGATCGCGAGGGCGCCCAGGAGCTGCTCCGGCTCGTCGTCCGGGCGCTGACGGAGAGCGTCATCATGCGCGTCAACGAGGCCTCGCTGGCCTACTCCTCCCAGCTGCTGCACGACATCAACGCCGCGCACGTCGAGGAGCGGCGGCGGATCGCGCGTGACCTGCACGACCGGGTCGGCTCCGGGCTGGGCGTCGCCCACCACCAGCTCGAACTGGCCCGCTTCTACCACGCCACCGACCCCGGCACCGCCATGGAACGCGTGACGCTGGCCCACGACGCCATCCAGGACGCCATGCTCAGCATGCGCTCGATCGCCTCCGACCTGCGCATGGACGAGCAGGTGCACAACCTGGAGAAGGCGCTGAACACGCTGCTGGAGACCATCGCACCGACGAACGTCACCATGCGGTTGCGGGTCAACGGCGACGAGGCGTGGGCTTCCGGCCACGTGCTGGAGGAGACGTACCTCATCATCAGGGAGGCCGTGCGCAACGCGCTCGCGCACGGCACGCCGAGCATGGTGCTCATCAACGTGGACATCGCGCCCCGCCGGCTGCACGCGACGGTCGAGGACGACGGCGGCGGCTTCGACCTGGCCGAGGCGCGCCGGTCCGCCGGCCTGGGGCTGACCTCGATGCGGGAACGGGCCGAGCTGATGGGCGGCCGGTTGATGCTGACGCCGGTGGTCAACCGCGGCACCTACGTGGAACTCGTCGTACCGCTGTCGGAGCACCGTGATGAATGACCCCACCACCGTCCTCATCGTGGACGACCACGCGCTGTTCCGCGAGGGGCTGAAGGAGCTGCTGGAGAGCGACGGCGGCATCGTCGTGGTCGGCCAGGCGGGCGACAGCAAGGGCGCCGTCGCGCTGGCCGCCGAGCACGAACCGCACGTCGTGCTGCTCGACGTGGAGATCCCCGGCGACGAGGTGACCACGACGGTGAGCCGCATCCAGGCCGTCTCCCCCCGCTCCGAGGTGATCATCCTCAGCATGTACGACGGGGCGTACCTCGTGCAGAACCTGCTGGCCCAGAACATCCGGGGCTACCTGCTCAAGAGCGTGGGCCGGGTGGAACTGCTGGGCGCGGTGCACGCCGCCCGTACCGACCACGACCGGGTCGTGCTCGCCGTCTCCCGGGAGAGCCTGGCGCAGGTGCAGCCGGCCCGCGGCAACCCGCTGTCCGCACGTGAGCTGCAGGTGCTGGAACTGGTCGCCGAGGCGCTGAGCAACCGGCAGATCGCCCACCGGCTGAACCTGACGGAGGCCACCGTGAAGCGGCACCTGCGCAACATCTTCGTCAAGCTGGGCGCGGTCTCCCGGGTCGACGCGGTCAACAAGGCCGTGGCGGCATCCCTGGTCAAACCGCCGTCCAGCCATCCCTAGCCGGACGGCGATGAACCAGACCACCGTCCGGCCATCCCTAGCCGGACGGCGATGAACCAGACCGCTGTCCGGCCATCCCTACCCGGACGGCGGTGAAGCAGGCCGGCGTCCCCGGTCAGACCGCCGTCCGGCCATCCCGAGCCTGCGGGTCGTCCCGGTGGTCGGTCCCGTTCCCCCAGTCCGGCGGGAACAGCGTGCCGAGCCGGGCGAGCAGCGCGGGGTCAGGCCGGATGGCCGCGGCGCTGGCGTTCATCTCCAGGTGCACCCGGCTGCGCGTGCTCGGAACGGGCACGACGTCGCCCTGCGCCAGCACCCACACCAGGGCCAGCCTGGCCAGGCCGAGATGGAGCTGGGTGGCGATCTCCTCAGCCGCCCGCAGCGCCCGCATGCGCTCGGCCAGCGGTCCGGCCTCCGCGATGCCGAGCCCGGCCCGCCGCGGGTCGCCGCACGCCGAATGCGCCGCCGACAACCTGTCGGCGCCGGCCAGGAACCCGCGGCCGAGCGGGCCGCGGGCGACCACCCCGAGCCGGTGCGCCCGGGCCGCGGGAATCCGGTCCAGCTCGGCCCGGCGCTTCAGCAGCGAGTACTCGCAGGCGATCACCGAGACCGGCTGCCCGGCGACGCGGTGGATCTGCCCGGCCAGCGGCTCGGCCAGCCCGATGTGCCGGACCTTGCCCGCCGCGACCAGCTCGGCCAGCTCGCCCACCCCCTCCTCGATCGGCCGCGTCCAGGTCGGGCAGTCCAGGTAGAAGACGTCGAGGTGGTCGACGGCCATCCGGCGCAGGACGGCGTCGCAGGCCCGCGCCAGGCTCCCGCCGCCGGGGCGGGCCGGCGCCGCCAGCACCGCCTGACCGCGGCGGCCCGCGACCGCCCGCCCGACCAGCCGCTCCACCTGCTCATGTCCGGTACGGCAGGTCGTGTCGAGCAGCGTGACGCCCAGATCAAGCGCGTGACGGACGACCCGGACGCAGTCCTCGACGTCCACGGCTCCGGAGAAGGCCGTACCGCCGACGCCGATGACCGAGGTGACCGGGCCGTCGTGACCCAGTTGCCTGACGTCCATCGGGTCACGGCGTCCCGCGCAGGACCGTACAGAGGCTGGCGGCGTCGGCGAGGGCCTGGCCGGGCGGCATGCCCAGGGGCGGCAGCAGGCCCAGGCGGCGCAGCCGGTGCTCCAGAGGAGCCGTCGGGTCGGGGCAGCCCTGCCAGGTGGCCGCCACCGCGGCCCTGGACGCCTCCAGGAGGTCGGCGTAGTCGGCGCGCAGCAGGCTCTCCCTGAGCCGCTCGCGGGTGACCTCGTCGAGCAGCCGGAGGGCGATCTCGCGCAGCTCGCCCGGGTCAATGGACAGGTCGTCGGTCAGGCGGGAACGGGTCGCCTGGAGTTCGGATCGATCCATGTCGGCCGTCCTTGATCAACCTCTTGCGGCCCGGGCGCTGCGCCCGCCGGCTTCCGCGATGACGGGCTTGCCACGAGCTCGGTCACGTCGGGTGAGCCAGGATTTCACTGGACACACCATCACGATGCGCCCGCCCCATGAAAGCGGCCTCAACTCCCGATACAGCGCCGCTGACGGTGGGTTCAGGGTCGGCATGAGCTCGGACCGCGCCCAGCGCAGGTGCCGGGCAACTGGTTCGTCGGCGACGCGGTGCCGACAGCCCCGGGGGCAGGTGCTCGTCTGGGCACAGTCGGACCGGGTGAAGTTCACTTCCGAGCTGACTGTGCGCGTGAAGAAGAAGATGGCCGGATGCCCGAAAGGCTCCACCTAACGTGATCTGGCTCAGAGGCCGCGTCACTACGAGTGACGTCCGGCCAGATAACGTTGCTGCTCCCCAGCCAAGGTGCGCTGTAGGTCACATCATCCGCTCCTCTCGCGCACGCCCAGCGCGTAGGGCCTGTCCAGAAAGTCCGGAAACCCCCGTCTTCATGGGCCGGTCCCGGTGGGTGCCAGCGCGACGTCGAAGTCAGCGCTGACGACAGTGCCGTTGGTGAGGGTGCTCCGGATCACCTCATCGGGGATGGCACGCAGCGCGGCCAGCTCGGCGGTCAGGTCCGGGGTGGGCGGCCGGGGATGGGGCTCAGGAAGTCGGGGATGTACTCGCCCCCGGGGAATGAGGCCGAGCAGGGGCGCCAGGCCGGCGGTGAGCTTGGAGCGTACCTCCCTCGACCAGGGCAGGTGCTGCGTCCGGCCGGCCACGGTGCGCAGCGCGTGGATGCCGGCGGAGACCTCCCTGAGCGGGGGAACGCGAACCTGATCGAGGTCACGTCGTAGGCGGTGAACGTCAGCGTGAGCATGCCCGGGTTCCGCCGGATTCGGCTGCCGCCGAATGTATCGCGGACGGCTCTGACCTGGCCGCATCATGAGGAACGCGGTGGCCGAGGGGCCACGCCGTGAAACAAGGAGTGGGCCATGTCCAAATCAGTGCTCGACATGTCGATGTCCCTCGACGGGTACATCGCCGACCCCAACGACTTCCTCGGTGGCGACGATGGCGAGCGGCTGCACAAGTGGGCCGACTCGGACCAGCATCCCGGGCCGGTCAAGCAGTTCCAAGACGAATGGAACGGGGCCGGTGCGATCCTCGCGGGACGGCGGACCGCTGAGCTCATGGACCACTGGGGCGGCTCTCACGGCGGTCTGCCGATCTTCGTTCCCAGCCATCGGCCGCCCAGCCCGGCCGCCCGGTGGGGCTATCCGCTGGTGACCTACGTGAACGACGGCATCGAAAGCGCGATGGCGCAGGCGAAGGCCGCCGCCGGGGAACGGGACGTGCAGATTCGTGGCGGCGCGTACACGGTGCAGCAGGCCCTCCAGGCGGGGGTGCTGGATGAAGTGCAGATCCACCACATCCCCGTACTCCTGGGCGCAGGACGCCGGTTGTTCGACGTCCTGCCGTCGGAGATCGAGTTGGAGATCATTCAGGTGATCGACACGCCCGAGGCCACCCACATCCGCTACCGCGTCCGCCGCTGAGCCGATCGCTGGACACACCCCCATAGCTCTGCGTCGCGTTGCCATCTCTTCTGCGCGTCACGCGGCCACCGTCACCGTAGGAGTGTCCGCATCGACCGATGACTGACCGAAGGAGTTGATCAGTGCCGTCAACCCAGGCGATCTGCGTGATGCGGACTCCTGCACGCCGGGCCTCAACCCGATCGTCCACGAACTGCGGCCGCCGGCGCTGACTGACTCTCACATGGCGGTGAAGCCGCCATCGGCGGCGAGCACGGCACCGGTGATGAAGCCGGCGCGCGGTGAGGCGAGGAAGCAGAGCACCTCGGCGATCTCCTCGGGCTGGGCCACCCGCCCGAGCGGCTGGGCGCCGGCGAAAGAGGCCAAATATGCGCGGCTGTCGGTGCGGAAGGTGTCGAGGAAGTCGGTCTCGATGACGCCTGCGGCCACGAGGTTGGCCCGGATGCCCAGCGGGCCGCCCTCGATGGCGAGGACCTTGGTGAGCTGGGCCAAGGCGCCCTTGGACGCCGCGTAGGCGACGCCCTCCGGCATGCCGACGGTGCAGACGTAGGAGCCCGTGCTCACGATGGCGCCGCCGCCGCGCTCGCGCATCACGCGGAAGGCTTCGCGGGCGAAGAAGAACGAGCCGCGCGCGTTGACCGCCATCAGCGCGTCCCAGTCCTGCGCCGTCGTGTCCGTGACCGGCTTGTTCAAGGTGCGGCCCGCGTTGTTGACCAGGATGTCCAGAGCGCCGAACCGCTCCACGGCCTCCCGTACGGCCCGCTCGGCCACCGCCTCGTCCGCCACGTCCCCGATCAGAGGATGCACGCCGGGAAACTCCGCAGGCAGCTCTGCCACCTCCTGGCGCTGATCGAGGGCGACGATCCGGGCGCCGCGGCGGTGCAGCAGCCGGACGGTCTGCCGGCCCACGCCACGCGCGGCCCCGGTGACGAGGGCCACCTTTCCGGCGAACTCGGTGGACTCGGTGGACTCTGTGGTCCGGGTGGACGCATGCGTGGATGTCATCATCCCTTTCCTTCCTGCCGCGGCGGCCAGGCGCCGCAGGCGTGACCGGCCGGTTCCCGGCGCGACGACGCGCCGGCGGCCCTATCTGTTCGGTGTCCGGCTGCTCAGTACGCGGTGAGCCCGCCGTCGATCACGAACTCCGCTCCGGTGACGAAGGAGGAATCGTCGCAGGCGAGGAAGAGGTAGGCGGGGGCGACCTCCTCGGCGCGCCCGGCCCGGCGCATCGGGGTGCGCTGGATGTCCGGCTGCTGGTCACCCTGCTCGTCCAGGAGTTCCTGGATCATCGGCGTGGCGATGACGCCGGGGTGCACGGAGTTGACCCGCACGCCCTGGCGCGCGTACTCGACCGCGGCGGTCTTGCTCAGCAGGCGTACCGCGCCCTTGGACGCCTGGTAGGCCGCCGCGGCGCCGCTGCCGACGATCCCGAGCACCGACGAGGTGTTGATCACCGAGGCGTTGCCGCTCGCGCGCAGGAGCGGCATCGCGGCCTTCATGCCGAGCCAGGTGCCTTTCTGGTTGACGTCGATGACGCGGTCCCAGGCATCCTCCGCCGTGTCCTCGATGCCGGGCCAGTCCACGATGCCGGCCAGGTTCACCAGCACGTTCAGCCTGCCGAAACGCTCGCGTACGAGACCGATCACCTCCTGCCACTCCCGCACCGAGGAGACGTCGAGGCGGGCGGCGGCGACCTCCGCGCCGAGGGCCTCGATCGTGGAGGCCAGTTCCCGCAGGGGCCCTTCGGCGACATCGGTGATCATCAGCCGGGCGCCCTCGCGGGCGAAGAGTTCGGCGGTCGCCGCGCCGATGCCGCCGGTCGCGCCGGTGATCAGCGCGACCTTGCCGGCGAGTCGTGGTCCTGTCATGGGAACTCCTTCGGGTTTCTCGTTGATGTGGTCGGTCCGGTCAGGTCTTGTCGCGTTGCGGGCGCCGGTGACGGGGGAGCCGATCCGGCGATCCCGCTCATGACGGCCGCTCCTGCCGGTACAGCACGAGGCGCTCGTGGTGGAGCACGTCGCCAGTGGCGGTGAAGCTCAGGTCGTCGTGGTCGTCGAGATGGGTGCCCGTGACGGGGTAGCGGCCCGTGCAGGCACGCTGGCGGCCGTCGCGTTCCTCCTCGTGGCGGCCGCCGGCGAGGAGTCCCTGGCGGATCCGTCCGTCGGCGGTGACCCACATGCCGACGTACGGGTGCGGAGCGCGCTCCACGCGGCCACTGCCCGGAGCGGCGCAGGGGAGCAGCGTGGTGAACAGTCCGAGGAGGTGCAGGGGATCTCTGAACATGGACGGGCTCCGTTGAATGGACAAGTGATGGTCACGCCGGCGCCGGCAACGGTGCGGCCGGTCAAAGCCGGCGGTCGGCGAGTCGAGGACGCCGTGCACGCCGATCCGGGCGGGCGCTCGCCGGTGCCGTAGGCGGCGTTGACGGCGCGCATGCGCTGGACGGTGTGCAGGGCGCGCATCTGCGTGAACATGTCGCCGGCCAGGCGACGTCGACATCGATGCTCAGCCCTGGCCGGACGCCGACGGCGAGCTCGGACTCATGGTGACGACGGCTGCTGCTCCGGTGAGCAGGACGCGGCGGCCGGGGACGGCGTTGCGCAGCTGGTCCAGGATGGCGTTCAAAGGGCTTCCTCCGAGGGTGAGGAGTCGGTGGCGGGTGCCGTACTTCATCGAGTCTGCGCAGGTCAGAAGGCATCAACCAGGACGTGTGCTGCCTGGGTGCGGCGCACCCAGGCAGCACACGGGGCCGCCGGATAGCGTGGTCGCATGGGGAGCAACCACCTGGGAGAATTCCTGCGCGCACGCCGCGCCGCCCTGCGGCCGGAGGACGTCGGCATGGCGAGCTACGGAGCCCGCAGAGTCGCCGGGCTGCGCCGTGAGGAGGTCGCCGTCCTGGCCGGTGTGAACGCCGACTACTACACCCGCCTGGAACAAGGGCGCGAGCGCAATCCCTCAGGTCAGGTGCTCGACGCCCTCGGCCGCGCGCTGCGCCTCGACGCCGACGCCCGGGCGCACCTGTACCGGCTGGCCGGGACCACCCCTGACGACCGGCCCTTCACGCAGGCCGCCGAGCGGGTCAGCCCGGCGCTGCGCCAGTTGATGGACGGCTACCCGCACACCCCCGCATTCGTGATGAACCGGACCCTGGACATCCTGGCCACCAACGCCCTGGCCGACGCCCTCTACAGCCCCTTCGAGCCGGCGGACAACCTGGCCCGCATGACCTTCCTCGACCCCGCCGGCCGGCGCTTCTACACCGACTGGGACCGGGCGGCCCAGGCCACCGTGGCCAACCTGCGCCAGGCGGCCGGCTTCGCCCCGGACGACCCGCGGCTGGCCGAGCTCGTCGGCGATCTCGCCGAGCGGAGTACGGACTTCGCCCGGCTGTGGAACGCCCACACCGTACGGGGCAAGACCCAGGACGCCAAGCGATTCCTGCACCCCGACGTGGGCCCGCTCACGCTCACCTACCAGGCCTTCGACGTCCGCGACGCCCCCGGCCAGCAGCTCGTGATCTACCACGCCGAGCCGGGCAGCGCCAGCGCCCAGGCCCTCGGCCTCCTCGGCTCCATCCACGCCACCCGGCGCCAGAGCGAACCGCGCAGGTGAAGGGCCGGTCCGCCCCGTCCGGCGGTCACCGGTGGAGCATGAAAGAACTCACTGATGTCGCGCTCCCGCGAACCGCTCCGAGCCGGCGCCCGCGCCGCTCCTGGTGACCGACCGCACCGGCATCGGTGTGATCCTCATGGGCATGCCCGGCATCGTTCTCTCGCTGGTTCAGCCGTGTTGCGATCCACCAGCCTTAGCGTGGATCTAGATCATCTTGCGGCAAGTGTCTTCGGGCGCGTCCCGGTTGTAGTCCTCAATGTGGTCCAGGCAGTAGCCGAGCCGCCTGGGGATGGCCGCGCCGGCGGTGGTGGCCTCGTCGCAGCGGATCTCGATCCGCTCAATCCCGGGCTACGACTGGAGACACAGCTGGACGTGGCCTGCACATCAGGCGATCCAACGCTCGTGGAGCGGTTGGCGGCCAACCTCCTGGACAATGCCGTGCGCCACAACACGTCGAGGGGAGGCTGGGTGAGAATCCGGACAGGCCTCGACGCCGGGCGGCCGACGCTGTGCGTGAGCAACAGCGGGCCGACCATCCCCGCCGATCAGGTCGATTCCCTGTTCGCACCGTTCCGCAGACTCGCCACGGTGCGGACCGGGCAGGAGGACGGGTCGGGGTTGGGACTGTCCATCGTGGCCGCCATCGCCGCCGCCCACAACGCCCGGCTCGACGCCCACGCCCTTCCCGAGGGCGGTCTACGGGTCCAGATCAGCTTCCAGCCGGCATGATGCGGCTCCATCTCTCCCAAACCACAGTCGATAGGGTCTTGCCGCCGCCAGGTTTGGATCGTCTGGGTGCTGATGTCTAAGTCACGAGCCACGTCGGTCGCCGTACGACCCGCCTTTCCTAGCAGGTCCAGCACCCTTGCGCCGGAACTGGCGCGGTGGTGGAGCCAGCGGTCGTTGGCGGCGGTGCCGCGGTAGTGCAGGCGGCGGTTGCCTCGGGCGACGAGCCAGGCGACGGCGCGTTCGACCATGGGGCGCCAGCGGCGGTAGTCGTCTTGCCAGGCGGGGGTCGGTGGCGGCTTGGTGGCGGGCGGCGGCCTGTAGGTGGTGGTGCGGGCGGATGGTGAGCACGCGGCCGGTCTTGGCGGTGGTGCACCGCTCGCGCAGCGGGCAGGCGGCGCACAGGCCGGTGAAGGTGGCGCGGCGTTGCTGGTAGCGGCCTCCTGGTGCGGCGAGCGGGACGGTGTGCCCGGCGGGGCAGGTGACCGTGCCGGCGGCGGTGTCGATGGCGAAGTCGTCCGGGGTGAATCCGCCGATCACTGGGTGCTGGACGCGGACATCGAAGCCCGCACCGGTCGCGGGCGACCGGGCCCAGGTCGAACGGCTGCTGGCCAACCTGGTGGCCAAACCTGGTGGACAGCCGGGTGGACAACGCCGTGGAGTTCAACGTGCCGGGGGCGGGGGAGGGCGGCGGTCTGCACGTGGAGGTCGCGTCCCGGCTGCGGGACGGCTCCCCGCGATAGCCCGTGCGCTGCACGTTTCGGCAGGTCAGCGTGATTCACGCGGGTTCCAGGAAGGCGCGCAGCTCCTCGGCCTCCGGGACGCCGAGCTCGGCGTACAGGGCCAGGGCCAGGCGGCCGTGCTCGCCGGCCTGTTCGGGGTGGCCGAGGGCGAGGTGGGCGCGGGCCAGCCCGTCGTGCGCGCGGGCCTGCTCCGGGCGGTTGCGGGTGCGGTCGGCCAGGGCGAGCGCGGCCGTGTGCTCTTCGATCGCGCGGGCCGGATCGTCCGCCGCCTCGGCCAGACCGTTGAGCGCCCCGGCCTCGTCGGCGGGGTTGCCCAGCTCGCGGTAGAGGGCGGCGGCCTGCTCGTGGCGGGCGCGGGCCTGGGCCGGCTCGCCCTGGCGGCGCAGGACGATGCCGAGGTGGTCGAGGGTGGCCGCCTCTCCCGCCGGGTTGCCGACCTTGCGGTGGAGGGCGAGGGCCAGGTCGAGGTGGCGGCGGGCCTCCTCGGCACGGCCCGCCCGGTCCAGGGTGAGGGCCAGGATGCCGAGGACGTGCGCCTCGCCCCAGGTGTCGGCGCCGATGCGGGACAGGTCGAGCGCCTGCCTGAGGTACTGCTCAGCCTCCACGTCCCGTCGCCTGCGCAGGGCCACGTTGCCCAGCGTGAGCAGGGCCCTGGCCCGCTCGTAGGCCTCCTCGCACGCGTCGAGGGCCCGGTGGGCGTGCTCCTCGGCCCGCTCGTACTCGCCCAGCCGCCAGTACGTCCACGCCAGGTCGGTCAGCGCCCGCGCCTGGACCTCGCGGTCGCCGAGCTTGCGGCTGCGCTGGAGCGCCAGGGTGTGCAGGGTGAGCGCGTCGTCGTGGTGGGCCTGCCGGTCCAGGTACGGGCGCATGGTCAAAGCCAGCATGCCCAGGCAGATCTCCGGGCCGTGGACGGCGGTGGCGATGATGTTCGCGCGTTCGGCGTCCAGCCAGGCGCTCGCCTCGGCGGCGTCGCGGAGGGGCGCGATCGGGGTCGCGGGCTGGGGGATGCCCTCGCGCTCGGCGAGGCTGTGCGGGAAGAGCCGGTCCATCGCCGCGCGGGAGCGGTGCAGGTAGTACGCGAGCAGCCGCATGACCGCGCCGTCGTTCTCGGCGAGGCTGCGGGCGTGCTCGCGGAGCAGGTCGTGGAAGGTGTAGCGGCCGGGCTCGCGTTGCAGCAGCATGTGGGCGTCGAGGAGCCCTTCGAGCAGTTCCTCGGCCTCGTCCTCGTCGATCCCGGCCAGGGCCGCCGCGCCGCAGGCGTCGATGTCGCGGCCGGGCACCAGGCCGAGCAGGCGGAACATGCGCTGCTCCGCCTCGTCGAGCTGCTCGTACGACAGGGCGAAGGCGGCCGACACGCCGTTCAGCAGCCGCCGGTGGTCGTTCAGCCGGCCGGCCAGGTACGCCACGGTCCAGCTCGGGCGGTGCTGGAGGCGGGCGGCCGAGATCCGCAGGGCGAGCGGCAGGTGCCCGCACAGCTGCAGCACCTCGCGGACGGCGTCCGGCTCCTGCCGGGCGCGCTCGCCCACGATGCGTTCGAACAACTCTTGCGCGTCCCGCTCCGCCAGCACGTCGACGGACAGCGCGTGGGCTCCGTCCAGGCCGACGAGCCGCCGTCTGCTGGTGATCAGGACGAGGGTGTCGGAGCGGCCCGGCAGCAAGGGGCGTACGTGGTCGGCGTCGCGCGCGTTGTCCAGGACGGCCAGCACGCGACGCCCGGCCAGCTCGGCCCGCCAGAGCGCGCCCCGCTCGGCCGTCGTGACCGGGATGCGGTCGGCCTGTACCCCGAGCTGCCGCAGCAGCGCCTCCAGCGCGGCGGCCGGGTCGATCGGCTCCCGGCCTGCGGTGTGGGCCTGGAGGTCGAGGAAGAGCTGCCCGTCCGGATAGCGTTCGGCCAGCCGGTGGGCCACGTGCACGGCGAGCGTGGTCTTGCCGATGCCCGCCATGCCGTCGATGGTGATGACGCCCGGTTCGTGGTGCTCGGCCACGAGCCGCTCCAGTTCGACGGCCCTTCCGGAGAAGTCGGGAATGTCGTACGGAAGGAAGGCCGGGCGGCGAGACGGCTGTGCGGCGGTGATCAACCCCGCCGGCCAGGCGCCCGGCCCCGCAGGGGAGGCGCCCGAGCCCGCCGGGACGGCCACCGCCCCGGCCGCGGAAGCGCTCTGCCCCACGAAGGAGGCCGGGGCGGCGGGCAGGCGCAGGGACGGGTCGTCCTTGAGGACGGCCTGCTCCAGCTCGGTGAAAGCGTGGCCGGGGTCGAGGCCCTGTTCGTCGGCGAGGGCCGTGCGGTAGGCGCGGGCCGCGGCCAGGGCGTCGGCCTGGCGGCCCGCGCGGTGCAGGGCCAGGACGAGATGGCCGGTGAGCTTCTCGCGCAGCGGGTACGCGCTCACCTGCGCGGCCAGCTCGTCGAGCAGCTCAGCGTGCCGTCCGGCGGCCAGCTCACCCTCCACCAGCCGCTCGTACGCCGACAGCCGCCGCTCGTTCCACAACTCCCTGACCCCGGCGACGTAATGCGCGTGCACCCCCTCCAGCGCCTCACCACTCCACAGCCCCAGCGCCTCGCGCAGTGCCCCTGCCGCCACCAGCTCGGTGAACTCCTGCGTGTCCACCTGCCCCGGCTCGGGCCGCGCCACGTAGCCGCCGGCCCGGGTCTCCAGCAGCCCCTCGGCGCCCGCGCCGCGCAGCGCCTTGCGGATGGCGGTGATCGAGGCGTGGATCTGCGAGCGGGCGGTGTCCGGCATGTCGTAACCCCACATCGCCTCGATCAGCCGCTCGATGCTGATCACCCGGCCCGCGTTGAGCAGAAGGTAGGCCAGGACCGCCCGATGACGTGGGGCGATGCTCGGGACCGGCGTGCCGTCGAGGGTCAGCTGCACGGGTCCGAGCAGAGAGAAGCGCAGCATCGTGACCCCCATCTCCGGCACATCGTGGACGCATAGCGAATGTATCAATCCGGACGTCCACTCTGATCTCACACGAAGCACGACAGAGGAGACAACGATGGAAGCCCGGATGAAGAACCCCGCCACGGTCATCCCCGCCGCGATGAAGCCGATCATGGAGCTGATGAAGGCCGCCCAGTCGCAGGGCCTCCCGCAGGAGCTCATGGAGATGATCCACCTGCGGGTCAGCCAGATCAACGGCTGCAGCTTCTGCGTGGACGCGGGCCTGAAGAACCTGCGCAAGCTCGGCACCACCGACGAGCGCCTCGGCCTGGTCGCGGCCTGGCGCGAGGCCCCGTACTACACCGACGCCGAGCGGGCCGCGCTGGCGCTGGCCGAGTGCGCGACCCGGCTGGCCGACCGCACCGACGCCGTGCCGGACGAGATCTGGGACGAGGCCGCGGACCACTTCGACGAGAAGCAGCTCGCCTCGATCCTGCTGATGACCGCCACCACGAACCTCTTCAACCGCCTCAACGCCCCCATCCGCCAGGTCGCCGGCAGCTGGTAATCCACGCACACCCACGAAAGGAAGACAACTGACATGTCCGCCGTACGCGCGCACCACTACTCCGTCGCCGACCCCGACCTGGAGGAGTTCCTGGCCCGCCGCACCTCCCTCATCGCCACCGTACGGGAGCGGCACCCCGGGCTCACCCGCACCGTGCTGATCCGCCTGGAGGACGGCACCTACACCGACACCTGGCACTGGGAGGACGCCGGGCAGATGGGCGCGGCGTTCGCCGCCATCGCCACCTTCGCCGAGGCGCCGCTGACCATGGCCCTCACCAAGGACGCCACCGCCCAGAACGGTCAGGTCGTGGACGAACGCTGAGCCTGCGACGGCGTGCACCCGCGAGCACGCTTGAACGCGACGCTGAACGCGAAAGCATCCCCGTAGCCCACCTCGCGCGCCACCGAGGCGACGCTCCTGCGGGGATCGCGGAGCAGGTCGGCGGCCAGGGTCATGCGCCAATCGGTGAGGTAGCCGAGCGGCGGCCGGCCGACCAGGGCGGTGAACCGCTGGGCGAAGGCGGCCCTGGACAGGCCCACCTTCGCCGCCAACGAGGCCACCGTCCACCGATGCGCGGGCTCCTCGTGCAGCAGGCGCAGCGCCTCGCCGATCACCGGGTCGCTCAACGCCCGGTACCAGGCGGGCGGCGTCGCCTCCGGCCTGATGCACCAGGCCCGCAGCGCGATCACGAGGATCAGGTCCAGCAGGCCGGCGAGCACGGTGTCCTGTCCCGGCTCGCCGCTGGCGGCCTCGGTGGAGAGCAGGTCGAGCAGCACCCGGGTACGCGGCCCGGCCGGCACGACGGCCAGCGGGGGAAGCAGCTCCAGCAGGCGGGACGCCACGTCGCCGCGCAGGTCGTACGCACCGCGCAGCATGACGGTGGCGCCGGACCCCGGGCTGGACAGGCCCGCACCGGACAGGCCCGTGCCGAACGTGCGGGGGACCGGTGCCGGGACGTCGTCCACGGGCACGGGCGCGCCGCTGGGCAGGAACTTGCGGCCGTCGCGGATGACGTACTGGGGCGGGGTCGCGGGGTCGTCCGCGATCGTGTAGCCGCCGGAAGCGGTGATGAGCGCGATGTCACCCGAGCAGAGCCGGGTGGGAGGAGCGTCCGCGAGCCGGATCACGGCCCGCCCGCCGAGCGTGGCCGCGACCGTGAGGGGCGGCGCGTCGGCGTACGTGATCGCCCACGGCGGCGGCTGGATCAGCTGCCGGACGAGGGCGTCCTGCGCGCGGGCACGGTGCAGCAGATCGGTGAGCACGTCCACCCGCCCAACCTAGACGATCGCAAAGGCATTTCAGACTTTCTCCCATGGATCATCTGCCGGCCGGTGCGGTTCGCTGAGTGTCATGACGAAATCCATCGCAGTCTTCGGAAGCGGTCCCGGCGTCGGCCAGGCGGTCGCCCGCCGCTACGGCAAGGAGGGGTACGAGGTCGTCCTCGTCGCCCGCCGCCGCGAACGTCTGGAGTCCCTGGCAGGAGAGCTCGCCGCCGACGGCGTCACCGCCCACGTGATCACCGGCGACCTCGACCGGAGCGACACCGTCCCCGCGCTCGCCGGCCGGATCAGGGAGAAGGTGGGCGACCCCACAGCGTTCTACTACGGCCCGGCCCCCACGGAACTGGCCTTCGTACCCGCCACCCGGCTCACCCGCGAGCTGATCCTGGACCGGCTGCCGATCACGCTCTACACCCTCATGGGCCTGGTCGGCGAGTTCCTGCCGGCCATGATCGAGCGCGGCGACGGCGCCATCCTCAGCGCTCAGGGGGCCGCCGCCGTCCACGGCCGCCCGCACATGAGCGGCTGGCCCACGATCCTGGCCGCGCAGCGGAACTACCTGCAGTCGCTGGCGGCCGAGGTGACAGGCCAGGGCGTGTACGTCGGCCTGCTCTACATCGGCGCCCGCATCCTGGGCACCCCCTTCGAGAAGGACTACCAGCGACGGCTGGCCCAGGGCGAGCCCATGCCGGACATGCCCGCAGCCGACCCTGCCCAGCTGGCGGACCTCCTGTGGGACATGCACGCCACGCGGGCCAGGCTGGAGGCTCACGTCCCCGCCTGACGAGGGCTCATCCGGAAGCGCACCGGTTGATCGCGGGAAAGCGGGACGCCACGCGACTGGCGTGCTCAACGTCCGGGCCCGATGCCGAACGCCCGCGAGGGCGAGCACCAGCACGACCGCCTCGGGCCTGGCCCGTACGCGACCGCCGCCATCGCGTCCAGCGACAGCGCGTCCAGCCCGCCGACTACGGACAGGCGATGCATTTCTGACGCCAACAGCGCGAATGACTACGCGAAATGTACGCCGGCTCAGGCGGCCGGGTGTCCCTGGGCGGTGGCGAGCTCACGTACGGTCCGGGCTGACGGCGGGAGAGCCGTTGCGCGCTTTCCGCGCGAGCGCGCAACTCGCCGCGGCCGGTGAAGGGCTGACGTGGACTTCATGGCGACCCGGACGGCGATGGAGGCACCGAGCGCGACGGCCGAGGACATTCTCGATTGCGCGGTGCACGACCCACTGCCGCGCGGGCCGGTTCAGATGATCGAGGCGCTGATCCGCACTGCCGGGCGCCACACTGCACTCGGTGCGCGTCGGGCGCTTCGCCGCAGTGGTGTCACGCGAAGTAGCCGCCGGCTGCAGGCGTGGCCAGCAAGCCGATGACCAGGAGCGAGCCGGCCGTCGTCAGGGCGAGGCGGGCGGCGATCACCCCGCGGAACCAGGACGGGTACGCCTTCGCGGCAGCGTCGACGAATGCTCCGACGTCGAGGCCGCGCAGGCTCGGGTCGTCCGACTTGCGGGCGGCCGCCTTCAGGTATCGCGTGGTGAACACCTCACCCGGCATGATCACGCAGCCGAGCACGAAGACGATCGCCTGGAAGATCCAGGACAGCAGTCGGCCGGTGCCGCTTCCGCTCAGGTTGAGCAGGGCGAGCGCCATGAGGCACACGCCGATGGACATCGCGAGGACGACGCTGGCCCGGCTGGCTCCGAAGTCGATCCGGTGCCGGGCCAGGACGTCGCCCGGAATGCCCTGTCTGGCCACTTCGGCCTCGGCCGCCCTTTGCGCGTCGGGGCCACGGCGCCGGCCGATGACGGGGATGACCAAGAAGGTGCCCGCGAGCAGGAGCTGCAGGAGTGACGCGCACAGAACTACGACCGGTATCACGGCATGCCTTCCGACGACTTGCACACTGTTCAAGTGGGAGCGTAGGGCCGCACTTGAACACTGTGCAAGTCCAGGCTCGAACGCTGTGCAAGACCGCCCTATCCTGGGCAGGTGCCACGCGAGACGCTGACCCAGGACCAGATCGTCCGAACGGCCGTCGAGCTGCTGGACAGCGACGGCATCGAAGGCCTGAGCATGCGCCAGCTCGGCACCCGCCTGAACTCCGCGGCCACGGCCGTCTACTGGCACGTCAAGAGCAAGGACAACCTCCTCGTGCTCGCCGCCGACGCGGTCTGGGCGGAGATCGAGCTACCGGACCTGGAGAAGGTCACCTGGCAGGCGGCGGCCACCGCCATGGCCAAAGGGCTGTACGCCATGATCATCCGGCATCCGTGGCTGGTCCCCGCCATGAGCACCCACCTGCTGTACGGCCCCGGCAAAGCCCGCCACGACGATCACCTGCTCGCGGTCTACCTGGCGGCCGGCTTCACCGGACGAGACGCCGAGCGGGCCATGAAGACCGTCTTCACCTTCGTCCTGGGCAACGCGCTCGGCGTGGCCTCCGAAGCGGCGTGGCGAGCGCGCCTGCGCCGCACGGGCGGCGACGAGCAGGAGCAGATCCGCACCATGATGGCGCAGGCGACCGAGATCGCGATGAGGTTCCCGCGGCTCCGCGCCCACAGCCAGGCGCAGGAGGATGGCACCCTCCCGCCGGCGCCCGACCAGGATCTCGAGTTCGGGCTGCGCACGATCCTGAACGGCCTGCAATCCGAGCTCGGCACCCGGCCATCGTGAGACGCACGCGGAGCGGAGCGTAGAAGGGGCGGATGGACCAGCGCACCGAGCAGCTCGGCCAGCGCGCCGCCCACAACCCGCCCGAGTGGGCGCTGCGCCGGCTCGGCCAGGTCCCCGACGAGCCGCTGCTGCGCCACGAACATCGCGCGCCCGGGCGGTGCCGAGGACGGTGTCAAGGGCCGGG
>NZ_JAATEP010000046.1:0-94572 GCF_012034275.1 Nonomuraea composti | reverse complement strand
GCGCGCCAGGCCAGGGGCGGAGCGCCGGGCTGCTGCCCGCCGGGCGCAGGTCAGGCGGTGAAGCGGCCGAACGGGCGCCCGCCCGGCGCGGTGACCCTGATGCGCCGCATCCGCCCGCGGGCGTCCGGCCCCGGCCGGCGCGGTAACCGCATCGTGAGCAGGACGGTGGTGCCGCCCGGCCCGGTGCGGAAGTCGGCGGCGTCGCACAGCCGCCGGATCAGGTAGATGCCCCGCCCCGTGTACGACGAGTCGGACGGCCTCTTGCCCCCGTTGACGTAGGGCTCGGGGATGCCCGCCCCCCGGTCTCTCGTCTCGGAGCAGATGACACCGTCGACGGTGTAGAGCCTGAATCGCCCATAACCCCCGGCGTGCTCGACGGCGTTGACCACGCTCTCGTGCACGGCCAGGACGAAGTCATCGAGCCGGGGCCCGTGGAGCCCGCAGCTCTCGGCGTGCTCGGCGACCACGTGCCGCAGCTTGCTCACGTCCTCGAGACTGAAGCTCTGGGCGATCAAGGTACGCATGCGCTCCTCCGTGTCGTCCACTTCGACACGCAGGCCGCGCTTCAGGACCTCGCGTGGTCTTTCCTCTTCCCAGGACCGGAGAACTTACACCCGGCCCGCTCTTTACGGACGTCCGCCAATCCCCGTCGCGAGCTCGCGCACCCGCGCGACAGGACCGGCATCGGGCGCCAGCGGCGCGGTGTCCATGCCCGCACCGTCGTGCAACCCGTCGAACAACTCCCGCATCGCCTCCTCGGAGGTGTGACGCGGCTGCCACCCGAGTACGTCACGAGCTCGCTCGGTCTTCATGACCGGAAGTCGCAGCACCAGCTCCAGCAGTCCAGGGGCGGCGGGGATGAGCCGCAGCGACCAGCCGGCCGCGACGGCCGCGGTGGCCAGGCCGCGCGGGACCCGCACCGTGCGCGTGTCCAGCAGCTTGGCCAGGTCGTGCGCGTCGAGCACGGGCTCGGCGGCGATGTTGAAGGCGCCGCGCACCGGCTGGACGACCGCCAGCCGGTACGCCTCGCCCGCGTCGTCGGCGTGCAGCGCCTGCAGCCGCAGCCCGGGGATGTCCGGCACGAACGGGATCCGGCCCGCCTTGACCAGCCGCCGCGGCAGGAACGGCCCCGCGAACAGCCTGCGCTGCTCGGTGGCGGCGGCCCGCTGGAAGATGAAGCCGGGCCGCATGCGCACCACGCGGATGTTCGGGTGGTCGTGCTCGAACACGTCGAGCACCCGCTCCACGTACGCCTTCTCCCGCCCGTACGCGGCGCCGGGCCAGCCGTGCGTGGGCCAGCTCTCGTCCACGGGCCGGTCCTTGGGCCCCGGCGAGTACGCCCCCACGGACGAGGCGTGCACGAGCGCCGGCACCCCGGCCTCGGCGGCGGCGCGGAAGACCCGCATGCTGCCGAGCACGTTGGCCCGCCAGGTGACGGCGGGGTCCCTGGTGGGCTGGAACAGCCACGCCAGGTGCACCACCGCGTCGGCGCCGTCGAAGATCCGGGTCAGGTCGGCGGTGGCGACGTCGGCCTGCCGCCACTCGGTGCGGTCGACGCGCCAGCCCGGCAGCCGGCGGGCGACGCCGACGATCGAGGTCACGCCGCTGTCGGCGGCCAGCGCGCGTACCACGCTCGTGCCGACGTTCCCGGTTGCTCCCACCACGACGACTCTCATGCGTGCTCCGCTGCCCGGCTCACGCGCCGCGAAACCCTGTGAGCTGCGCACATCAGGGCTGGAGGATGACCTTCACGGCCCCGTCCGCCTTCTTCTGGAACATCTCGTACGCCTGCGGCGCCTGCTCCAGCGGCATCCGGTGCGTGGTCAGGTCCATGACGCCGAGCGGGTCGGCGTCGTCGGTGACCAGCGGCATGAGTGCCGGGATCCACCGCTTGACGTGGGCCTGGCCCATGCGCAGCGTGATGCCCTTGTCGAACATGCGCAGCATCGGCATGGGGTCGGTCATGCCGCCGTACACGCCGATGATCGAGATGACGCCGCCGCGCCGGACGGAGTCGATGGCCTGGTTCAGTGCCGCGAGCCGGTCCACGCCGGCGTTCGACATGAGCGGCGCGGCCACCGCGTCGGGCAGCAGCCCGGTCAGCGTCTGGGCGAGCTTGGCGGCGGGCGAGCCGTGGGCCTCCATGCCGACGGCGTCGATGACGGAGTCGGTGCCGCGCCCGGAGGTGCGCTGCCTGATCTCCTCGGGCACGTCGTGCACCTCGCTGGCGTCGACGACCTCGATGCCGTGGCGGCGGGCCATGTCCAGGCGGGCGTTGATGCCGTCGACGCCGATCACGCGGTAGCCGAGGTGGCGGGCGATGCGGGCGCACATCTGGCCGATGGGGCCGAGGCCGAGGACGGTCACGCTGCCGCCGTTGGGGATCTCCGCGTACGCGACGGCCTGCCAGGAGGTGGGCAGCACGTCGGAGAGGTAGAGGAAGCGCTCGTCCGGCGGCCCTTCCGGCACCTTGATCGGGCCGAACTGCGCCTCGGGCACCCGCAGGTACTCGGCCTGCCCGCCGGGGACCTGGCCGTAGAGCTTGGTGTAGCCGAACAGGGCGGCGCCCATGCCGCGCTCGCGGACCTGGGTGGTCTCGCACTGCGCGTAGAGCTCCATGCCGCACATGTGGCAGTGGCCGCACGCGATGTTGAACGGGATGACCACGCGGTCGCCGGGCTTGAGGCCGTCGACGCCGGCCCCGACCTCCTCGACGACGCCCATGGGCTCGTGCCCGATGATGTCGCCCTCGGCCATGAACGGCCCCAGCACCTCGTACAGGTGCAGATCGGAGCCGCAGATCCCGGTGCTGGTCACCCTGATGATCGCGTCGTTGGCCTCCTTGATGGCCGGGTCGGGGACCTCCTCGACCCGTACGTCCCGCTTGCCGTGCCAGGTGACTGCCTTCATAAATGCCGCATACCCCCACATAGCTCTCCAAACGGCTCCTCCCGCCGGCCGCCGTCCCTAGACTGCGCCCCATGGAACGCAGAGAGCCCACGCCGCTCACCTCCGATGAAATGGCCAGGTTCCTCCCGGCCATGACGGAATGGCTGGCCAAGGAACTGCTCGAAAAGGGCTCGGTGCGGCTGGCCGCCCTCGACACGCTCGGCAGCCAGCGCAACTTCCAGGAGGTGGCCTCCCGCGTGAGCGCGGTGCTCGGCCGCCGGGTGATCACCGTGACCAGCAGCCACGGCATGACGTTCGAGCTCGCCGACGGGCAACTGCCTGACCAGGAGCGATCCGCCATAACACGGTGATAGGTGGAATTTGACACGACCACTCTCCGGCAGGGGTCCCGTACGGTGACGGCACCCCCCAGTACGAGGAGAGTGCACCCATGCTCCCCAGGAAGACCCTGGCGGCGGCCATCGCGTTGGCGGCCGTCCCCCTGCTCACCGTCCCGGCCGTCGCGTTAGCCGCGCGGCAGGACGACTCCCTGTTCGAGGCGGCCAGGGCGAGCGCGTCCGTCGCGGCCGATCCCCCTCCCGGCCTCGTGCGCGCGCTCGCCCGCGACCTCGGCGTCACCGGCGAGCAGGCCGAGCGGCGGCTGGTCAACGAGGCCGCCGCGGCCGCGATCGAGCCCCGCCTGCGCGAGCTGCTCGGCGGCACGTACGCCGGCACGTGGGTGACGGGCCCCACCGCCACCCCGGTGGCCGCCACCACCGACCCGTCGAAGGCGGCCGAGATCACGGCCGCCGGCGTCGAGGCCCGCGTGGCCGCCCGCCCGCTCGACCACCTCGACCGGGTCAAGGCCGCCCTCGACCGGGCCGCCGCCGAGGCGCCCAAGACCGCGCCCGTCTGGTACGTGGACGTCATGGAGAACACGGTGGTCGTCCTGACCTCCACCCCGGCCAAGGCCGCCGCCTGGGTCCGGGCCAGCGACGCCGACGCCTCCGCCGTGCGCGTCGTCCGCTCCGACGAGCGGCCCCGGACCTTCTACGACGTGCGCGGCGGCGACGCCTACTACATCGGCTCGGGCACCCGCTGCTCCGTCGGCTTCTCCGTGACGCGGCCCGGCTCCCAGGGCGGCTTCGTCTCGGCCGGGCACTGCGGCAGCACCGGCGCCACCACCTCCGGCTCCAACCGGGTGGCCCAGGGCACCTTCCGCGGCTCGTCGTTCCCCGGCAACGACTACTCCTGGGTCGAGGTCAACACCCAGTGGACCCCCGTCGGCGTGGTGAACGGCTACAGCGCCGGCATCCTGCCCGTCCGCGGCGCGGCCGTCGCCCAGCCCGGCTCGTCGGTCTGCCGCTCCGGCTCGACCACCCAGTGGCACTGCGGCTCGGTGCAGCAGCTCAACACCAGCGTCACCTACCAGCAGGGCACGGTCACCGGCGTCACCAGGACCAGCGTCTGCGCCGAGCCGGGCGACTCGGGCGGCTCGTTCATCTCCGGCGACCAGGCCCAGGGCGTGACGTCCGGCGGCTCGGGCAACTGCGGTTCGGGCGGGACGACGTACTTCCAGCCCGTCGGGGAGATCCTGTCGGCGTACGGGCTGACCCTGGCCACCCAGGGCGGCGGCCCGTCGCCCACCATCACGCCGACGGGGCCGGGTGACGGCACGTGGGCGCCGAACACGGCGTACGCGACCGGCGACACCGTCACCTACGGCGGAGCGACGTACCGGTGCCTGCAAGGCCACACCTCGCAGACCGGCTGGGAGCCGCCGAACGTACCGGCGCTCTGGCAGCGGATCTAGGCGCGCACACCGTCCAGGCGCATCTAGGAAGAGCCCCCAGGCTGGAGAGCCCCCTCTCCGGCCTGGGCCGCCCGCTCCTCCTGCTCCCCCTGCTCCCCCTGCTCCTCCTCCTGCTCCTCCTGCTCCTCCGCGAGCCGCATGGCCTCCTCGACCAGCGTCTCCACGATGCGCGACTCCGGCACGGTCTTGACCACCTCGCCCTTGACGAAGATCTGGCCCTTGCCGTTGCCGGCGGCCACCCCCAGGTCGGCCTCGCGCGCCTCCCCCGGCCCGTTGACCACGCAGCCCATGACCGCCACCCGCAGCGGGTGCGGGAACCCGTCGAGCGCGGCCGTCACCCGGTCGGTCAGCGTGTAGACGTCGACCTGGGCGCGCCCGCACGACGGGCAGGAGACGATCTCCAGCCGCCGCTCCCGCAGCCCCAGCGACTCCAGGATGCCGATGCCGACCTTCACCTCCTCCACGGGCGGCGCGGACAGCGACACCCTGATCGTGTCGCCGATGCCCTCGTCGAGCAGCACCCCGAAGGCCACCGCCGACTTGACCGTGCCCTGCATGAGCGGCCCCGCCTCGGTGACGCCGAGGTGCAGCGGGTAGTCGCAGCGCGCGGCCAGCAGCCGGTAGGCGGCCACCGTCACCCGGGGGTCGTGGTGCTTGACCGAGATCTTGAGGTCGCGGAAGCCGTGCTCCTCGAAGAGCGAGCACTCCCACAGCGCCGACTCCACCAGCGCCTCGGGCGTGGCCCTGCCGTGCCTGGCCAGCAGCCGGGGGTCGAGCGAGCCGGCGTTGACCCCGATCCTGATCGGCACCCCCGCGCCGGCCGCCGCCCGGGCGATCTCGCCCACCTTGTCATCGAATTTCTTGATGTTGCCGGGGTTGACCCGCACGGCCGCGCAGCCGGCGTCGATCGCGGCGAAGACGTACTTGGGCTGGAAGTGGATGTCGGCGACGACGGGGATCTGCGAGCTGCGCGCGATGGCGGGCAGCGCGTCGGCGTCGTCCTGCGACGGCACCGCCACCCGGACGATCTGGCAGCCGGCCGCGGTCAGCTCGGCGATCTGCCGCAGGGTGGCGTCGACGTCGGCCGTGACCGTGGTCGTCATCGACTGCACGGAGACGGGCGCGTCGCCGCCGACCGGCACGCTGCCCACCATGACCTGCCGGGACACCCTCCGGGGCCGCCGGACGGACGGGAGGCCCAGATTCACAGCGGCCATCTGGTCAGCTCCTTCCTGATCGCGTACGCGATGCCCTGGCCGGTCAGCCCGGCCTCGGCGAGCAGCTCGGAGCGGCTGCCCTGGCCGATGAACGCGCAGGGCAGGCCCAGGTTGAGCACGTGCTGGCCGGGCCCGCAGACCTGCCGCAGCAGGGCCCCGGCCCCCGAGGCCGCGATGCCGTCCTCGACCGTGACGACCATGCGGCTGCCGCGCACGGCCTCGCGCAGGCCGGCGGAGACCGGGATGACCCAGCGCGGATCGACCACGGTCACGCCGAGGCCGGCGGCCGACAACATCGCGGCGGCGCTCAGGCACGGCTCGGCCATCGGTCCGACGGCCACGATGAGCACGTCGTGGCCGGTGGAGGAGAGCACGTCGGCGTCGCCGACGGAGCCGGCGGCCGGCAGCTCGGGCCCCGCCGCCGCCTTGGGGAAGCGCAGGGCGGTGGGGCCGTCGTGCGCCACGGCCTCCTCCAGCAGCTCCGACAGCCGCACCACGTCGCGCGGCGCGGCCACCCGCATGCCCGGCACGACGGACAGCGCCGCGAGATCCCACATGCCGTGGTGGCTGGGCCCGTCGGGGCCGGTGATGCCGGCCCGGTCGAGCACCAGCGTGACCGGCAGCCGGTGCAGCGCGACGTCCATCAGCACCTGGTCGGCGGCGCGGCTGAGGAAGGTGGCGTAGACGGCGACGACCGGGTGCAGGCCGCTCATGGCCAGGCCCGCGGCCGAGGCGAGGGCGTGCTGCTCGGCGATGCCGACGTCGTACATGCGCCCGGGGAAGCGCCGGCCGAACGCGGCCAGCCCGGTGGGGCCCGGCATGGCGGCGGTGATGGCGACCAAATCGCGGCGCCGCTCGCCGAGCGCGCACAGCTGGTCGGCGAGCGCGTGCGTCCAGGTGGTCGTGCGCGGCCCCAGCGGCCGGCCGGTCGCCGGGTCGGTGACGGGGATGGCGTGCAGGTGCTCGTCGAGGTCCTGCTCGGCGGGCTCGTAGCCGTGGCCCTTGCGGGTCAGGCAGTGGATCACGACGGGCGCGCGCAGCTCGCGGGCCGTGCGCATGGCCTGCTCCAGCGCCGCGATGTCGTGCCCGTCGACCGGGCCGAGGTAGCGCAGGCCGAGGCTCTCGAAGACGGTGAGGGCGGGGGCGGCACGCAGCCGCCCGAGGTGGTCGGCGCAGCCGCCGACCGTCGGCGCGTAGGAGCGGCCGTTGTCGTTGAGCACGACGATGACCGGCCGGTGCCGGGCCGCGCCCAGGTTGTTGAGCGCCTCCCACGCGACGCCGCCGGTGAGCGCGCCGTCGCCGACCACGGCGACCACCGACCGGGCTTCGCCGCCGGTCAGCTCGCGGGCCTTGGCCATGCCGTCGGCGTAGGACAGCGCGGTGGAGGCGTGGGAGCTGGCCAGATGGTCGTGGACGGACTCCTCGCGACTGGGGTAGCCGCTCAGGCCGCCCCGGCGGCGCAGCGTGTCGAAGCCGTCGCGGCGGCCGGTGAGGATCTTGTGGACGTACGCCTGGTGGCCCGTGTCGAACACGATCACGTCGTCGGGCGAGTGGAACACCCGGTGCAGCGCGATCGTGATCTCCACGATGCCGAGGTTGGAGCCGAGGTGACCACCGCTGGCGCTCACCTTGTCGATGAGGAAGCCGCGGATCTCGCCGGCCAGCCCGGCGAGCAGCTCGGCGGGCAGGGATCGCAGGTCATCGGGGGTCGAGAGATAGGGAAGCAGGGTCTTCATGACATCCCCAGAGATGTGACTGCTGTGGCAAAAGAAAGCTTGAGCCGCATAAGACACTTTACACGCTCAGTAAACAGTGAGTAACTAGGGGTAGCGACCGACTGACAGAAGGAGCCGCGCGCATGCCGGTGGGCTTCACTCAGCACTCCCTTGGTTCACGCATCGACCGGCGGCTGAGCGCATTCCTCGACTCCTGGCGGAATCCCGTCTCCGACCCGGGCGTCGAGGCCGCGTACGGCCTGCTGGCCGACTTCATCCTCAGCGGCGGCAAGCGGGTGCGCCCGCAGCTGTGCTACTGGGGCTGGCGCGGCGCCGGCGGCGACGACTGCGAGGAGATCATCAGCGCCGCCGCCGCCCTGGAGCTGTGCCACGCCGGGCTGCTCATCCACGACGACATCATGGACGGCAGCCTGCTCCGCCGCGGGCACGCCACCGTCCACCGGAGTCTGACGGACCTGCACCGGGGGCCGGGCGCGGAAGCGTTCGGGCAGGCGGGTGGCATCCTGCTGGGCACGCTCAGCCTGGCCTGGTCCGACACGCTGCTGTCGTCGTGCGGGGTGGAGGCGGCCCGGCTGCGGGCCGCGCACCACCTGTTCGACGCCATGCGCACCGAGGTCATCAGCGGCCAGTACCTCGACGTCCTGGCCCAGCTCCGCTCGGGCGCGACGGAGGCCGAGGCGCTGACGGTGATCCGCTACAAGAGCGCCAAGTACACCGTCGAGCGGCCCCTGCAGATCGGCGGCGCGCTGGCCGGCGCCCCGCTGGAGCTGCTCGACGCCTACTCCAGGTTCGGGGTGCCGCTGGGCGAGGCGTTCCAGCTGCGCGACGACGTGCTCGGCACGTTCGGCTCGTCCGCCGAGACCGGCAAGTCGGCACTCGACGACCTGCGCGAGGGCAAGCAGACCGTGATGTACGCCTACGCCGTGCAGCACGCCTCCCCCGCGCAGCTCGACCACCTGAGCACCTGGCACGGCAACCCGGCGCTCACCGAGGAGCGCGCCGCCGAGGTGCGCCAGATCCTCATCGACACCGGAGCGCTGGCCCGGGTCGAGTCAATGATCGAAGAACGCGTGCGCGCGGCCATGTCCGCGCTGGCCGAGGCCCAGATCAAGCCCGAGGCCGCCTCCGTGCTGGCCCTGATGGCCGACCAGCTCGCGCACCGCACCAAGTGAGGGACGTCTTCCACCATGGCACAGGTACTACTCGCGGCTCCGCGCGGCTACTGCGCGGGCGTCGAACGCGCGATCATCACCGTCGAAGAGGCGCTCAAGCGCTTCGGCTCCCCGGTCTACGTGCGCAAGCAGATCGTGCACAACACGTTCGTGGTCGACGACCTCAGCCGCCGGGGCGCGATCTTCGTCGACGAGCTCGACGAGGTCCCCGACGGCGCGCTCGTCGTCTTCTCCGCCCACGGCGTCTCGCCGGCGGTGAAGCAGGAGGCGGCGCGGCGCGGGCTGCGCACCATCGACGCCACCTGCCCGCTGGTCACGAAGGTCCACAAGGAGGCCGTGCGGATGGCCGAGGCGGGCTACGAGATCGTCCTCATCGGGCACGCCGAGCACGAGGAGGTCGAGGGCACGGTCGGCGAGGCCCCCGGGCGCATCCACGTCGTGGACCCCGCGAAGCCGGGCGAGTTCCGGGCGGACGGGCCGGTGAGCTGGCTCTCGCAGACCACGCTGGCGGTCGACGAGACCCTGCGGGCCGTGGAGCGGCTGCGCGAGCGCCACCCCGGCCTCATCGACCCGCCCAGCGACGACATCTGCTACGCCAGCCAGAACCGCCAGGAGGCGGTCCGCGCGATCGCGCCGCGCTGCGAGCTGGTCATCGTCGTCGGCTCCGCCAACTCCTCCAACTCCCAGCGGCTGGTGGACGTCGCGCTCGCCGCCGGGGCGGGCGCGGCCTACCTGGTCGACCGGGCGGCGCACGCCGACGAGCGCTGGCTCGACGGCGTGCAGACCGTCGGGGTCAGCTCCGGCGCCTCGGTGCCGGAAGGGCTGGTCACCGAGTTACTGGGCTGGCTGGCCGCCCGCGGCTACGCCGACGTGGAGCCGGTGACCCTGACCGAGGAGACGCTCACCTTCTCCCTCCCGCTCGAACTCCGATCCAACCGCAAGCCGGGCTAGGGCCCACACCGAGATTGGTGGTGCAGCACGATGACCGAAACAACCCACTCAACCGCGCCCGAGAACGGCAACGGGCAGCTCAGCCTCAGCACCGATGCCGCCAAACAGCTCGCCACGACCACCAAGACACCGCCGCAGATGCAGGAGATCACCACCAGGTGGCTGCTGAAGCTGCTGCCGTGGGTGCAGTGCTCCGGCGGTGTGTTCCGGGTGAACCGGCGGCTGACGTACACGCTGGGCGACGGCCGCATCACCTTCAGCACCACGGGCTCCGAGGTGCGCGTCATCCCCGCCGAGCTGACGGAGCTGCCGATGTTGCGCGGCTTCGACGACATGGAGGTGCTCGAAGCCCTGGCCGGCCGCTTCACCCAGCGCGAGGTGGAGGCGGATGAGGAGATCGTCGCCGAGGGCGGCCAGGTGGACCAATTGGTGCTCATCGCCCACGGCCGGGTGGCCAAGGTCGGGCGCGGCGCGTACGGCGACGACCAGAGCCTCGGCGTGCTGGCCGACGGCGACTATCTCGGCGAGCAGACCCTGGTGGCGGGCGGCCGGTTCGAGTTCAGCGCGCGGGCCAAGACGGCCACCACCGTGCTCACGCTGTCCAGGCAGGACTTCGAGCAGATCGCCGAGCAGGCGCCGGCGTTGCGCGAGCACATCGAGAGCTGGCGGACGAGCGGCTCCCGCGACCAGAACGACTACGGCGAGGCCGCGATCAACATGTCGTCCGGCCACACCGGCGAGGCCGTGCTGCCCGGCACGTTCGTGGACTACGAGCAGTCCCCCCGCGAGTACGAGCTGAGCGTCGCCCAGACCGTGCTGCGCGTCCACAGCCGCGTCTCCGACCTGTACAACCAGCCGATGAGCCAGCTCGACCAGCAGCTGCGCCTCACCATCGAGGCGCTGCGCGAGCGCCAGGAGCACGAGCTGATCAACAACAGGGAGTTCGGCCTGCTGCACAACGCCGACTTCGGCCAGCGCATCCGCACCCGCTCGGGCCCGCCCTCCCCCGACGACCTCGACGACCTGCTGTCCACGGTGTGGAAGGAGCCCTCGTTCTTCCTGGCGCACCCTCAGGCGATCGCCGCGTTCGGGCGGGAGTGCAGCAACCGCGGCATCTACCCGCAGCACACCGAGGTCGGCGGGCACCAGGTGCCGGCCTGGCGGGGCGTGCCGATCTTCCCCTGCAACAAGATCCCGATCAGCAACACGCGCACGACGTCGTTCATGCTGATGCGCACCGGCCAGGAGAACCAGGGCGTCGTGGGCCTGCACCAGACCGGCATCCCCGACGAGTACCAGCCCAGCCTGTCGGTCCGGTTCATGAACATCAACGAGCGGGCCGTCATCTCCTACCTGGTCAGCGCCTACTACTCGGCGGCCGTGCTGGTGCCGGACGCGCTCGGCGTGCTGGAGGACGTCGAGCTCGGCCGGGTCGGCTGACGCGGCACCCGCCCACCGGCTCGCAGGCCGGCACCGCCCGTACGGTGCCGGCCCCTCCACGCCGTGGCACCGGCAAGGAGACACATCTGTGAGGGAGTGACGATGTCCCAGCCGTTCGAACTGCCGGATTTCTACCAGCCGTACCCGGCGCGGCTCAACCCGCACCTGGAGCAGGCCCGCGCCCATTCCAAGCAGTGGGCCCGCGACATGGGCATGCTCGAAGGCTCGGGCGTGTGGGAGGAGGCCGACCTCGACGCCCACGACTACCCGCTGATGTGCGCCTACACCCATCCCGACTGCGACGCGGTGGAGCTGGGGCTGATCACCGACTGGTACGTCTGGGTCTTCTTCTTCGACGACCATTTCCTCGAGGTCTTCAAGCGCACCGGGGACCTGCGGGGCGGCAAGGAGTACCTGAAGCGGCTGGCCCGCTTCATGCCGATGGGCGCCGACCTGACCGTGCCGGAGCCGGTGAACCCGGTCGAGGCGGGCCTGGCCGACCTGTGGCCCCGTACGGTGCCCGGCATGTCCACGGGCTGGCGCGGCCGGTTCGCGGAGAGCACCCGCAACCTGCTGAACGAGTCCCTGTGGGAGCTGGCCAACATCAACAGCGGCCGGGTGGCGAACCCGGTGGAGTACATCGAGATGCGCCGCAAGGTCGGCGGCGCGCCCTGGTCGGCCGGGCTGGTCGAGCACGCCGTGCGCGCGGAGGTGCCGGCCGCGCTCGCGGCCACCCGGCCGCTGCGGGTGCTCAAGGACTCCTTCTCCGACGCCGTGCACCTGCGCAACGACCTGTTCTCCTACCAGCGGGAGGTGGGCGACGAGGGCGAGCTGAGCAACGGGGTGCTGGTGCTGGAGAAGTTCCTGGGTTGCACCACGCAGGAGGCCGCGAACGCGGTCAACGACCTGCTGACCTCGCGGATGCAGCAGTTCGAGCACACGGCGGCCTTCGAGCTGGGCCCGCTGTTCGCCGAGCACGCCGTCGACCCGCTCAGCGCGGCCGACGTGCTCGCCTACGTCAAGGGGCTGCAGGACTGGCAGTCGGGCGGGCACGAGTGGCACCTGCGCTCCAGCCGCTACATGAACGAGCGGGCCAGGGCGACCCGGCCGCTCGGCATGTCGTCGCTGGTGGACGCGCTGGGGGCCAAGCGGCTGCGCAACGTCGCGCACGTGCCGTACCAGCGGGTGGGGCCGTCGGTGATCCCCGACCTGTACGTGCCGTTCGACCTGAAGCTGTCACCCCACCTCGACGCCGCCCGGCGCAACCTCGTGGCCTGGTGCGCGGCGATGGGCATGCTGGAGCCGCGCAACGGTGCGGCCGGGCCGGCCGTGTGGGACGAGGCCAGGCTGATCGACATCGACCTGCCGCTGTGCGCGGCGGGCCTGAATCCCGGCGCCTCGCCCGAGGAACTGGACCTGGCGTCGTTCTGGCTGGCGTGGGGCACGTACGGCGACGACTACTTCCCGGTCGTCTTCGGCCGGTCGCGAAACCTGCCGGCGGCCCAGGTCATGGTGGCGCGGTTCGGGCTGTTCATGCCGCTCGACGGCACCGCGCCACCGGCGCCCGCGAACGCGCTCGAACGCGGCCTGGCCGACGTGTGGGCACGCACGGCCGGGCCGATGCCGCTCGCGGACCGCGCCAAGCTGCGCGCGGCGGTGGAGGAGATGTGCGAGAGCTGGCTGTGGGAGCTGGCCGGCGAGATCTCCCGCCACGTGCCCGATCCGGTGGACTACGTGGAGATGCGCCGCGCCACGTTCGGCTCGCGGCTCACCATGAGCCTGTGCCGGTTGCGGCACTCCAAGGGCATCCCGGAGGAGTTCTTCGCCAGCGGTCCGGTGGTGGCGCTGGAGAACGCGATGATGGACGCCGGGACGCTGGTCAACGACGTGTTCTCGTACCAGAAGGAGGTCGAGTTCGACGGCGAGGTGCACAACTGCGTGCTGGTGACGCAGACGTTCTTCGACTGCGACTACCCGGCGGCGCTCGGCATCGTCAGAGACCTCCAGGAGTCGCGGGTGCGGCAGTTCCAGCACCTGGTGGAGCACGAGCTGCCGATCGTCTGCGACGACTTCGGCCTCGACGCCGCCGCCCGCCGCGAGGTGGACGCGTTCGTGATCGAGCTGCGCGACTGGCTGGCCGGGATCCTCAACTGGCACCGCCACTGCTTCCGCTACGACGAGCCGTCGCTGCTACGCCACCATGCCCTGCCGCCGCGCTGGCGCCTGCGCGGCCCCTCCGGCCTGGGCACCTCCGCCGCCGACATCACCCCTACAGGGGCGCGTGGCGGACCCTGGGCTGGTAGAACCAGCCCATCATGCGCAGCAGCCGCCGCTGGTACGGGGTGACGTTGTGCAGGCGGATCCAGCGTTGCGAGGGCGGCAGCGTGGGCATGACGAGCACGCGCAGCCCTGAGACGTCGATGAAGCTCAGGGATCCGGTGTCGACCACGATGTAGGTGCCCTGGCTGCGGCAGCCCGCGAGCGTCGTGGCCAGTGCCGGGCTGTTGGAGGCGTCGATCTCGCCGATGAGCGTGACGGCGGGCACCCCTGGCGCCGCCGGCCCCGCCGCCATCAGGACGGTCAGCTGCTGGTCCTGGTAGAGCAGCCGCTCCTGGACATTCACGATCCTCGCACCCCCCAACACGCGCTCTGGGGGTCGTCCTGCCGAATCGGGATGGCCGCCGGCACGCACCGCCGGTGGTCGACCCGAGTCCCAGGCTACACGACAGAGGTTTGACGATGTAATTTTCTTGGGAAAATGACCGATTTTTCGGACAATCCTGAATCTTTCCCCCGGATCACTTCTGTCATGAGTCGTCAGGCCCAGCGGGGGCGCGGCAGCGGGCGCCTTGCCGTGGATCTCCCGGCCTCCGCCCACCCCGCGCCGGCCGATGCCAAAAAGCACGAAATATCCGCTTATTGCGTGAGGCGCGTAATGGCGTTTTGTCGCAATAGAAGAGAGAAAAGTACGCAGACAAGACAACTGCGTACAGGTCGGCGCTCATGCCCCCGGACGCCGCGCGAAACGGGAGCGCTGATATGCCATGAACCGAAAAGGGACACGGCAGGTGACGGCCGCGATCTGCGCCATCGTGTGCGCGATCACGACCACTGTCGCGTCCGCCACCCCTGCCATGGGATCCGCGACCGGAGGCATCGCCCTCAGGGCCGCGCTGGAGATGATCGGAGTGCCCTACTCGTGGGGCGGAGGCGGCATCCACGGGCCCGGCTACGGCATCGGGCGAGGCGCAAGGACGAAGGGCTTCGACTGCTCGGGCCTGACCGAGTACGCCTACGCGCGGGCCGGGGTGCTCATCGGCACCACCACCACGGAGCAGTGGCGCTCGGGCGTCCGGGTGCCGCAGGAGCTGCTGGAGCCGGGAGACCTGGTCTTCTTCGACAACGACCGGGCGCGGGCGGGGCCGGAGCACGTGGGGCTGGCCGTGGACGGGCAGCGGATGGTGCACGCGCCGTACACCGGCGCCGTGGTGCGGATCGACCCGCTGGACCGGCCGGACCTGCTGGGAGTCGTGCGGCCCGGCTGGGGCCGCGGGGAGGTGGAGGTTGAGGTGGAGGGGTGATCGGGCTTCCTGCCGCCCATTGTCGGTTCGGCGGGGTTCCTGCCGACCGTCATCGGCCGGGCGGGGTTCCTGCCGCCTGCCGTACGTCCCGCGGGCTCTCCTCGACGGATCGCGCCGGGGGACGTACGGCCACCGAATGCCTTGGTGTGCGGGAAATCCGTACCGTGGTCTCGCGAGTCACCACGGCCGGCTCTCCCGCTCACGCGAGCATGGGTTACTCGGACTTGGAGAAACCGTTCTCGATCTCGGTGTCCTTGTTGTGGTCACCGACGGACGGCTGGTTGTTGTTCAGCAGCTGGAGGTCGACCTCGTCGAGGATGTTGATGATCTCAACCTCGATGTCGTTGGCCGAGTGGTTCAGCACGTCGTTCAGCGCGTCATCGATGATTTGGAACTGGGACAGCAGGGCCTGGCCCTTGTTGCTCGGGTTGGGGCCGACGTCGGCGGACGCGGCGGTCGCGGAGAACCCGAGAGCGGCGGCCGCGATAGCGGCACCGGCCAGAATACGACGGATCATTGTTTGCTTTCCTCCATGGATCGGCGGCGGGAATCCCGGCGCCGGGTTCATTCGTGCAGAGCTGTGAGGTGCCGCTGTCAACGATCGTGGCGGGCATCGGAGATGGCAAACTGGAAATGCCCTCATGGAGGTCAAGGAGGCGCTTGGATTCTTTGGCACTGGATTTCGGCGACCGGCGGGGTCGTCGTTGAGTATCGGTGTCCGTGGATATCGGCGTCCGTGTCACTCACGATTTCCGGCCGGCTTCGCAAAGGCTGGGAAGCGTCTGCCGCACGTCCTCGGGCGACCTTGCGCGGTCGCGCCGAGGACGTACGGCCCCCGAACGCTTCAGTGCCCCGAAAGCCGCTCCGTGGCCTCGCGAGTCTCCACGATCAAGTTCTTTCGTGCACCTGGGAGAGAGGAGGGCGGTTGGCCACGCGGCCCGCTTCGGTGCGGTGCCGCCGCGTCTCCTCCGCTTTTCGGCCCGAAGGCTACTCGGCCTTGGCGTGCCCGTTGCTGATCTCGGTGTCCTTGTTGGCGTCGCCGACCGAGGGCTGGTTGTTGTTCAGCGCCTGGACGTTGACCTCGTCGAGGATGTTGATGATCTCGACCTCGAGGTCGTTCAGGGTGTGGTTGGCGACGTCGTTCAGGAGATCGTCGATGACCTGGAACTGGCTCAGGATGGCCTGGCCGCCGTTGTACGGGTTGGGGCCGACGTCGGCGGACGCGGCGGTCGCGGAGAACCCGAATGCGGCGGCCGCGATAGCGGCACCGGCCAGAATACGACGGATCATGGTTGCTTTCCTCCGTGGATCGGCGCGGAATTCCGGCGCCATAGTCGTTCGTGCAGGGCTGTGAGGTGCCGCCAATAACAATTGCGGCGGGCGGCGGAGCCCGCAACCCGGAAAGGCCTTATGGAGGTCAAGAAGCCGCCTCGATTCTTTGGTGTCAGGTTTCACGGCCGGGAAACCGGCAGCCGTGCGACGGGTCCCCCGACATCGCGGCGCTTTAGTCTTTCCATGGCCTCGCGGATACCACCGCCGGCTCTTTCGCATACGGACGGGCAGGAGGAGGCCGGGTCACGGGGCCCGGCCGCCTCCTTCGTCCGTGGACGCCCTGGACCTACTCCGCGCTGGCGTGGCCGTTCTTGATGTCGGTGTCCTTGTTGTGGTTGCCGACAGTGGGCTGGTTGTTGTTCAGCAGCGGGACGTTGACCTCGTCCAGGATGTTGATGATCTCGACTTCGATGTCGTTGGCCGAGTGGTTCAGCACGTCGTTCAGCACGTCGTCGAGGATCTGGAACTGGCTGATGACGTCCGCGCCCTCGTTGCGCACGTTGGGGCCGACGTCGGCGGACGCGGCGGTCGCGGAGAACCCGAAGGCGGCGGCCGCGATAGCGGCACCGGCCAGAATACGACGGATCATGGTTGCTTTCCTCCGTGGATCGGCGCGGAATTCCGGCGCCATAGTCGTTCGTGCAGGGCTGTGAGGTGCCGCGAATAACCCTCACGGGAAGAGACGAAAACCGCAACTCGGAAAGACCTTGGCTAGGTCAAAGTGCCGCCTCTATTTTTTGGCGTCGGGTTTTACCGGCCCGCCGCGGCACCGCCCTGTACTGGACTTCGGCGCTCCGCATTCAACCGGTGTCCGGTCGCGTGGGAACGTCCACGGGGAATTCGTTCACCGCTCGTTGGACAACATTCGACCGGCTCTTTGGGGATCCTTCCTGTGCCGGTGGAGCTGGTCGTGGAGAACGCTCGTCACGACTCCTCGGCGAGACGGTCGAGGGCCGCCGAGAGCCGCCGGAGCGCCTCCAGGCACTGCCGCGCGTCCTCGACGCCGAGCTCCCCCACCAGCCGGTCGGCGAACTCCTGATGACCGGGGACGATCTTGGCGATGGCCTCCCGCCCCGCCTGCGTGGGGCTCAGCAGCTTGGCCCGCCGGTGCGCCGGGTTGGGCCGGTACTCGGCCAGCCCCCGCTCCACCAGCAGGTCGGCGATGCGCTGCACGCCCTGCCTGGTCATCCCCATGACGCGGGCGATGCCCGCGACGGGCAGCGGCTCGCGCAGGACCGCGCCGAGCACCTGCCACCACGCGGCCGTCATCCCCGACGGCCGGGCCAGCCCCTCCGCCACATGGAGGAACTGGCCGTTGAGCCGGAAGGCTCTTAACGCCATGCCGGACAACAACTCGGCACTCTCGCTCATGCCGTCATCAACACCTCGAAGGCCGAGGCGTCGCTCCTGGCGAACAGCCGGAACCAGGCATCCAGCACCTCGGGCCGGTAGATGTCGAGCCGGCGGAAGACCTCCCTGGCGAACGCCACCGGCTCCGTTGGGCCGGCCGTGACGAGGTCGCCGTCGAGCACCGCGTCGCGGTCGAGGTAGCGCTTGGCCCCGGCGTACCCCTGCTGGGCCTCCAGGTACTGGGGTGCGGCGCCGGTGTGGTCGCGGTCGTCGAGCAACCCCTCGCGGGCCAGCCCCGCCGTGGCGCCGCAGATGGCGGCCACCGGCACGCCCGCGTCGAGGAACTCGCGGGCCTTGACCGCGAACGGCGCCAGCGCGTCTCCCGCGTCCCACAGGTCGGCCCCGGGCAGGATGAGAAGTGCGCTGTCCGCAGGGGAGAGGTCCGCCAGCGCGATGTCGGGCGTGATGCGCAGGCCGCCCATGGTGACCACCGGGTCGGTGGTCAGGCCGACGGTGACGATCTCGAACCCGCCGGCCTCGCGCTGGTAGTGGCCGTTGCGCAGATGAGAGGTGAGGTGACCGGTCTCCCAGTCGGCGAGCGTGTCGTAAACGGCGTGGTGAGCGATTTTCTTCATGACAGTATCTTGTCATAACGACAACATGCTGTCAACCGATAACCGTGGAAGGATAGGCCGCATGGCAGAGATCGTCGGCGGAGGACGTCCGGTCAACGACGCCGAGCGGCGCGTGATCGCATACCTGCGCGACCACGCGCCCGCCGACTGGCTGCTGCTGCACAACGTCGAGGTCCCGCGCGGCCACGACGTCTTCGAGGTCGACCTGCTCGTGCTGACCGGCCACTCGCTCGTCGTGGTCGACGTCAAGGGCACCCGCGGGCGCATCGAGGTGTCCGGCACCCGCTGGTTCCCGCCGCGCAGAGAGGCGTTCGGGTCGCCGGTGACCAAGCTGCGGGGCACCGCCAAGGCGCTCAAGGGCCTGCTCGTGTCCAGGGCCACCCAGCTCGAACGCGTCTACGTCGACAGCCTGGTCGTGCTCACCTCGCCCGACGCCGAGCTGGTCGACCCGGCCGGGCGCGACGCGGTCAACGTCACCGACCTGCCCGGCCTGCTCCCCACGCTCAGCGACGTCTCCCGCGTCCGGCGCGGGTGCAGCCCCGACGCCAGGCCGTACCTCACCGCGATCCTCGACGCGCTCAACCAGACCGTACGCCGCAGCACCGCCCCGCCCCGCTACGGCAACTGGGAGGTCGAGGAGCAGCTCGGCGGCGACTCCAAGGTCACCGAATACCGCGCCTTCAACGTCACGCTGCCCGGCAGCGAGACCGTGCTGCTGCGCGTCTACCAGGCCGACCCCATGGCCGACCAGCAGGCGCGGGCGGCCGAGCGGCAGCGCATCGCCAACGCCTACCAGACGCTGGCCCGCATCCCGCCGCACCCGCGCGTGGTGCGCTCGCGCGACTTCTTCGCCATCGACGACGAGAGCCGGTTCGTGCTCGTGCTCGACGACGTGCACGGCGAGGCGCTGCACCTGGCCCTCGGCAAGGGCGCCCCGCTCGGCGTGATCCAAGACCTGCTGAGCGGCCTCGCCCACGCGCACGCCAACGGCGTCGTGCACCGCGCGCTCACCCCCGCCGCCGTGCTGGTCACCGACGACGGGCACGCGGTGCTCACCGGCTTCGACTACGCCAAGCCGGGCCCCCGCAACTACACCGTGGCCCACGAGCTGGGCAACGTCCTCGACGCCGCCTACGTGGCGCCCGAGTGCCAGGAGCGGCCCGACCTGATGACCACCGCCTCCGACGTGTACGCGGCCGGCGTCATCGCCTTCCAGCTCCTCACCGGGCAGCTGCCCACCAGCGGCGACGCCCAGGGCCCCGACGTGCCCGAGGTGGTGCGCCGCATGCTCGACCACTCCCCCGCCAAGCGCCCGTCGGCGGCCGAGGCACTGGAGATGCTGCGCGCCGGCACCCCCGCCCAGGGCTCGAAGCTCAGGAGGTTCGTGCGTCGCATAGTGTCCCGATCATGACTGTGCGGCTGCGTCCCGTCGAAGAGGACGACCTTCCCTTCCTGCACCGGCTCACCAGCGACCCCGACGGCGCGGGCGAGTTCCAGTGGTACGGCTTCCAGGACCCGCGCCGGCTGCGGCGGCGCTGGGAGGAGTCCGGCATGCTGTCCGACGACGGCGGCCTGCTGATCATCGCCGACGGCGACGAGGCGATCGGCTTCGTCTCCTGGAGCAGGCAGGTCGCCACCCGCATCAGCCACTCCTGGTCGATGGGCCTGATCGTGGCCCCCGAGCACCGCGGCAAGGGCCACGGCACGCACGCGCAGAAGCTGCTCGCCCGCTACCTGTTCGACCACTCCACGGTCAACCGGATCGAGGCGTCCACCGAGATCACCAACGTGGCCGAGCAGCGGGCGCTGGAGAAGGCCGGCTTCACCCGCGAGGGCGTGCTGCGCGGCGCCGGCTTCCGGGCCGGGCAGTGGCACGACGGCGTGCTCTACAGCATGGTCCGCGCCGACCTGGGCTGAAGGCGGGCCGTGGCATCGCGCCGTGATATCGCGCCGTGAAAGCAGGCCGGGCGGCGAGAGGTGCCGCCCGGCCTACGCGCGCGTGATCGTGTCGAGGATGTCGATCACGTAGAGGACGGGCCGCTCCCCCGGCGAGGGCACCGCCACCCGGCTGCCCACCCGCCGGCCGGCCAGCGCGCCGACCCAGGCCGCCGGCACCGAGCCCGCCTCCAGCGTGAACGCGCTCGGCCCGCCCCTGCGGTACGAGGAGTCCACGACGGCTCTCGACGGCCACGCCGCCGCCACGTACTGGATGACGACCTTCGAGCCCGCCACGACCTCCCGCCCGGACCCGTCGATCAGGGTGCGCGGCGGGTCGGCGGGCGTCAGGTCGGCCGGGACGACCGGCAGCGTGCGGCCGACGAGGCGCGCGTCCGGCGGGTAGCCGCCCAGGATGTCGAAGACGAGCACGAGCGTGTCGGCGGGCGAGACGCCGGCCAGCGGCAGGTCCGGCCCCAGCGCCTCGGCGGCGGGGCTGACCAGCATGACCCGGCTGCCCGCCGGCCGCCCGATGAGCGACTGCCGCCACGTCTCCGCCACCTTCCTGCCGTCGAACACGACCGAGGTGGGCTGGTTGCCGTCGTAGGTGCTCAGGTACGGCCGGTTGCCCGACCACCGCCGGATGTCCACGTCGGCGAGCACCACGTCCCCCGGCACGGTGCGCCGCCCGCTGCCGACCGACAGCACCGTGATGCGCGGCGTGCGGCCCGGCTGGCCCTTGGGTATGGAAACGGTCGGCTTGCTGCCGAACCTTCCCGTCACGACGGGTTGCGTGCCCTCCTCGGCGACACCGCACGAGGTGGTGAGCACGAGGAGCGCAGGCCAGAACAGACGCACGATTTCCTCCAGGGCCGGATCCAGAGGAGTTACTTGCCGCAAGTGCGCCAAGGAAAGCTTCGGGTCGCGCCAGTTCACGACAAACTTGAACCGTGAGCAAGCCGAACCTGGCACGGCGGGTCGCGGAGGCGGCCGAGATCGCGCTGAGCACCCGCAAGTACGTGACGTTCATCGACGTGGTGACGGGCCTGCGCTGGCTGCACTCCCGGCACGTGGACGTCTGGCGGCAGGGCCGGGCGGCCACGCTGGCGGAGCTGGCGGCCGTGGACGACGACCGCCTGCTCACCGCGGCCGGCCTGCTGCGCGACTGGGCGCGGGCGAAGGGGCTGCGGCCGGTCGAGACCCCGTACGTGGCGGGCACCCGCGACCGCCGCGAGCTGCGCTTCACCGCCGGTTCCGAGCAGGAGCCGTTCCGGGTGCACTGGCTGTCGCCCGACCTGAGCGAGGCCAGGGTGCGCCGGCTGACCGAGGCGCAGAGCAAGGCGCCCGACCTGGTGGTGGTCTCCCCGCTGGAGGCGTGGACGTGCGCGTCCTGCGCCGACACCGGCCCGTACCTGATCATGGAGGACGACCGGCCGCACTGCCTCACCTGCGCCGACATGGATCACCTGGTGTTCCTGCCGTCGGGCAACGCGGCGCTCAGCCGCCGGGCCAAGCAGGAGAGCGGCCTCGCGGCGGTGGTCGTCCGCTACAACCGGCGGCGCAAGGTCTACCAGCGCATGGGCCTGCTGGTGGAGGAGGCCGCGCTCGCCGCGGCCGAGGAGCGCTGCCTGGCCGACGAGGAGGTACGGCTGCGCCGCCGCGAGCGCGACCGCGTCCGCCGGGCGGAGCAGGACGTCGAGTACCAGGCCGCGATGGCCGCCGAGATCGCCCGGCTGTTCCCCGGCTGCCCCGAGCCGCGGGCGCGGGAGATCGCCGAGCACGCCGGCCAGCGCGGCAGCGGCCGGGTGGGCCGGTCGGCGGCGGCCAGGGCGCTCGACGAGAACGCCATCACGCTCGCCGTGATCGCCTCGATCCGGCACCTCGACACCGGCTACGACAGCCTGCTCATGTCGGGCGTCCCCCGGATGGAGGCCCGCGACCGGATCAGGGCCGATATCGAACGCAAGCTCGGAGAGTTCCGACGTCCCGGCTAAGGTCGGAGGCATGAGTGACGACTGGCACGACGTCAGGGAAGAGCTCCGCACGTTCGCGCTCGGCCTGCCCGAGACCCGGGAAGATCACCCGTGGGGTGAGACCGTCATCAAGGTCGGCAAGAAGGTCTTCCTCTTCCTCGGCATCGACGAACGCACCGAGAAGTGGGAGCCGTCGTTCGGCGTGAAGCTCCTGTCGGAGGCGCACGGCCACGCGCTGACCGTCGAGGGCGCCCGGCCCAGCGGCTACGGGCTGGGCAAGGCCGGCTGGGTGACCGTGCCGTTCCTGGCGGAGCTGCCCGAGACCGAGGTGCTGCTCGACTGGGTGGAGGAGAGCTACCGCACGATCGCGCCCAAGCGAGCGGTCAAGGAGCTCGACCTCAGGTGACGGCGCTCAGGCAGCGACGCTAAAGCGGCGCCCAGGTGACAGCGCCCAGGTGACGGCGCCCAGGTGACGGCGCCCAGGTGACGGCGCCCAGGTGACGGCGCCCAGGTGACGGCGCCCAGGTGACGGCGCTCAGGTGACGGCGCTCAGGTGACGGCCAGGCGGGTCGCGTACTTGTCGTCGCGCCACAGCTCCTTGTCGAGCACCTCCAGCAGCGTGGTCGCGGCGTCGTACACGTCGGCGTAGCCGATGTAGAGCGGCGCGAAGCCGAACCGCAGCACGTCGGGCGCCCGGAAGTCGCCGTGCACGCCCCGGTCGATCAGCGCCCGCATCACCGGGTAGCCGTCGGGGTGGCGCAACGAGATCTGGCTGCCGCGCGCGGCCGGGTCGGCGGGCGAGGCCAGCTCCAGCCGGTCGCCGACGAGCTGCACGAACAGCTCGCCGAGCGCCATGCTCTTGGCTCTGACCTGCGCCATCGGCACCCGCTCCCACACGTCGAGCGCCGCCTCCAGCGCCGCGAACGACAGCACGTGCGGGGTGCTCACCGCGAACCGCCGCACCCCCTCGGCCGGCCGGTAATCGGCCTCGAACGCGAACGGCTCGGCATGGCCGTGCCAGCCCGACAGCACGTTCCCGGCGGCGGCGTGGTGGCGCGGGTTGACATAGAGGAACGCGGGCGCCCCCGGACCGGCGTTCAGGTACTTGTACGTGCATCCCACCGCGAAGTCGGCCGCGGAGACGTCCACCTCCATGGCGCCGACGCTGTGGCACACGTCCCACACGATGAGCGCCCCCGCCGCGTGCGCGGCGGCGGTCACCGCGGGCACGTCGGCGCGGGCGCCCGTGCGGTAGTCCACCTCCGACAGCAGCACCACGGCGGCGTCCTCGAAGTTCCCCTCGCCGAGGTCGCGCAGCTCGTATCCGCCCAGCAGCCCGGCCAGGCCCTGCACGATGTAGTGGTCGGTGGGGAAGTTGCGGACGTCGGAGACGATCACGCGCCGCTCGGGCCGCAGTCGGAGCGCCGCCGCCACGGCCTGGTAGACGGCGATCGAGGTGGTGTTGCCCACGACGACCTGGCCGGGGCCGGCGCCGATGAGCGGGGCGATCCGGTCGCCGGTGGTGAGCGGCTGCTCGTACCAGCCCGCGTGGTTCCACCCGCCGACGAGCTGCCTGCCCCACTCGTCCTCGACCGTCCTGCGCACCCGCTCGGCGGTACGGCGGGGCAGCGCGCCCAGCGAGTTGCCGACGAGGTAGATCACGCCGTCGGGCAGCACGAACTCGTGCCGGAACTCCCGCAGCGGGTCCTCGGCGTCGAGGGCGAGGCACTGGTCGCGGTCCAAGATCGGCTCCCGTCATGGAGGGATGGTGGCAATCACCCGGTTAACACCATTTTGATACCGCCGCACGTACCAGTTCTGCACCGGGTTGTGCGTGCCGTCCAGCCGGAACCGGCCGCGCGGGCCGTCCAGCTCGCCCGCCTCCCCCAGCGCGCGGCCGAGGTCGCCGCCCCTGGACAGCGCCGCGTCGATGAGGCGCATCGCGTCCCAGCTCTGCACGGCCACCGCCGACGGGTTGCGGCCGGTCCGCTCCCGCCACTTGGCCGCGAACGCGGTGTTCTCGGTGTTCTCCAGCGCGGGCGAGTACATGCCGATGCTCGTGATGCCCTCGGCGTCCGGGCCGACGGCGCGCAGCACGTCCTCGTCGGTGAGGTTCATGCAGGCCAGCAGGTCGATCCTGGTGTCGTAGCCGAGCTCCTTGAACGCCCTGGTGAACGCGATCGCCTCGCCGCCGGCGTAGAACGCGTACAGGAGCTTCGCCTCGGGCGGGATCTGCTCGAAGTACGGCCGCAGGTCGGCCACCCGGTCGTGCGGGGTCAGGATGCGCTTGAGCGGCTCGGCGCCGTACCCCTCGGTGAAGCCGTCGAGCGTCTCGACGCCGGCCGAGTAGTCGGGGGCCATGAGCACCACGCCGCGCCGCCCGTAGTGCTCGGCGGCGTAGCGGCCGGCGGCGTGGCCGTGGTCGTGGTTGGTGTAGGAGACGCGGAAGACGTTCGGGCCGTCCAGGTCGTCGGAGCCGGCGTTGGCGACCACCACCGGGGTCCTGCCGGCCGCCTCCTCGACCACGGCGACGGCGACGGGCGAGGCGATCAGGCCGGTGAGCACGTCCACGCTCTCGGCGTCGATGAGCCGCCTGGCCTCCTTCCTGCCCTGCTCGGCGGTGCCCGCGTCGTCGGCCACCAGCAGCTCGGCCGGCCTGCCGCCGAGCCGGCCGCCGTGGTCGTCGAGGTAGAGGCGCATGGCGCTCTCCATGTCGTCGCCGAGCACGGCGTACACGCCGGTCTGCGAGATGATCGCGCCGATCTTGACCGGGAGCCCTTCCCCGTCGCGCGGCGGCACCGCGCCACCGCAGCCGGCGGCCATCAGCACCACCAGCCCGACCACGGGCAGCCCCAGCACAGGTGCGCGCATGGGGGAGCTCCCTTCAGCCCAGGAACGCCTCGGCGTTGGCTGCGAGCAGCTTGGCGCGGGCCGTGCCGGACAGGAAAGGGGCGCGCCGGATCAGGTCACCCGCGGGTGACTCGCCCAGCGGATAGGGAAAGTCGCTGCCGAGCATCACATGGTCCTCCCCGAGAGTGTCGACGGGCAGCCGCAGCGCGCGCTCGTCGAAGACGGCAGAGTCGACGCTGAACCTGCCGAGGTAGTGGGACGGCGGCCGTTCGGAGCCGCCGACCAGGTCGTGCCTGCGGTGCCAGGCGTTCTCGAACCGGCCGACCAGCCACTGCGCCATCCACCGCTCGACGCGCGGCCCCGCGGGCAGGTCCCACGGGCGCACGAAGACGGGAACGTTCCTTTCCGCGCAGGCCGGGTCGGGGTCCCGCAGCGGCACCCGCCAGATCGGGATCAGCCGCGGGCCGGCGCGCAGCTCCAGCGCCAGGTCGTCGCGGGCGTTGACGAGGATCGTCGCTTCGCGCTCCGAGTCGACCCTCAGCCTGGGCGCCCTGGGCCGGCCCGGCTCGGGCCGGCCGCGGGGCACGTGGTGCGGGTGGACGTCGATGACCATCTAGCCCTTGCCAGGATGTAGCGCGCCGCACCGGCCGCAGGTGCGGGCCTTCTCGTCGCCGTAGAACGCCTCGAAGACCGGCGGCAGGTCCTTGACGATGTCGCGGACCTGGAGCTCGACCTCGTGGACGAGGGCGCCGCACTCCATGCAGTACCACTGGAACTTCTCCAGCTCGCCCTCCGGCCGGATCCGCTCGACGACCAGCCCCACCGAGCCGGCCTCCGGCCGCTGCGGCGAGTGCGGCACGCGCGGCGGCAGCAGCCACATCTGGCCCTCGCGGATGTGCACGGTCTCGGGGCCGTTCTCGCTGACGACGTTGACGTGCATGTTGCCGCGCACCTGGTAGAACAGCTCCTCGTACGGGTCCACGTGGAAGTCCGTCCTGGAGTTGGGCCCGCCGACCACCATCACGATGAAGTCGTTCGCCCCTTCGAAGACCACCTTGTTGCCGACCGGCGGCTTGAGCAGGTGGGCGTGCTCGTCGATCCATGCGGTGAAGTCGATCGGGGGGATCATGACAGCTCCTGGGGGTGGTAGGCGACGGCTTGCATCTCGATGAGCAGGTGCGGGTGCGGGAGCTGGTGCACCGCCACCGTGGTGCGGGTCGGGCCCTCCTCGTCGAAGAACTCGGCGTAGACCTCGTTGTAGCCCTTGAAGTCATTCATGTTGACCAGGTACGTGGTGATCTGCACCAGGTCGGCGAGCGAGCCGCCCGCGGCCTTGAGGATGTCGCCGATGTTCTCGATGACCGCCCTGGTCTGGGCGCGGATGTCCAGGTTCGTCACGCCGTACTTGTCGACCTCGGCGCCCACGAACGTGTCGTCGGGGCGCCGGCAGCTCGTGCCGGAGACGTACAGGAAGTCGCCGGCCCGCTTGACGTGCGGGAACCTGCCCCGTGGTGTGGCCTTGCCCGGCACGCGGATGGCCTTCGGCCTCGCCTGGGGGCTCACTTGCCGAACACCGCCCGCACCGAGCCGAGGCCCTCGATCCTCGCCTCGAACACGTCGCCCGGCTCGACCGGCACCACCGGCCCGAGCGCGCCGGTCAGCACCACGTCGCCGGCCCGCAGCGGGTGCTCGGTGCCGCCGAGGCGGCTGGCCAGCCAGACGGCGGCGTTGAGCGGGTGCCCCAGGCACGCCTCGCCCGAGCCGGTCGAGACCTCCTGGCCGCCCCGCGTCATCGACATCCGCGCCGCCCGCAGGTCGAGCCCGCGCAGCGACACCGGCGTGCCGCCGAGCACGAACGCGCCGGACGAGGCGTTGTCGGCGATCGTGTCGACCAGGCTGATGTCCCAGCCGGCGATCCGCGAGTCGGCGATCTCGATCGCCGGCAGCACGAAGTCCACCGCCCTGATCACGTCGGCCACGGTGAACGGGCCGCCCTCCAGGTCGCCGCCGAGGACCAGCGCCACCTCGGCCTCGGCCTTCGGCTGCAGGAACCGCTCCGGCGGGACAGGCAGCCCGTCGCCGTAGCAGGCGTCGGCGAAGAGCATGCCGAAGTCGGGCTGGTCGACGCCGAGCTGCTGCTGGATCACCGGGTTGGTCAGCCCGACCTTCCTGCCGACCGGCCGCCGCCCCGCGTCGAGCGCCTGCCTCGTGCCCAGCTCCTGCACGGCGTACGCGTCGGCCGCCGTGCCCACCAGGTCCCTGATCGGCGCGCAGGGCCGGCCCGTGCGCACCGCCTCGGCCAGCCGCTCGGCCGCCTGGGCGCGCACGTCCACTGCCTGGGACCATTCGTCATGCATCGGGCTGCTCCAGTTTGATGGTGATCGTGGTGGGTTCGGAGTAGAAGTCGAGCGAGCGGGTGCCGCCCTCCCTGCCGATGCCCGACAGCTTCACGCCACCGAACGGGGTCCGCAGGTCGCGCAGGTACCACGTGTTGACCCAGACGAGCCCGGCCTCCAGGCGCTGGGCCACGCGATGGGCGCGGTCGAGGTTCGTGGTCCACACCGTGGCGGCCAGGCCGTACTCGCTGCCGTTGGCCAGGTCGACGGCCTCGGCCTCGCTGTCGAAAGGCGTGACGTGGCACACGGGTCCGAAGATCTCTTCTCTGTTGAACCTCGACCATTCAGACAAGCCTGTCACCACCGTCGGCTCCACGAAATAACCGGAATCGCGATGATCGCCGAACACGGGGACACTGCCTCCTGCGAGCATCTTGGCTCCCTCCGAGCGGGCCAAGGCGTAATAGGAGAGCACCTTCTCGCGATGCTCCGCCGAGATCATCGGCTGGAGCTCCACCTCTTGGGCGCGGACCGCCAGGCGGGCGCAGAAGTCCTCGAAGATCGAGCGGTGCACGTACACGCGCTCGGTGCACAGGCACACCTGGCCGCCGTTGGTGAAGACCGACTTCACCGTGCCCTCGACCGCCTTGTCGAGGTGGCAGTCCTCGAAGACGAGGCCGGCGTTCTTGCCGCCCAGCTCGAACGAGATCGGCTTGACCCGGTCGGCCACCGACCGCATGATCGTCCGGCCGGTCACGGTGGAGCCCGTGAACGTCACGGCGTCCACCCCGGGATGCTCGACGAGGAGCTGACCGGCGGAGCCGTACCCGAAGATGATGTTGACGACGCCGGGCGGCAGGCCGCTCTCCGCGCAGATCTCCGCGAAGACGGCGGCCGAGCCCGGCGTCTGCTCCGACGGCTTGACCACGACGGTGTTGCCCGAGACCAGCGCGGGCGCGAGCTTCCAGGTCATGAGCAGGAACGGCAGGTTCCACGGCACGATCACCGCGACCACGCCGAGCGGCCTGCGCACGGTGTAGCTGAGCACGCCCGACAGGTGGAAGGCGTCCTCGGGCCGCTGCGCGGCGATGTCGGCGAAGGCGCGGAAGTTCGCGATGCCGCGCGGGATGTCGAGGGTACGGGTCTGGTCGAGCGGCTTGCCCGTGTCGGCGATCTCCGCCGCCACCAGGTCGTCGAAGCGGGCCTCGATGCCCTCGGCCAGCCGCCGCATCCACCCGGCGCGCTCCCCGACCGGCATCGCCGCCCAGTCGCGGGCCGCCTCCCTGGCCGCGCGCACCGCCCGGTCGACCACCTCGGGATCGGCCTCGTGCACCTGCCTGATCACCGCGCCCGTGACCGGATCGTGGACGGGGAACGCCTTGCCCGCGCCCACCGGCTGGCCACCGATGAAATGGGTCAGCACAACCCTCTCCTCATCTCTCCCTCGCCTCCCGGTATAGATCGCTGTGCGGCTCGTGGACAACAGGAAGTTCCGGGGACACGCAACCTCCTCGATCGCATCGTCTCGCCCGAACGCGGCGCGCGCCATGAGCGATGCTGGTGGACATGCAGACCCGTACTGATCGCATCGCCGCCCACGACGGCTCCTTCGACGTCCGCGTGTGGCTGCCAGACTCCGGCTCCGGCCCCGGCCTCCTCCTCGTCCAGGAGATCTACGGCGTGGGCCCCTACATCGAGAAGGTCGCCACCGACCTCGCCGCGCGCGGCTACGTGGTGGCCGCGCCCGACCTGTTCTGGCGCCTGCGGCCCGGCTACGTGGGCGAGCACACGCCCGAGGGCACGCAGGCCGCCATCGAGCTGGCGCAGGGCTTCGACCTCGCGCAGGGCGTGGCCGACTGCGCGCTCACGGTGGCCCACCTGAGCACGATGCCCGAGGTGCGCGGCGGGGTCGGGGCGCTCGGCTTCTGCCTGGGCGGCTCGGTCGACTACATGCTGGCCACCCAGGTCGAGCTGGCCGCGGTGCTGTCCTTCTACGGCTCGGCCGTGCCCGACGCGACCGGGCTGATGGAGCGCATCTCCTCGCCGCTGCTGCTGGTGTTCGGGGGCAGTGACCCGTACATCCCGCGTGAGCGCGTGGCCGCCGTCGAGAAGGCCGCCGAGGGGCGGCCGAACGTCGTCATGCACGTCGAGGAGGAGGCCGGGCACGCCTTCCACAACAGCGAGTCGCCGATGTTCCACCAGCCGGAGCCGGCGGCGCGCGCCTGGGAGGTGGCGATCGCGTTCCTGGACGAGCACCTGCCCGCCCGCTGAGACCTGTCCAACAGGACAGCTTCCGGTATCCCTAGATCAACCGCCATGATGAGCGCATGGCGCGGACGTGGGAATTGTGGGGAAACGTCATTATTGCTGGTACCTTTGCACTCCCCCTGGCGTTGCTAGCAATCGTGATTCTCTCCCGCCACCGCGCCCGCGCCGGCCGTTCGGCACCCCTGCGCACCTCTCTCGCCGACGTCGGCATCGTGGTCGGCACGGCGCCGTGGATTTGGATGATCCTGACGCCGTCGGACGGCCCCTCAGGGGTGAACCTCGCGCCCTTCACCGACCTGGCGGACCTGGCCGCAGCACCGTGGGAAGCGGTGTTGGTGCAGGTCGGGGGCAACCTGCTGGTCTTCGCGGCGCTCGGCGCGCTGCTGCCCGTACGCGGCCGGGCGATGTCCTCACTCGGCCGCGTTGCGGCGCTCGCGGCGGCATTTTCGGTCCTGGTCGAGGCCCTCCAGTACGTGCTCCGTCTGGGGCGTCTGTCCTCCGTGGACGACGTCATCCTCATACGACCGGCGCGGTGATCTTCGCTTTGGTTACTCGCCGCTGGTGGGCCCGGACGGATACCGGCCGGGACCGTTCCACGATTACGGCCCGCTAAAACATCGCGGAATTCACCACTCGGGGACGATCCTCTCAAAATCAGCCCGCGACCAAGCCTTGCTTCTGTGCGATCGTGGACAAGACGGGGCAAGTTCTCTGGAGACGCCACAACCTGGTTGGTGACAGAGGGTGATCAAAGTTGTCTGAATCCCCGGTACCCCACGAGCCCCCTATCTATCGACGCATCGCCGACGGTCTCCGCGCCCGGATTCTCGCCGGCGAGCTGCGCGACGGGGACCGACTACCGGGCGAGAACGCGCTGATGGCCGAATACGCAATCGCACGAGCCACCGCCAGGCAGGCGCTTGCCGTACTGATCAACGAAGGGCTGGCGGTGCCCAGACGAGGCTCGGGGGTTTACGTGCGGCTGTTCAAACCGATTCGCAGGCACGGCTCACGCCGTCTGTCACGAGAGCAGTGGGGTCAGGGACGCGCCATCTGGGACGCCGACACGCGTGGCCGCCCTTTCACCGTCGACGCTTTAGAGGTGGTCTTGGAGCGAGCCACCGAGGATGTGGCCGCCGTGCTGGAGAGCGGCGAGGTCTGGGTACGCCGGCGCCGCTACTCCGTCGACGCCAGGCCCGTGCAACTGGCCACCTCCTCCTTCCCCGCGCGGCTCGTCGAGGGCAGCGCGATCACCCTTCCCGACACCGGCCCCGGTGGCGTCTACGCCAGGCTCGGCGACCTGGGGCTCGCCCCCGCCCACTTCACCGAGGAGGTCCGCGCCCGCATGCCGGGGCCGCGCGAGAGCAGGCTGCTCGACCTGCCCGCCGGCACGCCGGTCATCGTCATCGCGCGCACGGCGTACACGTCGGGCGGGCTGCCGGTCGAGCTGAACGAGATGGTGCTGGACTCGGCGGCGTACGTACTCCAGTACGACTTCGACGCCTGATTCAAGCGGATCTGTCAAGCGATAGGTTGACCTGTCCCCGACGATCATTGTGCTCTCTAGAGAAGTGGAGCATCTTCTTAGGAGATGGAACCTCGCCTGGGGGCCCGGGAAAGGTGGACAGCGATGTCCTTTGATCGGCATCTCGCCGAGATCGCCCGGGAGTACCCCCAGTGGACCATCTGGCGGAGCGACGCGGGCCGCTGGTGGGCCACGAGACACCATCCGCTGAGCGCGGCGCAGCGCGATGCCGGATGTGCGATGACCATCGACGCGGACGACCCGGACGGCCTGCGCGACCGGCTCCGGGACCAGGAAAGGAGGGCCGGCGAGCGGCACACGTGGCGAGCCGGCCCCGCACCACCTTGACGCAGGCCGTGGAGCGTTCCGCGGCCGGCGTCCGCAGAGCAGCCCGGTGCCGGGTCCAGCGTCTCGGCGGCCTCGGCACCGGGCCCCCAACCTGGAGGGGCCACGATCGCGGAAGTCTCCGACCCTATCGGGGGCGGGGGCTTCCGCTCCCCGCTCCCAGGGAGGTGGGCACGCGGTCCGAGCGGCGTCTCACGGCCGCGGCCGGCGGCCGAGGTCACCATCGGTGGCGGTGATCTCGGCCGCGGCCGCGACGGAGGGGGACGCCGCTCGGCCGCGCCACCTGACTGCTCACGCCCGGCCGGGCCACCTGACTACTCACGCCCGGCCGGGCCACCTGACTACTCACGCCCGGCCGGGCCACCTGACTACTCACGCCCGGCCGGGCCACCTGACTACTCACGCCCGGCCGGGCCACCTGACTACTCACGCTCGGCCGCGCCGCCTGACTACGCGCCCGATTACTTGCGCGACTCCGACATGCGGCCGATGTTCACGTCCGTGTCCTCCGAGACGGCGCCCTCACGCGGCTCGGGCTCGTCGTCCTTGACGATCACCCGTACGGTCCGCTCGGGGTCCTCGGCGTCCTGCGGCACGGGCGGCTCGGCCTGGCCCGCAGGGCCGGCCGGGGCGGGCGGCCCGGCAGGGGCCACGGCGGGGGCTCCGGCGGGGGCGGGCGGTGCGATGGCCTCGGGCACCAGCGGCCCGGCGTTCGCCTCGGCCCGCATGAGGTCGCCCAGCACCGTGCTGATCTCGGTCAGCCGCCGCACGACCTCCGTGTGCGTGTTGCCGAGGTACTCGACCCGCCGCCCGGCCTGCTCGTCGAGCGCCGTCGCCCGCTGGTGCGCGGTGGCCAGCAGGCTCTCGGCCTCCTTGTGCGCCCCGGACACCAGTTGCTCGGCCTGCACGTTGGCGGACTGCAGCGTCTGCTCGGCCTCGGCCCTGGCCATGGTGACCGTGCGCTCGGCCTCGGCCCTGGCCGCCTGCAGCGTCTCCTCGGCCTCGGTGCGGGCGGAGGTGAGCTGCTCCTCGGCGTCGCTGCCCGCCTGCGCCAGCATGCGCTCGGCCGCCTGGGTGGCCTCGCTCACCCGCCGCTCGGCCTCGGCCTGGGCGGAGGTGAGGATCTTGTCGGCGGTCTCCCTGGAGGTGGTCATGAGCCGCTCGGCCTCGGCCTTGGCGGCCTCGCGCACGCGGGTGGCCTCGGCCTCGGCGTCCTCGCGCTTGGCCGCGGCCTCCTCCTCCCCGAGCCGCAGGATCTGCGCGAGCCGGGGGCTGAGGTCCTCGTAGCTCTGGGGCGTCTCGACCATGCGCCGCCTGGCCTCGGCCAGCTCGATGCGGCCCTGCTCCGCCTGCTCGATGGCGCGTGCGAGCCGCTCTTCCAGATCTCTGATCTGGTTACGGGTGCGGATGATGTAGTCGTGGACCTGGCGGCGGTTGTAGCCGCGCATCACGACCTCGAACGTGTCCTCTTGCATCAGGTCGGGAATGCTCTCGTGCTGGTTCATCATGGCGATTACCTGGGGTTTCGTCGTGAGGCGGGGGAAATATTGCAGGTTGTGAGGGTCTGGCAACGGGACGTCAGGAAACGACTTTCCTGCCATCTGCCCACGTCCGCAACCCGAACGCCATACCCCGAGCTGGAATTACGATGTCTCGAATGTACATAGCAGCGTTGGACAACGGAGCAGTCCCCGACATACACCCTGAAGCGTACATAGCGCCTGGTGCGGTCGTGGTCGGCGACGTACGCGTGGGCCGGGCGTCCAGCATCTGGTACGGCTCCGTCCTCCGTGGGGACGACGAACGGATCGAGATCGGCGCGGAGTGCAACGTCCAGGACCTGTCGTGCCTGCACGCCGACCCGGGCGAGCCCGCGATCCTGGAGGACCGCGTCAGCCTGGGCCACAAGGCCATGGTCCACGGCGCCCACGTGGAGACCGGCGCGCTCATCGGCATCGGCGCGATCGTGCTCGGCGGCGCCCGCGTCGGCGCGGGCACGCTGGTGGCGGCCGGAGCCCTCGTGGGCCCCGGCAAGAAGATCCCGGCGGGCGTGCTCGTCGCGGGCGTCCCCGGCCGGATCGTACGAGAGCTCACCGACGACGACCGCGACTCCTTCGCCCGCACGCCGGACAACTACATGGCCAAGGCACTCAGGCACCGGCAGGCGTCATCACTTTGACCAACACCTCGTCCGACACCGACGCCGGGTTGAGCGGGTCGGCGTACTCGGGCAGCTCCGGCCTCAGGAAGCGGACGAAGTCGACCGTCAGCTTGAGGTCGGGCGTGCCCTTGACCTGCTTGGCGTTGCCCTTGGTCGCGTCCTTCTTGAGCGTGCTGTAGCTGTCCCAGTCGGTGTAGGCGGTCACGCCCCACTGCAGCACGTCGGGCAGGCTGGACGGCCAGCGCTGGGCCACCTTCCACGTGCCCTTGTCCTCCTTGTAGAGCGCGACGAAGACGCGGCCGACCCGGGCCAGCACGAGGTCCACCCAGCCGCTCTTGACGGCGATCTCCTTGGGCTTCGAGCTGCCGTCCTGGGTGTACTTGGCCTCGACCTGGCCGCTCTTCTCGGCGGTGCCGGTGGTGACCGAGACCCAGTTCGGCTTGGCGTACGAGCCGGGCTGGCGAGCCATGAGGCCGCCGAGCGAGAACTTGCGCTTGGGCTGCCCGCCGTTCTTGCCCTCGACCTTGACCCGGGCGTGCATGACGATGTCGCCGGCGAGGTCCTGGTACACGAAGGGGCCGCGGAAGCCGTCGAACCAGGCCGACACGTTCGGCTCCAGGTACATCGCGCCCTTCGCGGTCTTGTTGACGTCGTACTTGGCGAGCCGGTCGATGTCCTTCTCGGTGTCGCTGAGCTTGGTCCACATCTTCAGGTCCGCGGCGTCGTCGAACTCGGTGGACGCCTCGCCCACCTCCCCGCCGGGCGCGGGCGGGGTGGCGTTCTCCAGCGTGAGAACGCCGGCTCCGGTGGGTGTGGGCTGTGCCGCCGTCGTCGTACCGCACCCGGAGAGCACGCTCACGACCGCCAACGTCCCTGCTACCTTCGCCCTCATGTCGGACATTCTGCCGTGAAATGCCGATGGATGATCCGAGGACGCCCAGTACGATGACCGCCGTGCCACCCTGGGATGCGTTCACCGCCGCCGAGGCGGAGGTCCGCGCGATGGTCGCGGACCCGCGCTGGCAGGGGCTTTCCGTGCCCGACCGGGCCCACGTGCTGGCCGCCAGGATACTTGTGACCCCCGATGGCGACCGGTGGTTGTTCGGCGCGCACGCGCGCTGGCACCTGCACGACCCGGCCGACGGCCGCTGGCATCCGGCCCCGCCGCCGCGCGGCACGCGGGTGCGGCGGGTGACGCACGCCGCGGCGGTCCTGCCGGACGACGTCGTGCCGCCCGGCCACGACTTCCACGCCGAGCCCGGCTCCACCCAGTCGTTCATCGGGCCCGACGTGCCGGAGCGCCTCACCGAGCAGCTCAGGCAGCTCGTGCGCGCCTGCGGCCGCAAGTCGGAGCTGGACTACCCGCTGTCGGCGTTCGGCGAGATCTTCGCCACGGACGTGCCGAGCACGGTGGCGGCCGTCTGGGGCACGATCATGTGGTGCGCGTACGCGCCGGCCTTCGACGGCAACGAGCGGCTGATCACCGTCTTCGGCGAGTACCTGCGCCGCTCGCTGCCGGGCGACGAGTGGGTGCGCTGGCTGCCCGCGCCGCCCCTGCTCGACCTCGTCACGCTGGTCGCCGAGCGGATGCGGGCCGGGCGCCCGCGCGCCGCGCTCAGGCTCGCCGCCGTGATGGCCGACACGGCCCAGATCCTGCTGCTCGACACCCGTTTCAGGCCGCGGGCGCTGGCGCTGCTGACGATGGTGGAGCCCATGCTGCGCCGGCCCGGGTTCGGCGACCCGTACGACGACGACGCGGTGATGCGGCGGGAGTGGCTGGCGCGCTGCCCCGCCCGCCTGTGCCGGGCGCTGCTCGTGGAGAACGATGTCGAGGCGCACTTCTCCCACACCGTGTACGACCTCGTGGACGCCCTGTCGTTCATGCCGGAGCCCCGGGAGGCGGCGGCCACGTTCCTGGCCGACCTGTCCGACTCCAAGGGGGCGTTGCCGGGGCGGCTGGACCACCGGCTGCGGATGGCGTACGAGGAGCTGCGCCGCGCGGGCCTGACGGGCACGTCGGCGGCCGAGACGACGCAGCCGGAGGGCTTCCCGGTGCGGTCGGAGGGGATCGCGCCGCCGCTGGAGGTGGCTCCGCCGGACAGGGGCAGCACGGCGGCGGTGCTGGGCGCCGCCTACGCCACGGCGCTGGCGTGGGAACGGCTGACGGGGGCGAAGCTGCCCGCGCGGGGGCTGGCGAGCCAGTCGGCACTCGTACGAAGGATCGTCCACGAACGGGACGACCATCACACCGGGCACATGTAAACCACTAATGCCGATATTTCCCCCTTACTCCTCCTATATCGTTCTAACCCCTCAGATAACAGCAATTTCGCTGAATTGTGATCTCGGAATCGGGAAATGATCCTGACGGGGCCCCCGAGGCGCGGAAAGGAATGACTCCGATGGGCCATGTCGCCGGAAGGGCCTTCGCCGTAACCTCGTAGTGGGTGTGGGCTGCGGAAGGAAGGACGACGCGGTGGGGCACGACGACCTGGACTCTCGGGTCCACGACCGTGTCGCGTTGGACGAGATTGCGCTCTACGCCGAGGTGCTCACCGCCGTGGCAGTCAGTGAGCGGCGGCTGACCTTGGACGAACTCGACGACGCGCTCGGATTGCGGACTTCGGCGAGTCGCTGAAGAACCAACTCGATTACCAAGACCCCGGGGACCTAGTTCCCGGGGTTTCACATAACTAGTCAATCCTCGACTGGATCATCCGACTTACGGAGGAGGCCCTCCCGGAAGAGGGCTAGCCCGTTCCACGAACTCTCAGGAGCGCACCAGGCGCGCGATCGCCGCCGACGCCTCCTTCACCTTCGCCTCGGCCTCGGGGCCGCCCGTGTTGATCGCGTCGGCCACGCAGTGCGAGATGTGCTCCTCCAGCAGCCCCAGCGCGACCGCCTGCAGAGCCCGCGTGGCGGCGGAGACCTGGGTGAGCACGTCGATGCAGTAGGCATCGTCGTCGACCATGCGCTGCAGACCCCGGATCTGGCCCTCGATTCGCCGCAGGCGCGTCAGATATGCCTGCTTGTCTCCGCTGTACCCATGCATGCTTCTACGGTACCCGTAAGGAGTATGGGCTAGCGGAGATCGGCGATGAGCTTCTCCCACTGCTCGGCCACCTCGTCGGCCGAATGCCGCACTGCGGTGTCGAGCGCGCCGGCCGCCAGCGAGCGCCGCCTGCGCTCGTCGTCGATCAACGCCAGCAGCGCCGCCGCGAAGAGCTGCGGGTCACCCTCGGAGTCGGGCACCAGCACCCCGTTGTAGCCCGTCGCCACGAACTCCCTGGGCCCCCTGGCGCCCTCGAAGGCCACCACGGGCACCCCGCAGCCCATGGCCTCCAGGACGGTCATGCCCAGGTCCTCGCTGCGCGAGGTGGTGGCCACGATGGACGCCTTGGCGAACTCGCCCGCCAGGTCGGGGGTCGTGCCCATGAAGTAGACGTGGTTGTGCAGGTTCAGCTCGCGCACCAGCGCGCGCAGCCGCCGCTCCTCAGGGCCGCCGCCGTACAGCCGCAGCCGCCAGTCGGGCCGCTTGTCGGCCACGATCGCGAACGACCTGATGAGCCGGTCGTACGCCTTCACCGGCACCCACCGGCCCCCGGCGGCCACGATCCGGTTGTCCATGCGCGAGCGCGGCCACGGGCCGCCCGGCAGCGCGTCCAGCACGCTGTGCACCACGGGCGTGTCACCCAGGAGCCTGCTCCACTCCTCCTGAGCCGACTCCGTGGCCGTCACGACGGCGCTCAGGCGCGGATAGAAGCGTTTCACCGGCCCCGGCACCGCCGGCCTGCCCCACTCGCGGGCGATCTTGATGGTGTCGCGCGGCGCGTGCCGGGCGGCCTGCACGCCGATGCCCGGCCTGGTCGTGATCAGCACGTCGGACCTGAGGTTGCGCAGCACCCGCCACAGCGCCACCTCCGTGCGCACCTGCCCGCGCGGCAGCAGATGGCGCACGCCCGGCCGGACGTCGACCACGCTGCGCATGCTCACCTTGGGGCCGACGGGGAAGAACGGCTTCTCCTTCTGCCGCCGGACGCTGATCACCTCGACGTCGTGCCGCTCGGCCAGCGCCGTGGCCAGGTTGAGTGTGGCGCGTACGTCGCCCCGCATGGCGTACGCGGAGGGGAGCACCATGCTGACCTTCATCCGCCGACCTCGATCCGCAGCTCGTCGTCGGCGGTGTAGCAGGGTTTGATGAGCACGCCGTCGACCCGGGCCGACGGGTAGTGCAGGCGGCGCCGTTTACCATCGACGTCGTCGAGCCGCGAGCCGAGCCGCAGCGCCGTGGGCACGCCCTCCACCTGGAGCGCCGGCTCCCACATGGCGGCGCCCTCGGCCTCCTCCGGGTCGGCGGCGAGCACGTCCACGAGGGAGACGGCCGCGTGGAAGCGCACGCCCTGCACCGTGGCCGTGGCCTTCAGGTGGGCGCCCGTCTGCCTGCGCTCCAGGGTCAGCACGGCCTCGTGGCGGGAGTCGTCGTCCTCAAGGCCGGTGTAGGCCAGCAGGCCCATCACCTCGAAGCGGCCCTCCCTGAACCAGATGGAGCGCACCTCGGCCACCGGCTCCGCGTCGGAGATCTTCAGCGCGAGAAAGCCGTTGCGCGTGCGGTACGAGCGGTAGGCGAGCGTGCGCCGGCACAATGCATACGCGTCGAGATGGTCGAGCGAGAACCCCGGATCGACGCTGCGCAGCCGGCTGCGCTTGCCGTCGTGGCGCAGGTAGGCGTCCCACCGGCCGGCGCTGAGCTCCAGCGGCGCCAGCGAGACGGCCAGCGTGGCCTCGCGCGCCCTCGCGCCTGGACTACCGAGCAGCACGTCGCGCTCCACCCCCGTGGTGCGATGCCGGAGAACGAGCTCGGTGCCGTCTTCCAGTGGTTCGTCGATGGCGAGTCGGAGGGAGAGCACGTCGGCCAGGGTGACTTCGGCGTCCGTGACGACGACGCCCATCACGAGCCCCCTCCCCGTCGAATAAGGCCATGCGACGTTGAGGTTACCGTGATTTTCCCGTTATGTGGATGCCGGATTTCTTGCGAGCACACCCGTTGACAGGCGAAACTCCTCCACACCAGGTGTGGAGGAGTCCGACATCTCCCGTCAGGAGGCGCCCTTTCCCGACGTTATCCCCGTCAAGAGACGCCCTTTCCCGACGTGATCCCCGTCAGGAGGCGCCCTTCACGGACTTGATCAGCAGCTGCGCCACGTCCACGACTTCCAGCGACTCCTTGGCCTCGCCGTTGTTCTTCTTCTCGTTGATCGCGTCGCCCAGCATCACCATGCAGAACGGGCAGGCGGTGGAGACCGTGTCGGGGTTGGTGGTCAGCGCCTCGTCCACCCGCTCGGTGTTGATGCGCTTGCCGATGCGCTCCTCCATCCACATGCGCGCGCCGCCGGCGCCGCAGCAGAAGCCGCGGTCCTTGTGGCGGTGCATCTCCTGCGTCTGGACGCCGGGCACCTTCGCCATGATGTCGCGCGGCTGGGAGTAGACCTTGTTGTGGCGGCCGAGGAAGCACGGGTCGTGGTAGGTGATCTTCTCCTCGATCGGCGTGATCGGGGTGAGCAGCCCCTCGTCCACCAGCTTCGCCAGCAGCTGCGTGTGGTGCACGACCTCGTACGTGCCGCCGAGCTGCGGATACTCGTTGGCCAGCGTGTTGAAGCAGTGGGGGCAGGTGGCCACGATCTTCTTGACGCCGGCCTCGTTGAGCGTCTCGATGTTCTGCTGGGCCAGCATGTTGAACAGGTACTCCATGCCCAGCCGCCGCGCCGGGTCGCCGGAGCACGCCTCCATCGGGCCGAGCACCGCGAACTTGACGCCCGCGATGTGCAGCAGCTCCGCGACGGCCTTGGTGGTCTTCTTGGCCCGGTCTTCGAGCGCGCCCGCGCACCCGACCCAGAACAGGTACTCGGTGTCCTCGGGCATCTTGTCCTCGACCATCGGGACCTCGAAGTCGAGCTCCTCGATCCAGTCGGCCCGCTTCATCTCGGACATGCCCCACGGGTTGCCCTTGTTCTCCAGGTTCTTCACCATCACCCCCGCCTCGGACGGGAACGACGACTCCACCATCACCTGGTAGCGGCGCATGTCGAGGATGTGGTCGATGTGCTCGATGTCCACCGGGCACTGCTCGACGCAGGCGCCGCAGTTGGTGCACGACCAGAGCACGTCGGGGTGGATCACGCCCTCCTCGCCGACGAGCGGCTTCTCCAGCAGCGCCAGCACGTCGGTGTCCTTGTGCTCGACGCCCGCCTGGGCGGCCAGCAGGTACGGGGCCACCTTGAAGGCGTGGTCACGCTGGTCGAGGATGAGCATCTTCGGCGACAGGGGCTTGTCGGTGTTCCACGCCGGGCACTGCGACTGGCAGCGGCCGCACTCCGTGCAGGAGTAGAAGTCGAGGAAGCCCTTCCACGTGGTGTCACCGATCTTGCCGCGGCCCAGCCGCTCGGGGTCGAGGTCCTCGTCCTCGAAGTCGACCGGCTTGCCGTCCACGCGCATCTCGGGCGCGCCGCCGAGGCCGTCGGGGCGGCGCGAGAAGAGCACGTTCAGCGGCGCGGTGAAGATGTGCAGGTGCTTGGAGTTCACCACGATGACCAGGAACACCAGCATGAAGCCGATGTGCAGGAGCAGCGCGATCTCCTCCAGCAGCCCGCTGGCCGGCAGTACGTCGCCGAGCGCCAGCGAGACGAAGGCGCCCGAGGAGTAGGGGAAGTTGCCGTTGGCGGCGGCGGCGCCGCGGGCCAGGAAGAGCGTCCAGATGATGTTGAAGATCATGAACAGGACGAGCCAGGCGCCGCCGAGGTGAGAGCCGGAGAAGCGGGAGCGGCGGCCGAGCGTCTTCGGCGAGTTCTTCACCCGGATGATCGCGAAGGCGACCAGGCCCAGCAGGCACGCGACCGCGATGAAGTCCTGGAGGAAGCCGAGCACCCCCCACGTCCCGATGAGCGGGATGTGGAAGTCGGGCGTGCCGGTGATCGCCCCCTGGATGATCGCGCCGTACGCCTCGATGTAGACGGTCAGCAGGATGAAGAACGCCCACATGACGAAGAAGTGCGCCACGCCCGACGGTGTCCACTTGAGCAGCTTCCGCTGCCCGAACACCTCGACGAGCTGCGCCTTGATATCGTCACCCACGTGCGTTCTGGCGTACTCGATGCGCTCGGGCGCGGGCGCGCCCACCGTGGCGAGCTTGAACAGGAACATGACCCTGCGGCCGGCCACGGCCACCGCCGCGACGGTCATGACCAGCCCGATGATGGCTACCCAGAGCACGGGGTCCTCCCACAGACGACGTTGACTGTCAGCGTACGGTCACCCGCTGCGCAGGCATGTGCCAGCAATCCTACCCACGAGTAACTTTACTGGGTTACGCGACATACCCTAAGGTCATCGCCGTCTCCAGAACAATGCTCTATCCCGTGAAGTACCGCTGAATCGTCGGCGCCAGAATCTCCACCAGCTCGTCGTGGCTCGCACCGGCCAGCGGCTCCAGCTTGAGCACGTACCGGGCCATGACCACCCCCAGCATCTGCGCGAACGCCGCCTCGATCCGCAGGTGCGGCACGCCCAGCCGGTCGGCCACCTGGAAGAGCAGCGCCGAGGTGAAGAACTCCCTGATCATCCCCACCGCCTGCTCGTTGCTCACGGCCGAGCGCAGCAGCGCCAGCATCGGCGCCCGCGTCTTCTCCTCGGCCGTCAGCCGCAGGAGCAGCCGCACCAGCCGCTCCCCCACCTCCTCGTGCGGGCCTTCGAGCAGCACCGGGAGGATCTGCTGAGGGTTGATCGGCAGCTCCATGGCCGCCGCGAACATGCCCTCCTTGGTCTCGAAGTAGTGATGCACCAGCGCCGGATCGACCTGGGCCTCCCGCGCGATGCCGCGTACCGTCGCCTTGTCGAACCCCTTCTCGGAGAACACCCGGCGCGCCGCGGTCAGGATCTCCCCGCGCGTGTCGGCCGCCCCGGGCCTGCGCCCGGGACGCCTTCTGTCTGTGCTCATCGCCTCGCTCCGTGAGGCGGCTCCATCGCCCGGACGCCGCCACTTCCTCGCGTCACCTGCCCACCGCCAGGACGCCGCCACATCCTCGCGTCACCTGCCCACCGCCAGGTAGACCCGCATCGGCACGGACAGCACGCCCTCGGGGAACTCCGCCCGCAGCGCCGCCCGCTGCCGCTCCACCACCTCGTCGGCGCGCTGCGCCGACAGCGCTGCCATGTACGAGTGCGAGCGCAGATCGAGCAGGAAGTCGTCGATGCCGATCAGCCGGGTCCAGGGGATCCAGCGTTCCTCGATCACCTCGAAGGCCGCGGCGATCGGCGGCACCGACCACTGCTCGACCGCCGGCCCCCAGTAGGCGGGCACCTCCTCCGCCAGCCGCGCCTCGTAGGCGGCCAGCCAGTCGGCCTGCGCGGCGTGGTTGAGGTTCCAGCAGCCCACGATGGCGCCCTTCGGCCGCAGCACCCGCCGGGCCTCCGCGATCGAGGCCACCGGGTCCAGCCAGTGCCACGACTGGGCGTAGGTCACCAGGTCGGCCACCTCGTCGGCCAGCGGCAGCGCGTTGCCGTCGGCCAGTAGGGCACTCACGCGGGTGCCGTTGGGACGGCCCGCCTTGGACACCAGGCGGGCCAGCATCGCCTCGCCCGGATCCACCGCGATCACGTGGGAGCCGCGCGCCCGCAGCGCGTGCGTCATGATGCCGGTGCCCGCGCCGACGTCGACCGTCGTGGCACCGTCGAGCTCGACCCCGGACAGCTCGCTCAGCGCCCGGTAGACCTCGTCGGGATAGCCCGGCCTGGCCGCGTCGTAGGCGTCGGCCACCAGGTCGAACGTCCTGCCCAGATCCTTGATCGGTCCTGTGTTCATGTGGATGCCGCCAGGTGCAGCCTGGCGAAGGCCAGCCCTTCCGCCAGATCGTCGATCCGCTCGGTCCTGCTGGCCGCCTTGCGGGTGTTGATCTCCAGCACCACCAGGCCCGAGTAACCCGTGTTGGCCAGCCGCTCCAGCATCTGCGCGCACGGCTGGTTGCCCCTGCCGGGCACCAGGTGCTCGTCCTTGTTCGTGACGCCGACGCCGTCGGCCAGGTGCAGGTGCGCGAGCCGGTCGCCGAGCTTGACCGCCATCTCCATGGCGTCGGAGCCCGACACGGCGGTGTGCGACAGGTCGAGCGTGACCTGCGGGAAGTCGTGGTCGATCGGGTTCCAGTCAGGTGAGTACGGCACCACGTCGTTGCCCCTGGCCCGCAGCGGGAACATGTTCTCCACCGCGAACGTGACGTCCGTCTCGTCCCGCATCCTGGCCAGCCCGCTCTCGAAGTCGCGGGCGTAGTCACGCTGCCAGCGGAACGGCGGATGGACCACGACCGTCGAGGCGCCGAGACGCTCTGCCGCCTTCTGGGCCTTGACCAGCTTCGCCCACGGGTCCCGGCCCCAAACGCGCTGGGTGACCAGCAGACAGGGCGCGTGGATGGCCAGGACGGGCACCTCGTAGTGGTCGGACAGACGCTCGATCACGTCGATGTCCTGGCTCACCGGGTCGGCGCCGACCATGATCTCGACGCCGTCATAACCCAGGCGCGCGGCCAGCTCGAACGCGTCAGGAGTGCGTTCCGGATATACCGAGGCGGTGGACAATGCGATCTTCGCATTGGGCACGCGGATGACATCAGCCACGCTGCCAGCCTAAGCCGGAGAAGCCGATCTGGCGCGTCAGCCCCTAGCGTTAGGACATGACCCGGATAGCGAAAGGTGCGATCCCGAGCCCGAATATCTGGAACACGCCCCAGATCTACGAGCTGGAGAACCGCGCCGTCGACCCCGACGGCGCGGCCGACGCGGCGATGCGCGCCCTGCGCCCTTGGGACGGCGCCACCGTGCTCGACATCGGCTGCGGCACCGGTTTCCACCTGCCCGTCCTGGCCCGCGAGGCGACCCGCGTGATCGGCGTGGAGCCGCATGGAGACCTGGCCGCGCTGGCCCGCCGCCGCTGTGCCGGCCTGCCCGGCGTGAGCGTGCACGCCGCCGCGGCCCAGGACCTGCCGCTGCCCGACGCCTCGGTGGACGTCGCCATGGCGCGCTGGGCGTACTTCTTCGGGCCCGGCTGCGAGCCGGGGCTGCGCGAGCTGTCGCGGGTCGTGCGGCGCGGCGGCGCCGCCTTCGTCGTCGACCTCGACGCCACGCGCGGCTCCTTCGGGCGCTGGTTCTCGCGCACCGTGCCTGCGTACGCGCCGCGCGAGGTCGAGGCGTTCTGGCAGCGGCACGGCTGGCAGCGCCGCGAGCTCGACCTGCGCATGGTCTTCCAGCGACGCGCCGACCTCGAAGCCGTGCTGCGCATCGAGTTCGCCCCCGAGGTGGCCGAGCAGGCCATCGCCGAGACGCCCGGCCTGGAGCTGGCCTATCCGAACGTGCTGCGCTGGCGCTACTTCTGAGCCTTGACATTGACACCGACGTCAACGTTTACCTTGGAGACATGCGCATCGGTGAGCTGGCGGAACGCACCGGAGTGAGCACCCGCTCACTCCGTTACTACGAGCAGCACGGGTTGCTGCGCGCCCGGCGCGCCTCCAACGGCTACCGCACCTACAGCGAGGACGACGTCAAGCTGGTCTCCGAGATCAGGGCCCTGCTCCAGATCGGGTTCACGCTGGAGGAGACCCGCCCGTTCGTCGACTGCCTGCGCCAGGGCCACAGCACCGGCGGCTCCTGCGCCGAGTCGGTCGAGGTCTACGAGCGCAAGCTCAGCGAGATCGACCACGAGATCCGCGTGCTGCTCGCCCGCCGCGCCGAGGTGGCCGCCCAGCTCGCCCAGTCGTGCCCAGGTTGTTTCGTAAGGGGATGAAGATGATCACACTGACCACCGACAACTTCGAGGAGCAGGTCCTCAAGAGCGACAAGCCGATCCTGGTCGACTTCTGGGCCGAATGGTGCGGGCCGTGCCGGATGGTGGCGCCCGTGCTGGAGCAGATCGAGAACGAGCACGGCCTGACGATCGGCAAGCTCAACACCGACGAGAACCCCGAGATCATGGCCCGTTACGGCGTCATGGGCATCCCGACGCTGATCCTGTTCGAGAACGGCGAGCCGGCCAAGCAGGTCGTCGGCGCCAAGCCGAAGCGCATGCTGGTCTCGGAGCTCGGCCTGGCATGATCCGGTCGGGCGTGATCGTCGGTACGAGCGTGATCGTCCCGAGCCTGTTCGCCGGTACGGCGTGATCGTCCCGGGCCTGTTTGTCGGTGCGAGCCGCTAGCCTGCACCACATGGCCAAGACTGCCCAGAAGCCCGGATACCGCTGCGCCGAATGCGGCTGGCGCACCACCAAATGGGTCGGCAGGTGCGGAGAGTGCCAGGCGTGGGGCACGGTCGACGAAGAGGGCGCCAGAGCCGGCGTCAACGTCGTGCAGGCCGGGGCCACCACCGCCCCCGCCCTGCCCATCGGCCAGGTCAAGGCCGAGGTGGCCACCGCCCGCACCACCGGCGTGGCCGAGCTCGACCGGGTGCTGGGCGGCGGCCTCGTGCCCGGCGCCGTGGTGCTGCTGGCGGGCGAGCCCGGCATCGGCAAGTCCACGCTCCTGCTGGAGGCGGCGGCGCGCATCGCCGAGCGGGCCACCGTCCTCTATGTGACGGGCGAGGAGTCGGCGGCCCAGGTGCGGCTGCGCGCCGACCGCATCGGCGCCATCCAGGACCAGCTCTACCTCGCGGCGGAGACCGAGCTGTCGGCGCTGGTCACGCACGTCGAGAAGGTGCAGCCGCGGCTGCTGGTCGTCGACTCCGTCCAGACGATCGGCTCCGCGCAGGCCACCGGCGTGCCCGGCGGCGTGACGCAGGTGCGGGAGGTCGCGGCCAACCTCGTCCGCATGGCCAAGGAGCGCAACATGGCCACCGTCCTCGTCGGCCATGTCACCAAAGAGGGCTCCATCGCCGGCCCCCGCACCCTCGAGCACCTGGTCGACGTCGTGCTCAACTTCGAGGGCGACCGCCACTCCAGGCTCCGCATGGTCCGCGCGATCAAAAACCGGTTCGGCCCCACCGACGAGATCGGCTGCTTCGACCTGCACGAGCGGGGCATCGAGGGCATCACCGACCCCAGCGGCCTGTTCGTCTCCCGGCGCAGCGAGCCGGTGCCCGGCACCTGCGTCACCGTCACCGTCGAAGGCACCCGGCCGCTGCCCGCCGAGGTGCAGGCCCTGGTCGCCCGCACCGACGCCCAGCAGCCCCGGCGCACCTCGTCGGGCCTCGACACCTACCGCGTCCAGATGATCCTCGCCGTCCTTGAGCGCCGGCTCAACGCCCGCCTCGGCGGCTGCGACGTGTTCACCGCCACCGTCGGCGGCATCAAGCTCGCCGACCCGGCCGTCGACCTGTCCGTCATGCTCGCCGTCGCCAGCGCCGCCGGCGACAAGCCGCTCCCCCCGGGGCTGGTCGCGCTCGGCGAGGTCGGCCTGGCCGGCGAGCTGCGTCCCGTCAAGGACGTGCGCAGGCGGCTCACGGAGGCGGCCCGCCTGGGCTTCAAACGCGCGCTCGTACCGGCCGGCTCGCTGGAGGAAAGCGGCACCAGGCGCGGCGGCCAGCGCGCACTCGTGCCCGTCGGGCCGGTCGCGTTCGCGCCCGGCTTCGAGGTCGTCCAGGCGGAGAACGTCTGGGACGCTCTCACACACGTGACATGAGCGCGGCTAAGCTGAGGTGACCGATCGACACGGGGGTCAGGTGGATAGGAGTCTGGACGACCGCCGTCGCGAAGCCCTGGCCGCGGTAGCGCCGGGCACACCTCTGCGCGACGGCCTGGAACGGATCCTGCGCGGGCAGACCGGCGGGCTGATCGTGCTCGGCTACAACAAGGTCGTCGAAGCGGTCTGCAGCGGCGGCTTCGAGCTCGACGTCGACTTCTCCGCCACCCGGCTGCGCGAGCTGGCCAAGATGGACGGCGCCATCGTCCTCAGCGACGACCACAAGATCGTCCGCGCCGCCGTGCACCTCGTCCCCGACCCCGCCATCCCCACCGACGAGTCCGGCACCCGCCACCGCACCGCCCAGCGCGTCGCCCGGCAGACCGGCCTGCCCATCATCGCCATCAGCAAGTCGATGCGCATCATCGCCCTCTACCTCGACGGCATCCGCTACGTCCTCGAAGAGTCGGCCGCCATCCTGTCCAAGGCCAACCAGGCCCTGGCCACCCTCGAACGCTACAAGCACCGCCTCGACGAGGTCTCCGGCACCTTGTCCGCCCTCGAGATCGAAGACCTCGTCACCGTTCGCGACGTCGCGGCCGTCGCGCAACGCCTCGAAATGGTCCGCCGCATCTCCGACGAGATCAAAGGCTACGTCGTCGAGCTCGGCACCGACGGCCGCCTCCTGTCGTTGCAGCTCGACGAGCTGGTGGCCGGCGTCGACTCCGAACGCGAACTGGTCATCCGCGACTACCTCCCCGCCCCCGCGGGCCGCCGCCAGAAACGCCTCCTGGAAGCCCTGCACGAGCTCGACGCGCTCTCCGGAGCCGACCTCCTCGACCTCTCCGTGGTCGCCCACGTCCTCGGCCACAACGGCACCGACCAGCTCGAAACCCCCGTCAGCCCCCGCGGCTTCCGCCTGCTCGCCAAGGTCCCCCGCCTGCCCGCCACGGTGGTCGACCGCCTGGTCAACCACTTCGGCGGCCTGCAAAAGCTCCTGGCCGCCAGCATCGACGACCTCCAGGCGGTCGGCGGCGTCGGCGAATCCCGGGCCCGCAGCGTCCGCGAGGGCCTGTCCCGCCTCGCCGAATCCTCCATCCTCGAACGCTACGTCTGAACCGACCGCAAGATCCTCGCTGGTCGCTCGGGCGCCCTCCCAACTCGCGCCCACCCCAATCCCATTTACCTGCATGGGACTGGCGCCCTTTGACCGAGATCCGGTTGGGGCAGGCATGAGGACATGATCGGTTCCCGGCCGAACTCGTCGCTCGCCGGGCTGATGGTCGATCAGCAAGAAGGTCCAAGGCCGTGGCGAGATGCCGGCTCGACCAACAGGACGTCTTCATACCCCAGGGTGACGCCCGCCTGACCGTTCATGGCCGCGTGCTGCCGCTGCGGCGTGTCCGTCAGCCGTCTCGAAGATCCGGGAACGCGCCTGAGCCAGCTCCTCCTCCGTGAACTCCCCGTACTCCCTCTGGTAGCGCAGCAGGTCGGCCCCGAGGAGTCGATGCCGAGTCTGACGGGCTGAAGATGCGTCCATGAGCGCCATTGTCCACGTGCGCAAAGATGAGCGCAGATCTTCGTCCGAGGACGAGTGCAGGTCTTCGCCCGCAAACCACGTATCCGCCCGAGCGCGACGCCCCACCGCGGGTGAGCGGAACACCTCAGCGCAGGTGGAAGACGCCCTTCTCGGTGCGCATCTTGCCCATCCGCGCCACCGCCACATAAGTCCCCGGCAGGGCGACGGGAGGGGTGGAGCGGCAGTCGGAGCTGGAGCGCCGCCGGTCCCATTCCAGGGACCGCACGTACGGCACCCCCCGCTGCAACTCCTTGATCTCCGTGCCCTCGCCGCTCACGCAGTCGGCCGTGGACCAGATGCGGTCGGCGCCCGAGGTGATGCGGATCTCCATGGCGCGCGGGCCCACGTCGGCGGTGCACATCACGGAGCCGGTGTTCACCAGGGTGACGAGGAAGGTGGGGCGGGCGGTGCCGGCGTAGATCGGCTCCTTGCCGCCCTGGAGGCTGAGCACGAGGTCCTTCTCCTCGCACGGCTCACCCGGCCGCCTGGGCCGCTCCGACGGGCTCGCCTTGGGGGTGGGCGTGGGGGACGGGCTGGCGGTGCCCATGGCGAGCGTACGCAGGCCCGCCAGCAGCGGGTCCACCGCCGGCGCGGTCTGGGCGCCCGTACTGGCGCCCGCGCCGGGGCTCGCGCTGGGTGAGGACTGCGCGCTGGACGAGCGTTCGGGGCCGCTGCCGCCGCTGGAGCACGCCCATGCCACAACGGCCACCACGACGAGCACCGCCACCAGTACGCTCATCCGGCGCCGCCAGTAGATGTCACCGCCGTCGCCACGCATCGTATCCGGGTCCATACAGCACAGGATGGTGAGCGGGCAATGACGGGGAGTGACGACACGCCGATGGATGCCATCTCCTGGAACGTCGGCACGCCAAGGGTTGTCATCGCCCCATACCCTTGACCGCGTGGTTGAGCCGAACGTCCTGCACACCGCCGTTCTCGACTGGTACGAGGACAACGCCCGCGACCTCCCGTGGCGGGCACCCGACGCGACCCCCTGGGGCGTGCTGGTGAGCGAGATCATGCTGCAGCAGACCCCGGTCGTCCGAGTCCTGCCCGTCTGGCACGAATGGATGGAACGCTGGCCCACCCCCAAGGCGCTGGCCGCCGAGCAGCCCGGCGAGGCCGTGCGCCACTGGGGGCGGCTCGGGTATCCGCGACGGGCGTTGCGCCTGCACGCGTGCGCCCGCGCCATCACCGAGGAGCACGGCGGCGAGGTGCCGTCCGACCACGCGACCCTGCTCGCCCTGCCCGGCATCGGCGAGTACACCGCGGCCGCCGTCGCCAGCTTCGCCTTCGGCGGGCGGCACGCGGTGCTGGACACGAACGTGCGGCGGGTGTTCGCGCGGGTGGTGCGTGCCGAGGAGTATCCGCCGGCCGCCACTTCGGCGGCCGAGCGGCGGCTGGCGGAGAGCCTGCTGCCCGAGCTGGGCGCCGCCCGGTGGGGGGTGGCGGTCATGGAGCTGGGCGCCCTGGTGTGCTCGGCGCGCTCCCCGCGCTGCGCCGACTGCCCGATCACGCACGTGTGCGCGTGGCGGCTGGCCGGCAAGCCGCCGCACGAGGGGCCCGCGCGCAAGGGCCAGACGTACGCGGGCACCGACCGCCAGTGCCGGGGCCGGCTGCTGGCGGTGCTGCGGGAGGCCCACGGGCCGGTGCCCAAGGCGGCGCTGGACGTGGTGTGGGACGACGCGGTGCAGCGCGAACGCGCCCTGGACGGCCTCGTGGCCGACGGCCTGGCCGAAGCGCTGGAGGACGGCACCTACCGCCTGCCGCACGCCTGAGCCTCCGGGGCCGCTAGCGCATCCAGGGCTAGCGCAACCAGGCCGGCACGAGCCGTTCGGCGTCCTTCGGGGCGAGGTCGCAGGCGTCAGGGTCGGACACGCCGCCCGGGTTGTAGACCTGCGCCCCGGCCGGAGCCACCACGATCGAGACGAACCCGTGCTCGGCATCGGCGACCATCTGCCGGGTCACATCGGCGGGCAGCACCATGGTGTCCCCCGCCCCCACCTCGTACCGTTCACCGCCGAGCTCGACCACGGCACTGCCGTCGAGCCACGTCCACACCAGCTCGGCGTCGAACGCGTGCAACGGCCCGACCATGCCGGGCTTGGCGTCCACCCGCCAGACGGCCTGCCCGGCGGAGCCCTGGGTGGGGGAGGCGAGGGTGGTCATGACCCCGTTCGGGGTCTCGATCCTGCGGGAGCCGGCTCCCAGGACAACACTCATCGACAAGCTCCTTTTTCAGACGATCCACGGCGGGACACCGAACTCGGCGCCGTCGGGCCCGTACGCCTTGGCGCCGGCCGGTGCGGTGACGACGGCGATGTAGCCGGTGTCGGGGTCGGCCAGGACCCGCCGCACCGTGCGGGCGGGCATGATCACGGTGTCGCCGGCGGTGACGGTGTACGTCTCGCCGCCCAGCTCGACGGTCGCCGCCCCGGCGACCCAGCTCCACACCTGCTCGCTGTCGAAGTCGTGCACGGGCCCCTCGGCCCCCGGCTTGGCCTCGACCTTCCACAGGGACCGTGAGGCCCCTCCTTGCGTCGGCGAGGCGAACGTCGTCATGACCCCGCCGGGAGTCTCGGATCGCCGCGCGTCGGCGTCACGGATGACGGTCACGTCTCTGCACCCCTTAAGATAGGCAACTACGTTGTCCATATAGTTAACCAGGTTGTCTATCGTGTCAAGCTACGTCCCCGGTTTCGAGCTGCCGCTGCGCCTGCTGCTCGCGTTCAGGATGTTGATCGACGAGCTGCACACCGAGCTCGGCAAGCAGGGCCATCCGGACCTGAGGCCCATGCACGGGTTCGTCATGCAGGCGATCGGCCCGCACGGCACCACCGCCGCCGAGCTCGGCCGTACGCTGGGCGTCTCCAAGCAGGCGGCGGGCAAGACCATCGAGACGCTCGAACGCATCGGCTACGTCGAGCGCACCACCGACCCCCACGACACCCGCCGCAAGATCGTTCGCCTGACCCCGTACGGCATGGACGCCCTCGACCGCTCGGCCCGCATCTTCGACGCCCTGCGCACCCGCTGGGCGGCCGAGCTCGGCGAGGAACGGCTGCGGGCGCTGGAGGCGGACCTGCGCAGGATGACGCCCGGCAACCCCTGGCGGCTGGACATGCCGGGCTGGTTCGGCAACCTCTGACGGGGCGCCACCGAGAGCACGACCCGCCCGGCGCGCCCCGCTTCAGGAAAGTCGCGATCCCCCGCCGGACCGCGCTTACGCGGCGAGCTGCAGCCCCAGGCTGGTCAGGTTCGTACGGGCCCAGTCCAGCTCCTCGGCCAGCATCGACACCAGCGCCCCTGGCCCCTTGGCCCGGCCGGGGACGAGGAGGTTGTGCGTCTCGACCTCGATGTGCGCGCTGCCGTTCACCGCGCCGGACAGCATGGCCGTCAGCGTGTCCTGGAGCACGGCGCCGGTGCCGGGGACCTCGCCGGTGTGGTTGTGCACGTGGCCGAGCTTGACCACGGGCGCGCCGGCCTCGGCCAGGCCCTTCAGGGCCGCGCCCGGCTCGCCGGCGTCGCAGGCCAGGTGGCAGGCGTCGAGGCAGACGCCCAGGTGCTCGGAGTCGATGCCGCACACGCGCTCCAGCGCCTGCTCGGTCGTCTCCAGCACGCAGCCGGGCCACGGCTCGAACCCGACCCGGATCGTCTTGCCGGTCGTGCTGTAGATGCCGCGCAGCTCGCGGGCCAGCCGCTCCAGCCGGCGGGTGGCGATGGCGTGCAGGTCGGCGGGCCAGTCGCGGCGCCAGCCGATCGGGATCGTCGAGATGCTGCCGAACCGGACGTCCTCCGGCAGCAGGAACGCGAGGATCTTGGCCAGGGCCATGGTGTAGCGGTAGCGCTCGGGCTTGGCCCAGTCGGGGCCGGGGACCTCCTGGTTGCGGCCGCCGGTGCCGTTGAGGCTGACGACCTCCAGGCCGCGCTCCTCCAGGGAGCGGCGCAGGCGGACGAGCTCGATCCGGTCGGCCGTGAGGTGGTCGGCGACGCTCGGGGACAGCCACAGCCCGATGCCCATCCGCTCGACGCCCAGCCGCTTGCGCACCGGCACCGCGTAGCGGGTCAGGTGCGCGATGAGGTTCTCCAGGTCCTCAGCGGGGTGGACGCCTGCGTTGTAGGCGAGGTGAACGAGCGTTCCGTCATCGTGACGCAGGCGCATCGGTTTCCTCCAGGGCTTGCATTAGTGTTCCCGTCGCCCGCCTCGGACGTGCGAACCATGTGAGCATGCCTCCGAGGCCGTGGCACGCGCGTCCGCCCTGAGTTGACTTCCAACTACTCCCCAGGGAGCAGGCCCCCAGCTTGGGAGCATGCTCTTGTGCCTCACTTGGATGAGACTTGGCGAAGCTCTACGCAGTGTAGTACTACTCGCGGTGGTGGTATACCCGCTCACCCAACAATTACGCAACGACGGCAACCCTCTCACTTCTTCACATCGCGGATGTGAAGATCGCCGAAGATGCCGTACATGCCGCTCACGACCACGCCCGGCGGCCGCCGGACCGCCATGGACGTCGTCGACCCGCCGAATCCCGCAAGCCGTCGTCGGCGTTCTCAGGGCCACCGCGAGCCTCCTCAGCCTGGATCGCCCGTACACCCCTTATGACTGAACAGCTCGCCCTTTTGTGACAGATCCCAGCTAGTCGGCCGCGGCGCCCCCGGCCTTCAGCTCTTCGGACAGCAGCCGCAACAGGCCGGGCAGCCGGCGCTCGATGTCCTGCCTGGGCAGCGAGACGGCGCTGCCGTTGCCGTGGTCACGCTGGATGATCAGCCCCGCCTCGCGCAGCACCCGGAAGTGGTGCGTGCGCGTGGCCTTCTTCACCGGCAGGTCGAACGAGCCGCAGGCCCGCTCCCGGTCCTCGGGATCGGCCGCGAGTTCGGCCACGACCCGCCGCCGGGAGTCGTCGGCCAGCGCGTGGAACACCTTGCCCAGATCCATGGCTCCCTCCTAGGTACGACTTGCATCGTACCTGAGGGAGTGGCTAGCGTTGGGAGGTATGAAGATTGTCGTACCTGAAGGGGACGGGCCAGTGGGCATCTACGGCTTCGCCCGGCCCAAGCCCGAGCGCGCCGACGAGCTGGAGCGGCTGCTGCTGTCGTTCGTGGCGCCGACCAGGGCCGAGCCCGGCTCGATGCAGTACCAGGTGCACCGCGATGCGGCTGATCCCAGCACGCTCGTGTTCTACGAGCTGTGGCGGTCGGCCGACGACCTGCGCGCGCACCTCGCGCGTCCGGAACTCGCACACTTCCAGCAGCACCGCATGGACTACCTGCGGGAGGACCTGGAGATCCACTGGCTGACGCCCCTCAGCGCGACCCCCTGAACGGCAGGCCCTGAACGGCGGGCCCCTGAACGACGGGCCCCCGAACGACGGGCCCCCGAAAAGCGGAAAGCCCCCGCGGGAGGCGCTGTGGCCTCACGCGGGGGCTTCCCCCAGATCCAGGGTCAGTTCTGGATCGGAGCGGCGATCGCGGCAGCCGAGTCGGGGATCTTCGAGGCGGACTCGCCCTTGAAGATGAACTTGGCGTTGTCGCCCTCGCCCTCGACCGTGACCTTCACAACCTGGCCCGGCCGGAGCTCGCCGTAGAGGATCTTCTCCGACAGCGAGTCTTCCAGCTCGCGCTGGATCGTGCGCCGCAGCGGCCGGGCGCCCATGACGGGGTCGTAGCCGCGGTCGGCGAGGAGCTGCTTGGCCTCGGGCGAGACGTCGAGCCCCATGTCGCGGTCCTTCAGCCTGGCGTCGACCTGGGCGAGCATCAGATCCACGATCTTGATGATCTCGTTCGGCGTCAGCTGGTGGAAGACCACGATGTCGTCGACACGGTTGAGGAACTCGGGCCGGAAGTGCTGCTTGAGCTCCTCCTGGACCTTCGCCTTCATCCGCTCGTAGTTGGACTCGGTGTCGTTGGACTTCGCGAACCCGACCCCGATGCCCTTGGAGATGTCACGGGTGCCGAGGTTGGTGGTCATGATGATGACCGTGTTCTTGAAGTCGACCACGCGGCCCTGGGCGTCGGTCAGGCGACCGTCTTCCAGGATCTGCAGCAGCGAGTTGAAGATGTCGGGGTGGGCCTTCTCGATCTCGTCGAACAGGACCACGGAGAACGGCTTGCGCCGCACCTTCTCGGTGAGCTGGCCGCCCTCCTCGTAGCCGACGTAGCCGGGAGGCGAGCCGAACAGCCTGGAGACGGTGTGCTTCTCCATGAACTCCGACATGTCGAGGCTGATCAGAGCGTCTTCGTCGCCGAAGAGGAACTCCGCCAGAGCCTTGGACAGCTCGGTCTTACCGACACCGGAGGGGCCGGCGAAGATGAACGAGCCACCGGGACGGCGCGGGTCCTTCAGGCCGGCGCGGGTGCGCCGGATGGAGCGCGACAGGCCCTTGATGGCGTCGTCCTGGCCGATGATCCGCTTGTGGAGCTCGTCCTCCATGCGGAGCAGGCGCTGCGACTCCTCCTCGGTCAGCTTGAAGACCGGGATGCCGGTGGCGGTCGCCAGGACCTCGGCGATGAGCTCCTGGGTGACCTCGGCCACGACGTCCATGTCGCCGGCCTTCCACTCCTTCTCCCTGCGCTCGCGCTTGAGCTGGAGCTGCTTTTCCTGGTCGCGGAGGGCAGCCGCCTTCTCGAAGTCCTGCGCGTCGATCGCGGACTCCTTGTCGCGGCGCACGTTGGCGATCTTCTCGTCGTACTCGCGCAGGTCCGGTGGAGCGGTCATCCGGCGGATGCGCATCCGGGAGCCGGCCTCGTCGATGAGGTCGATCGCCTTGTCGGGCAGGTAGCGGTCGCTGATGTAGCGGTCGGCCAGCTGCGCGGCGGCCACCAGCGCGTCGTCGGTGATGGACACGCGGTGGTGCGCCTCGTAGCGGTCGCGCAGACCCTTGAGGATCTCGATCGTGTGGCTGAGTGAGGGCTCGGCCACCTGGATCGGCTGGAAGCGCCGCTCCAGCGCCGCGTCCTTCTCCAAGTACTTGCGGTACTCGTCGAGCGTGGTCGCGCCGATCGTCTGCAGCTCGCCGCGGGCCAGCATCGGCTTGAGGATGCTGGCGGCGTCGATCGCGCCCTCCGCGGCACCCGCACCCACGAGCGTGTGCAGCTCGTCGATGAACAGGATGATGTCGCCGCGCGTGCGGATCTCCTTGAGCACCTTCTTCAGGCGCTCCTCGAAGTCACCGCGGTAGCGGGAGCCGGCCACCAGGGCGCCGAGGTCAAGCGTGTAGAGCTGCTTGTCCTTCAGCGTCTCGGGCACCTCGCCCCTGACGATCTTCTGCGACAGGCCCTCGACGACGGCGGTCTTGCCGACGCCGGGCTCGCCGATGAGAACGGGGTTGTTCTTGGTCCTGCGGGACAGGACCTGCATGACCCGCTCGATCTCCTTCTCACGGCCGATGACCGGATCCAGCTTGCCCTCGCGGGCGGCCTGGGTCAGGTTACGGCCGAACTGGTCGAGCACCAGGGAGGTCGACGGCGCCGACTCCTGCGGACCGCCCGCCGCGGCCGGCTCCTTGCCCTGGTAACCGTGGAGCAACTGGATGACCTGCTGCCGGACACGGTTGAGATCAGCTCCAAGCTTGACCAGCACCTGGGCCGCCACACCCTCACCCTCGCGGATGAGCCCGAGCAGGATGTGCTCGGTGCCGATGTAGTTGTGGCCCAGCTGCAAAGCCTCACGGAGCGACAGCTCGAGGACCTTCTTGGCCCGCGGGGTGAACGGAATGTGCCCCGACGGAGCCGACTGGCCCTGGCCGATGATCTCCTCGACCTGCTGGCGCACACCCTCAAGGCTGATGCCGAGGCTCTCCAGAGCCTTGGCGGCCACGCCCTCACCTTCATGGATCAAACCAAGAAGAATGTGCTCAGTGCCGATGTAGTTGTGGTTGAGCATCCTGGCCTCTTCCTGGGCCAAGACGACAACACGCCTCGCTCGGTCGGTGAACCTCTCGAACATCTCGTCGCTCCTCACAGAGCGGTCAGTCAGGCCGGTAAATCCGGTCCCGTCCTCCCGCATGCTAGCCCTGGCTCGGCGAACCGTGCCCACTGCCGCTGACACGCTCTATATCAGAGACGTTCCCCGAGAGCAGGGCGTTCACCCTCCATCCAACTACTGTTCGGGGGTGACGTGTTCCCGATACGCCGCAAGCGAACGATGTTTAGGACGCTCGCGGAAGCGGCTGTGAATGGCCGCCCATGACGCATACGGACTCACACGGATCGTCCTTCGGACGCCTGGCGCGGAGCCGGCGCGGGGACGCCGCTTTCGCCCCTGCATCTGAGATGCCGCGTCCGTATCTATTACGTAATCATCTTATGTCGCGGCCGATGCAAGTCCAAGCGAGCAGGCTACGCCCTGAGCACAACGCGGCACACGCTGCTCACCGCCCCGCGCCTCCCCGCTCTTCAGCTCACGCCTCTCCGCCCGTCGCCCCACGCCTCCCCGCTCATCACCTCACGCCTCCCGCTCACTGCCCCGCGCCTCCCGGCGGTCAGCGGGATGCCTGCGGTCGGCGGGACGGCGGCGCGCCGGCGGGTGCACAGGCTGCGCGAGCGGGACGGCCGGGTCAGGGGGACGGCGGGGCGGCCTGGTACCTCGCGACGATCTCGTTCACGACCTCCGCGACCCGGCCGAGGTCGGCGCCGAGCTTGACCAGCGCCTCGGCCCCCGCGCCCTCACCCTCAAGGACGAGCCCGAGCAGCAGATGCTCCGTGCCGATGTGGTCGAGCCCCCGGCCCTGCGACTCGCGGCCGGCCCGCTGCAACGCCCGAGTAGCGCCGGCGGTGAACGGCAGGTGCCCCGACGCCGGCGCCGCACCCTGCCCGACGAGCTCCACCACCTGCCGCCGCGCGTCGTCGAGGCCGATGCCGAAGCTCTCCAGCGCCTGGGCGGCCACCGCCTCACCCTCCCGGAGCATGCCCAGCAGGAGGTGCTCGGTGCCGATGTGGTGATGGTGGAGCGCCCTGGCCTCTTCCTGGGACAGGACGATCACGCGCCGCGCCCGGTCGGTGAACCTCTCGAACAACTCGCCGCTCCTCTACTAAGCAGTCGGTCAGGACGGTGAATGCGTCCCATCCTTCCGTATGCCGGCGAGCGGGCGGCAATTCGCGATCATGGCGGGCGAAGGCGGCGCGCGGCATCCGTACGGACCCTCATCGGTAATCCGCCATCCGGTCAGCCCGGTTACCGGACGTGTCCTCGTGCGGCGGGAGTGACGGCATTGTGCGGGGATGCCGGCGGAACCGGCATTGTGCGAGGGATGCTCATACTTGCCGCTTATGCCCGGCTCATCCGAGCAAGAGGCGGGTTATGCGGGACCCCGCCCTATGCGTTCCGGCTACGGTTTTCCGGCAACCGCGTCAGGAGATACCTGACATGAATGTCACAGCGAGTGAAGACGGCTCCGCGGGTTTTTTCTCATGGCCCGTTCCATGGACGCGTCCGGCGAACGGCTCGGTGCGACGGACCACAACCTCCGCGCGAACCTCAAAGCCCGCCGCACAAGCCAATGCGGAGCGGCCACCGCCAGTTCGTACGCCCGGTTCTCTCACACAGTGAGACGCCTGAACGTACGTTGAATGAGGCATGGCCGCCCCACACGGCATTTGCGCCCGCCGCCCCCACATATGCCGCCACCGCCGGTGAAACGGCACCGTGGAGGGGCCGGACAACGCCTGCACCCAAAACGCCCGCATATGGGCGCCTCAGGAGATCAACTTCCGGGACGCTCCACATTCGGGCGCGCCGCGGAAACGATCATGCGCTTATGGCGGCCGCCGGGGTCCGAGGCGAGCATCATAAGCGCATGGTCGAGAGCCGGCCCCTTAGTGGGCGGCTTCGTACTTCTCCACGACGGTGGAGGCGATGCGGCCGCGCTCGCTGACCGGCAGGCCGTGAGCCTTGGCCCACTGCCGGATCTCGGAGCTCTTCTCGCGGCTCATCGCACGGTTGCCGCCCCGGCCCCGCCGGCGCGGTGATACGGCGCCCGCCCTGCGCGCGTGCTGCACGAAAGGCGTGAGAGCGTCCCGCAGCTTCTTCGCGTTAAGGTCGCTGAGGTCAATCTCATAGGTGGAGCCGTCAATAGCGAAGCTGACCGTCTCATTGGCCTCGCCCCCATCGAGGTCATCGATGAGAATCTCCTGGATCTGCTTGGCCATGTACGCAATCCTTTCGCGGAGCATTGTTTCATTCGCCTGCCCAAACATATACCCGGAAAGGCGTTGAGACAATTCAGCGCTACGGGGATTCGGCTGACTGACCGATCAGTTCTGGCTCTCGGGCTGATCCTCGCGGTTTCGCCGGCCCCCCAGGGCCTCGGACCGGACCAACTTCACTACGCCAAAGATGAAGGCGCCGCCCACCACGACCGGGGGGATGAGCGCTGACAATACGTCTGTAAGGGCTTCCATTCGTCCTCGCCTCCACGGCTTGCGGGGTTTCGGGGGCGCATTAAGCGCTGGGAGCGTGTCCACGAGGAGCGCGGCCCCGCTCATGGCACCCAGGCGGCAACCGCCCGTACCTGACCATAGCGTCACACAGATGCCCTGCGTGTCCCAGGGGCGCCGACATCCGGCAACCCGGACGCCCCATAGCCTAATGCCAGTCTCTCCAGGCTCCTTACCGGATCAACCGAAAATTTTGCGAAAAGGCGTAGCCCCAGGTACGCGCACCTCAGGGAAGATCTTTTACCACCCGCGTTCCCGCCGCCCGGTCGTGCGGGCCGCGCTCCAGCGGCTTGTCCATCAGGATGAGCAGCCCCACCCCGAACAGCAGCATTCCCGCGAGCAGATTGACGACGGGAATGCCCATGAGCATCACCGGGGCGGGATAGACCAGCGTCCGCTTGAGCAGAACCCGGCGCGGCAGGCCCTCCGGCGCCAGCCGAATCCTCATGATCGCCTTACCGAACGTGCGCCCCCGCCGGGAAAGCGCCCACCAGTCGTAGCCCGCATAAGCCGCCCCCGCGCCCAGCCACGCGAAGACCCCCGGCAGCCGGCCGCCGAAGACGTCGGCCATCCCGACAGTCCGGAAGACGGCCCACAGCGCGATGAACAGAATGTAATAGAAGACCCCGAAGACGAGCGCCTCAATCAGCCGGGCACCGAGGCGTTCCCACCATTCGGCAGGCAGCACGTCCGTCCGCGGCGCCGTCCCGGCCATAACTCCCACCTCGCGTCGTCGGGGGCTCGGGTCGCTAACTAATTCTGGTACAGGTCCACGCACAAAACATAGGGGCCGGCGAGGCCGGCCCCTATGTCGTGTCCGCGAGAGACTACTTGATCTTCACCACCACGGTCTTCGCGACCTTGTCGGCGAACGTCTGCTGCAGCGGCTTGTCCCACAGCTGCGAGGCGCCGTTCACGGCCACCACGGCCCACGCCAGCAGGCTGGAGATGAAGCCCAGCGGGACGGCGTTGAGTATCCACCCGCCCCACGTGACCGCGGCCCGCTTCAGCGCCGCGTCCGTGGGCAGGCCGCCGGGCGGCACCGGCTGGCCCACCTGCACGACCTTGATGCCCATCACCATCTTGCCGACGGTCTGGCCCTTGGCCTTCAGCAGGAAGAAGTCGAAGGCCACCCACAGCGCTGTCACGACGATCGACGAGATGATCGACGCCACCGTCACCGTGAGGAACCCGCTGCTGCTTCCGTCCAGGGTCGAGTAGCTGGCCACGGCGAACAGGCCGATGACCAGGCCGATGACGAGGTTCAGGATGAACAGGATGACGAAGTCGATGATCCTCGCCACCAGGCGCTGCCACCACTCCGCCAGCGGCGCCGGCGCCCCCGGAGGCTGCACGCCGACCGGCTGGCCGTACTGCTGGCCGTAACCGGGCTGCGCGTAGCCGCCCTGCCCGTACTGCTGCGGCTGCTGGCCGTAGCCCTGCTGCTGACCGTATTGGTCGTAACCCTGCTGCTGGCCGTAGCCAGGCTGGGCGTAACCGGGCTGGGACTGCTGCTGCTGACCGTAGCCCTGCTGACCGTAACCCTGCTGGTCGTAGCCGGGCTGCTGGCCATAGCCCTGCTGCTGCTGACCGTACGCGGCCTGCTGGCCGTACTGGCCCTGCTGGCCGTAGTCGGGCTGCGACTGGGGCTGCTGGCCATAGGCGGCCTGCTGGCCGTAGTCCGGCTGCGATTGCGGCTGCTGGCCGTACTGAGCCTGCTGGCCGTAGTCCGGCTGGGACTGCGGCTGCTGGCCGTACTGAGCCTGCTGGCCGTAGCCGGGCTGCGACTGGGGCTGCTGGCCGTAACCCTGCTGCTGCCCGTACTGGGGCTGCTGGCCCGACTGCGGCTGCTGGCCGTAACCGGACTGCTGGCCGTACTGCTGCTGGCCATAGTCCGGCTGGGACTGCTGCTGCTGACCGTAGCCCTGCTGGCCGTAGCCGGGCTGGGACTGCTGCTGCTGGCCATAGCCCTGCTGCTGCCCGTACTGGGGCTGCTGGCCCGACTGCGGCTGCTGGCCGTAACCGGACTGCTGGCCGTAGCCCTGCTGACCGTAGTCAGGCTGGGACTGCTGCTGCTGACCGTAGCCCTGCTGGCCGTACTGCTGCTGCTGGTCGTAACCGTGCTGCTGGCCGTACTGGGGCTGCTGGCCGTAGCCCTGCTGACCGTAGCCTTGCTGCTGTCCGTACGGGGGTTGTTGCTGACCGTAGCCCTGCTGCTGGCCATACTGGGGCTGCTGGCCGTAGGCGTCGTCCGCCCGGTAGCCGACCACAGTCACGTCCGGGTCGGGCTCGCCGGGGTGGCGGCCCTGGTTGTGCTGCCCGTAAGGGGTGCCGGGCGGGGGATTCTCGCCGGAATCGTCCTGTGGATACGGCGGCTGTCCGGTGCTCACCGTGTCACCTCGCTTCGAGTGCGCATGTGGCACGTGTCAGGACACATGCCTGTGCTGCCCAACGTATCGACATAGGTATCAACAATCACCTTTCCAAGTGGTCAAGGTCCGCGTCACCCGATGTCAGATGGAGCAGCATCCGGGTGTTGCCCAGGGTGTTCGGTTTGACGTGTTCCAGGTCCAGGAACTCAGCCACGCCCTCGTCGTACGAGGCCAGGAGTTCGGCGTACACCTCGGGTGAGACCGGCGTGCCCTGAATCGGGCGAAAGCCGTGCCTCGCGAAGAAGTCGACCTCAAAAGTCAGACAGAATACACGTCGCAGACCCAGATCCTTCGCGTGCTGTATCAGCGCCGAGACGATCCGATGGCCGACGCCCATGCCGCGGCACGCCGGATCCACGGCCACGGTGCGGACCTCCGCGAGGTCCTCCCACAGCACGTGGAGCGCGCCACAGCCGACAACCTGCCCGCCCCGCTCGGCCACCCAGAACTCCTGCACGTCCTCGTACAGGGTCACGGTGGCTTTCTCCAGGAGCCGCGGACCCGCGCCCGCGTAGGTGTCGACCAGCCGCCTGATCGCCCGGACGTCGGGCGTGCGGGCACGCCGGACCACCACCGCGGTCTCGGGCCCGGTTTCGGACGTCGCCAGCTCGGCCACCTGCTCCATGGCTCTCCAGAGTACAGATGTCATTACGGCTCAGCCTTAACTCCCACGTCTCCGCCCATCCTGTTACATCCGGTGGCCATATGAGCACGCTCTCCACATCCGGCAGAAGGGGCATCGAACGTGACATAAACCCCGTTCTGCCCGGCCGGGCACGAGATCACCTTGTGACCCTTCGGTTGTGAAACCTCTATGAACTCGGCAGTTCCGGTTGAGCACGAACTCGGAGTGCATTAGTGTCCAGCGACGATGTTCCCCGCGTGTCGCGCGCGCGGGACACGCCAAATCCCCGCGAGGGGAGCCGGGGACCCACCGGCGGCGACCCCCATCGCCGTCACCCGGGGTGAATCCGAGTCCGTTCGGTAGGGCTGCTCCGGCCCGAACCCGTCAGCTAACCCGGTAGGCGTCGAGGAAGGGAGCTTGGTTGGTGAAGGGCACGCGCAACGGCGGGCACAGGACGGCGGGCAGGCACGCCCGCCCCCAGGAGAGGGCCGGGCTGTCACGGCGCCTCGGCGGTGTGGTGAGTATCACAGTGGCCGCGCTCCTGATCGCCCTTCCCGTCGGCCCGGCGTCCGCCGACCCCAAGCCCTCGCTGCAAGACCTGGCCAAGCAGGTCGAGAAGATGCACAACGAGATCGAGACGCTGACCGAGGAGTACAACGGCCAGCGGGAGAAGCTCAAGACCGCCAAGAAGGCCGCCGACGCCGCCCAGAAGACGCTGGCGACCAGCGAGGCCGATCTCGACGCCAAGCGCGCGGAAGTCGCGATGCTGGCCCAGAACGCCTACATGACCGGCGGCCTCAACCGCCTGCTGGCCTTCGCCGGCTCCGGCGACCCCGACTCCTTCCTCGACCGCGCCGCCACCATGGACGTGCTGGAGCAGCAGCAGGGCGCCGAGGTCAACCAGGTCACCCAGGCCAGGGAGGCCGCCGAGCGCGCCAGGGCCGGAGCCAAGGCGCGCATCGACGAGGTCCAGAAGATCGTCAGCGAGCTCGACACCAAGCGCGACAAGATCACCAAGCTGGTGACCAAGGTCGAGAGCAACCTGTTCAAGCGGGCGCTCGGCGAGGCCGGCCGGCCCGGCACCCGGGCACAGCGCGTCAACCTGCCGATCGTCGGCAGCGGCAAGGCCGCCCAGGCCGCCCGGTGGGCGCTCACGCAGCAGCTCAAGCCGTACGTGTGGGGCGCCGAGGGCCCCGGCTCCTACGACTGCTCCGGCCTCGTCATGGCGGCCTACCAGAAGGTCGGCATCTCCCTGCCGCACTACACCGGCAGCCAGTGGACGGCGGGCAGGCACATCTCCCGCGAGGAGCTGCGCCCCGGCGACCTGGTCTTCTTCTACAGCGACCTGCACCACGTGGGCATCTACCTCGGCGGCGGCATGATGGTGCACGCCCCGCAGACCGGTGACGTGGTACGGATCGCCTCGATCGCCAACAGGCCGTTCGCCGGCGCGGTCCGCATCGCCGACTGACCGGGAAAGCGCCTCGCATCGCCGGCTGATCGGAAACGCGGTATCGCGTCTCCGGGTGATCGGGAATCGCGCGGTACGCCTCGCCGGCTGAATCGGTATCCCTTCAGCCGGCCCCTCCCCCGTACCGCTCGCCGCTAGATCAACTGGCGGCGGGCCGCCCAAGCCACGGCCTCTATGGCCGTGGCCACGCCGATACGGTCACAGATCCCACGTAGTCTCCTGCGCACTGTGCGCCCGCTGATATCCAGCCGTCTGCCCACTCGGTCTACCGTGACCCCCTTGGCCAGCTCCGCCAGCAACGCAAGGTCCGCATGGCTCAGCTCAACGCCTTCAGTGAGCACGTCCATCGGGAGCCCTCCCCCCCAACAGCTGAACTTGGGCCTCTTGACCGGCCCGAAGTCGCTCCTCGCAGACGGTAAACGCATCCTGGAAAGGTCGTCAAGCATAACAATCTACGCCCTTGACGAGCGCTATTGACATGATCCGATATATGTGACGTACTCGCGATATGTCGGCACCGATCACCTCGCGATGAGCGATCTCGTGGAGCCTTCCGGCGCTCCGAATCCCGAGGTTTGGAGCGCGGCCGACGTCCTGGGTTTTGATCCGTTCGATCGGGAGTTTCTGCGTGATCCTTACTCCCGCCATCGCGAGATGAGCGCGCGCGGCGCCTTCTTCCGTACGCGCGCGGGGCTGCTCGTCGCCACCTCTCACGAGCTCTGCGCGGCCCCTGCTGCGCGACCCGCGCTTCGGCCGCGGCCCAGCCGGGCGGAACGGCGGAGGCGCAGGTCAGCCCGCCGCGTCGTTCCTCTGGCTGGACCCGCCCGACCACACGAGACTGCGCGCCCTGGTGAGCAGGGCGTTCACGCCCCTCATGGTCGAACGGCTGCGCCCGCGCGTCGAGGCGATCACCGCGTCGCTGATCCGCACGCTGCCCGAGGAGGCCGACCTCGTGTCCGCACTGGCGTACCCGCTGCCTGTCATGGTGATCAGCGAGATGCTCGGGGTGCCTGCAGAGGACCGTGAACGCTTCCGCGCCTGGAGCGAGAAGCCGGCGCGCGGCCTTGACCCGATGCTTACAGAAGACCTCTTATCGGAAACCGGACAGGCCAGAAGGGAGTTCGGCGCCTACTTCAGCGACCTCGCCGCGAGGCGTCGGAAGCGGCCCGGCGACGACCTCCTGAGCGAGCTGACGCGGGTGCGGAAACCGACCGAGCCGGAGCTGCTCGCCACTTGCGTGCTGCTGCTCGTCGCCGGCCACGAGACGACCGTGAACCTCGTCGCCAACGGCGTCCTGCCCCTGCTCAGGCACGGGCTGCTGCCCGAGGCGGCGCGGCGGCCCCGGCAGGTGGTGGAGGAGGTGCCCCGCTACGACCCGCCGGTGCAGCCCACCTCCAGGGTCGCGCTGGAGGACGTGTCGCCGGCCGGCACGCCCGTACCGGAGGGCACGCTCGTGATTGCGGTGATAGGCGCGGCCGATCGCCACCCGGCGATCTTCCGGAGCCCGACCGCCTCGCCGGGCCGGCGCCGCCGTACAAGGAGAACGTCGTGCCGCGCGGGCTGGCCGCCCTGCCGGTACGCCTCTCAGGCAGGGGCTAGGCGGCGTCGTAGCGCCGTCTGGCCGCCTCCACGTCCTCGATGTGCTCCTGCGCCCAGCTCTTGATCGCGGACACCAGCGGCATGAGGCTCTGGCCGAGCGGGGTGAGCTCGTAGTCGACGCGGACCGGAACGCTGGGCGTGATCGTGCGCGAGACCAGGCCGTCGCGCTCCAGGACGCGCAGGGTCTGCGTGAGCATCTTCTGGCTGACCCCGGCGATCCGCCTGGACAGGTCGCTGTAGCGGCGCGGGCCCTGCGACAAGGCGGTGAGCACCAGCGTGACCCACTTGTCGCTGAGCCGGTCGAGCAGCTTCCTGGAGGGGCACTCGGCGAAGTACGCGTCGAACGCCTGCCGGGCCTCCTCGCGCCGCTCCGCCGCCGTCTTGGTGGCCACTCTTCCTCCACTCCCTCGGGGTTGGTTACATACTTTCAGGTGCCTACTTACCAGAAGAGAGTAGCCTTTTCTAGGGTCCGAGGCATGACGAACATGCGTGCACTCATCGGTGGCTCCGGCGCTCCCAGGCTGGTGGAGGTGCCCGTGCCGGAGGCAGGCCCCTTCCAGGTGCGGATCAAGGTGGCCGCGGCGGCGGTGAACCCCTTCGACCTCGCGGTCGCCGCCGGCACCGTCGCGGACTACGGGGTGGCCCGCCGGCTGGACTCCTACGGGCTGGGGTTCGACGTCGCGGGCGTCGTGGACCAGGTGGGCCGGGGAGCGGCCTTCGAGGTCGGAGAGGAGGTGATCGGCCTGGCCGCCCGGCTGGAGCTGCCGACCAAGGCCCAGGCCGAGTACGTGGTACTGGACGCCTCGGCGGTGGCGCGGGCACCCCGGGGGCGTACGGCCGTGGAGGCGTCCACGATCCCCCTGAACGCGCTCACCGCCTGGCAGGCGCTGGACCGCGCCGGGGCCGGGCAGGGCCGGACGTTGCTGGTCACCGGGGCAGCAGGGGCCGTGGGCGGCTACCTGGTCGAGCTGGCCGCCCTGCGCGGCGCCCGGGTGGTGGCGGTCGCGGGGGCGGCCGACGAGGAGCTGGTACGCGGCTTCGGCGCCGAGTGGTTCGTCCCCCGGGGCGACGGCCTGGCCGAGTCCGTACGGGCTCTGGTACCGGGCGGGGTGGACGCCGTGGTGGACGCGGCGGTGCTCGGCCTGGCGGCGCTGGACGCGGTCAGGGACGGCGGGACGTTCGTGGCGCTGTCGGCCGGGGTGGCGCCGGTGGGGCTGCGCGGCATCGACGTGGCCACGGTGTTCTTCAGGGCCGACGCGGGGCAGCTCGCCGAGGTGGTGCGGCTGGTGGAGGCCGGACGGGTGACGCTTCGGGTGGCCGGGACGTACCCGCTGGAGAAGGCCGCCGACGCCCACGCCAGGATGGCGGCGGGCGGCCTGCGCGGCCGCCTGGTCCTGGTCCCCTGAGGTTCAGGGTGGTCTCACAACCCGCACAACGCCCGAGGCCCGGTCGTCGGGACGACCGGACCTCGGGCGACGCGCGTTGCTCTACTGGGTGGGCTTGACCAGCGGGAACAGGATGGTCTCGCGGATGTTCTTGCCGGTGAAGGCCATGATCAACCGGTCGATGCCCGCTCCCATGCCCCCGGTCGGCGGCATGGCGTACTCCAGCGCCTGGAGGAAGTCCTCGTCGAGTTGCATGGCCTCGGGGTCGCCGCCGGCGGCGAGCAGGGACTGCTCGACCAGCCGGCGGCGCTGGTCGATCGGGTCGTTGAGCTCGGAGAACGCGGTGCCGAGCTCGGTGCCGAAGCCGATCAGGTCCCACTTCTCGGTGAGGACCGGGTCGTCGCGGTGCACGCGGGCCAGCGGGGAGGTCTCCACCGGGTAGTCCATGACGAACGTGGGCTGGATCAGCGTGTGCTCCACCAGCTCCTCGAACAGCTCCTGCACGAGCTTGCCCGGCCCCCACTTCGGATCCCAGTGGATCTCGCGACGGTCGGCGATCTTGCGCAGCTCGTCGAGCGTGGTGGCGGTGGTGATCTCCTCGCCGACGGCGTCGGAGACGAGCTGGTAGAGCGGGACGCGCGGCCACTTCTCGCCGCCGAGGTCGACCTCGGTGCCCTCGTGCACGACCACGGTGCCGCCCAGCGCGGCCTCGGCGGCCCGCTGGATCATCCGCTGCGTCAGGTCGGCCATGTCGTGGTAGTCGAGGTAGGTGCCGTAGGCCTCGACCATCGTGAACTCGGGGTTGTGCGTGGAGTCGGCGCCTTCGTTGCGGAAGGTGCGGCTGATCTCGAAGACCTTCTCGATGCCGCCCACGACGAGCCGCTTGAGGTAGAGCTCGATCGCGATGCGAAGGTAGAGCTCCATGTCGTAGGCGTTGATGTGGGTCTTGAAGGGCCGGGCCGCCGCGCCACCGTGGATCGGCTGCAGCATCGGCGTCTCGACCTCGAGGTAGCCCTCCTCGTGCCAGAAGTCGCGTACGGCGCGCACGGCGGAGCTGCGCAGCCGGGCCATCTTCCTGGCCTCGTCGTTGACGATGAGGTCGACGTAGCGCTGGCGGACCCGCGCCTCGGGGTCGGTGAGCCCGACGTGCTTCTCCGGCAGCGGGCGCAGGCACTTGGCGGTGATCTGCCAGCTCTCGGCGAGGATGGACAGCTCGCCGCGGCGGGAGGTGATGACCTCGCCGGTCACGCCGATGTGGTCGCCGAGGTCGACGTCGCGCTTCCAGCGGGCCAGCGACTCCTCGCCGACCTTGTCGAGCGAGATCATCACTTGCAGGTCGGCGCCGCCGTCGCGGATGGTGGCGAAGCAGAGCTTGCCGCCCACGCGGTTGAGCATGACGCGCCCGACCACGCCGACGCGGTCGCCGGTCGCGGTGTCGGGCTCCAGGCCCTGGTATTTCTCCCTGACCTCGGCGTTGGTCGCCGTGCGTGGGAAATTCACCGGGTAAGGGTCGACGCCCTCGCTGCGAAGGCGGTCGAGCTTCTCCCTCCGGATGCGCATCTGCTCGGGAAGTTCGTCGCTCACAACAACAAAGGGTAGGGGATATGGCGAACTGCAAGGGCTCGTCGGTCCCCTGAAGGAGCGCTGCAGGGTCGCTGAAGGAGCGCTGCAAGAGCCCCGGTTTACAAATTCTTCACGAGCTCGGGGGGGAGCCGGTAGGGAGCCGGCCCAAGGGAGCTCTGGGAGAGAAAGATGTTGAAGAAGATCGTGACCGGTTTCGCCGCCGTCGCCGCCACCACCGCCGTGGCCCTGTCACTGCCCGCGTCGGCCCAGGCCGACTCCTACGACTACTCCGAGTACTGGGGCCCCGTCTACGCCAAGCACTACCTCGCCAAGGCGCAGGGCTGGGTCGGTGTCGACTGGGACCACGAGGGCGAATCGAACGAGGTCACGGTCAAGGGCAGGCTGTTCGACCTGGACAACCGCTCGTACGACGAGGGCGGCAAGTGCGCGTACGTGCAGTTCGAGGCCAGTGACTTCGACGGCGACTGGTCCCCGGTCTACTCGAAGAAGTACTGCGGCTACCCCGGCTACAAGAAGTTCGGCTTCGAGGAGCACGACGTCTACAGCCTGCGGGTGAAGGTGTGCCAGGTCGGCCCGCAGGGCGGCTACCCGAAGAAGTGCGGCCCGTGGGAGTACCTCTACACCGCTGAGAGCGAGTGACCTGGCCGTTGAAGGCGGCCCCCACCCGGCAAGGGGTGGGGGCCGCTTCTTCATGACGTGTTGCGGTGGTAGATCAGCCGGAGCCCGATGAGGGTGAGCCACGGCTCGTGGACGTCGATCGAGCGCGACTCGCCCACGACCAGGGCCGCGTGCCCGCCGGTGGCGACCACGGTGACCTCGTCGGGATCGTCGGCCAGCTCGGCCGCCATGCGCTCGACGATGCCGTCCACCTGGCCGGCGAAGCCGTAGATGATGCCGGCCTGGAGGGCCTCGACGGTGTTCTTGGCGATCACCGAGCGCGGCCTGACCAGCTCGACCTTGTGGAGCTGCGCGCCGGCGGCGGCCAGCGCGTCCACGGAGATCTCGATGCCGGGGGCGGTGACGGCGCCGACGTACTCGCCCTTGGCCGACACCGCGTCGAAGGAGGTGGCGGTGCCGAAGTCGACGATGATGCAGGGGCCGCCGTACTGGTCGATGGCGGCCAGCGCGTTGACGATGCGGTCGCTGCCGACCTCCTTGGGGTTGTCCATGCGGACGGGGACCCCGGTGCGGATGCCCGGCTCCACGATCACCGCGGTCACGTCGCCGTAGTAGCGGCGGCACATCTCGCGCATCTCGTTGAGCACGCTGGGCACGGTGGAGCAGATGGCGATGCCGTCGACGTCGGCCCCCTTGAGCAGCGGCGACTGGGCCAGCAGGCCCTGGAGGACGACTGCGATCTCGTCGGCGGTGCGGCGGGCGTCGGTGGCCAGCCGCCAGTGCTCGATGACGTCCTCGCCCTCGAACAGCCCCAGCACCGTGTGCGTGTTGCCGACGTCGATCGTGAGCAGCATCAATTACCCCCGCAGATCCAGTGCGATGTCAAGGGCCGGCGCTGAGTGCGTTAGCGCTCCCACCGCAAGGTAGTCGACGCCAGTGTCCGCCACATCACGGGCCGATTCCAAGGTCAATCCCCCGCTGGCCTCAAGAGCAACCCTATTTTTCGCCCGATTTTTCACGATATGGACGGCACGGGCTGTGTCCTCGATCGTGAAGTTGTCGAGCAGGATCAGCTCGGCGCCCTCGTCCAGAACCGGATCGAGCTGGTCGAGCCGGTCGATCTCCACCTCGATCGGCAGATCCGGGTAGCGCTCCCTGACCGCGCGGAACGCCTCGGCCACGCCCCCTGCGGCCACCACGTGATTGTCCTTGATCAGCGCGGCGTCCGACAGCGACATCCGGTGGTTGACGCCGCCGCCGCAGCGCACCGCGTACTTCTCCAGGGCCCGCAGCCCCGGCAGCGTCTTGCGGCTGTCGCGCACGCGGGCGGTGGTGCCGCTGATCGCCTCGGCCCAGCGGGCGGTCAGCGTGGCCACCCCGGACAGGTGCGTGAGCAGGTTGAGCGCGGTGCGCTCGGCCGTCAGCAGGCCCCGCACCGGGCCCTCGACGGTCATCAGCACGTCGCCGGCCCGGACCTGCTCGCCGTCCTTGGTCACGCGCTCGGCCCTGGACGCGCCCAGCCGCACGAACACCGCCTCGGCCACGGCCAGCCCGGCCACCACGCCGTCCTTGCGGGCCACCACGTCGGCCACCGAGCGCTGCCCGGCCGGGATCGTGGCCAGGCTCGTGACGTCGCCGGCCTCTTGCAGGTCCTCCTCCAGCGCCCGGTCGATCAGCGCGTCCACCTCCGCCGGGTCCAGCCCGGCGGCGGTCAGCTCGTGCGCCAGGCGCGGCGGCATCGTGTCGCCGTGCGGCGTGTACGTCATGCGCAGGCCCTCCTCCGTCAGGGTCACGTCGAGGTGACCCAGCCATTCGTTGTCGTCGCGGGTCTCGTGGTCCTCGCGCCAGTGTGAGCCGCGCGTCTCCAGCCGGGCCGCCGCCGCGCCGGTCAGGGCGGTGGCGACGGTGAGCAGGTTCGTGGCCTCCCATGACTCGGTACGGGCGGGCACCTGGACCGGGGTCCAGCGGGCGTCGCGCAGCGCCCTGGCGGTGGCGGCCAGGGAGTCGCGGCTGCGCAGCACGCTCGCCCCGGTGCTCATGTGGGCCTGGATCCTGGGCCTGACCCGCGGGTCCACCAGCCCTTCCGGCGCCCGGTTCGGCACCGGGTCGCCGGGCGCGGGGCGGGTGGCGTGGATGTCCTCGGCGATGCGCTCGGCGAAGACGAGCCCTTCGAGCAGGGAGTTGGAGGCGAGCCGGTTGGCGCCGTGCACGCCGGTGCAGGCGACCTCGCCGCAGGCGTACAGGCCGTCGATGGAGGTGCGGCCGTGCAGGTCCGTACGGACGCCGCCGCTGGCGTAGTGGGCGGCGGGCGAGACGGGGATCGGCTCGGTGGCCGGGTCGATGCCGTGCTCGCGGCAGACCGCGTAGATCGTCGGGAAGCGGGACTCCCACTTCTCGCGCCCGAAGTGCCGGCCGTCGAGGTAGACGTGCTCGCGCCCGGTCTCGCGCAGCACGCGCAGGATGGCCTTGGCGACGACGTCGCGCGGCGCCAGGTCGGCCAGCTCGTGCACGTCCGCCATGAACCGGTTGCCCTCGTGGTCGGTCAGGAAGGCGCCCTCACCCCTGACCGCCTCCGAGATGAGCGGCTGCTGGCCGGTCGAGCCCTCGCCGAGCCACAACACGGTCGGGTGGAACTGCACGAACTCGATGTCGCGCACCACGGCCCCGGCCCGCAGGGCCAGCGCCACGCCGTCGCCGGTGGAGACGGCGGGGTTGGTGGTGGCCGCGAAGACCTGGCCCATGCCGCCGGTGGCCAGCACCACGGCCCTGGCGCGGACCGCGCCCACGCCGTCGCGCGCGCCCTCGCCCATGACGTGCAGCGTCACTCCCCTGGCCCGGCCCTTGGCGTCCTTGAGCAGGTCGAGCACCAGCGCGTGCTCGATCACCTCGATCCCGCCGGCCCTGACGGCCTCGACGAGGGCCCGCTGCACCTCCGCGCCGGTGGCGTCGCCGCCGGCGTGCACGATCCGGCGCCGGCGGTGGCCGCCCTCGCGGGTGAGCTGGAGCTCGCCGTCGGCGGTCCGGTCGAAGCGGGCGCCCCTGTCCATGAGCCGGCGCAGCGCGCCGGGACCCTCGGTGACGAGCGCGCGCACCGCCCGTACGTCGCAGAGCCCCACTCCGGCGATCAGCGTGTCGTTCAGGTGCTCGTCGGGGGTGTCGTGGGGGTCGAGCACGGCCGCGATGCCACCCTGGGCCCAGCGGGTGGAGCCGGCCGACAGCACGTCCTTGGTGACGACCAGCACCTTGGCCGCCGGCTCCAGCTCCGTGTACCGCAGGGCCACTGTCAGGCCCGCGACGCCGGAGCCCACGACGACCACGTCCGCCTCGACGGTCCAGCCGGGCTCCGGCGCGGTCAGCCGCAGGGGAATCACCGGTGCGCTCATTGGGGTCTCCTCACTGAGGGCAATCTCGTCAGACTGACGATAAACCCTGGAGTGGTGATTTCGTCAATATGACGATAACGCCTGGAGTGACGGGAACATGCCCCGGGGGTGCTCAGAGGCTTTCGGTCTTCCTGATGAACGCCTCGTACTCCGCGAACGGCTCCAGCCCGACGGCCCTGCGGCGCTCGTCCAGCAGCTCGGCGTCCGCGATCGGCATGGGCTCCAGCCCGCTCGCGCCGTCGTGGAACTGGGTGCCGTAGAGCTGGGGACGGCCGGAGCGCACGCGTACGCGGTCCACCAGGTACGCGAAGTCGCGCGGCGACGCCTCGTCCGACTCCACCGCGTCCGCCATCACCTGGAGGAACAGGCGTTGCACCGCGCGGGAGGTGGCGTGCTGCGCGAGGAGCCAGGCCGCCCGCGCCGCCCGCTCCCCCACCTGCGAGATCAGCGGCCAGCCACGGGTGGCGACGACGGAGTAGAGCCAGGCCGTGTTGCCCTCGTCGAGCCGCTGCAGGCGGGCCAGCCGCTTGTCGCCGGGAAAGCCCTTGGCCGGGTCGCGCATGGCCTGGTCCATCTCCATGCGGCGGAGCAGCTCGGCCTTCAGCTCCTCATCCGTCATGCTCCCGACGGTAATCGGCCTCAGGCGGGATTCAAGGTGACGGTGACGTTGTCGATCAGCCGGGTGGTGCCCACCTTCGCGGCCACCGCGAGCACGGCCAGCCCCTCGTAGTCGTCGCTCACCTCGGCGAACGTGGCCGGATCGACCAGGGCCAGGTAGTCGACGTCGAGCTCGGGGCCGGCCTCGTCGAGCACCGCGCGCGCGGTCTCGCGGATCTCGGCCGGGGCGAGCCGGGCCGCGCCCGCGCGCAGGGCCCGCGAGAGCGCCAGCGCGACCCGCCGGTCGTCGGCGGACAGGTAGCGGTTGCGGCTGGACAGCGCCAGGCCGTCGGGCTCGCGTACGGTCGGCGCGCCCAGGATCTCGATCGGCAGGTCGAGGTCGGCGACCATGCGGCGGATCAGGGCGAGCTGCTGGGCGTCCTTCTGGCCGAACACCGCGAGGTCGGGCTGCACCAGGTTGAACAGCTTCAGCACGACCGTGAGCACGCCGTCGAAGTGGCCCGGCCGGTAGGCGCCCTCGACGACCCGGCCCATCTCGCCGGCCGAGACGCTGACCTGGCGGTCGGGGGCGTACATGTCCTCGGCGGCCGGGTGGAAGACGACGTCCACCTCCTCCTCCCGGCACACCTCAAGATCGGCGTCAAATGTACGGGGATAACGCGAAAAATCCTCGTTTGGGCCGAACTGGAGGGGATTGACGAAGATGCTGACCACGACCTGATCGGCGCGGACCCGGGCCTGCCTGATCAGCGACCGGTGGCCCTCGTGGAGCGCACCCATGGTCGGCACCAGCGCCACCGTGCCTCCACGGCGCGCCTTGACCAGGTCTTCCCGGCCCCTGGCGACGATCAGCTCCATAACAGCCCTTTCCACGCGACGGTCAGGTCCATATATTGCCCCCCAGTGCGTCGAGCAGCCGCTCCGCCTCCTCCGGTTTGAGCAACCCGGCGGCCAGCGCCCGGTCCGCCGTGAGCCGGGCCAGCGCGATGTAGGCGTCGGCCGCCTCGGGGGCGGCCAGGATCAGCGCGTCGACGTGCTTGCGCACGGTGCCCGCGTCACCGCGGACGACGGGGCCGGTCAGGCCGGCGATGCCCAGCCGCAGCACGTTGTCGAGCGCCGCGCCCAGCAGCGGGCCCAGCATGCGGCCCGGATGGTCGACGCCGATGCCGCGCAGCAGGTCGGAGGACTCGGCGATGAGCGTGACCATGTGGTTGGCCGCGTTGGCCAGGGCCGCGTGGTAGAGCGGGCGGTCGGCGTCGGCGATCCAGACCGGCTCGCCGCCCATCTCGATCACCAGGGCCTCGGCGACGGGCCGCAGCACCTCGGGGGCGGTGACGCCGTAGGAGATGCCGGTGAGCTTGTTGAGGTCGTCGTCCCGGCCCGTGAACGTCATCACCGGGTGCAGCGCGAGCGGCAGCGCCCCCGCCTCGGTCGCCGGGTCGAGCACCGACAGCCCGTACGCGCCGCTGGTGTGCACGAGCATCTTGCCCTGGAGGTCGGCGCCGGTGCTGGCCAGCCCGCTGACGAGGTCGGGCAGCGCGTCGTCGGGCACGGTGAGCAGGACGAGCTGGGCCGCCGCCACCACCTCGTCGGGCCGGGACGGCGTGACGCCGAGCCGGTCGGCCGCCCATCGCTGGGAGTTGTCGGAAACCCCGCTGGCGGCCACGACCCGGTGCCCGGCCTGCGCCAACGCGGCACCGAGCGCGGAGCCGACCTTGCCCGCCCCGAGCACGCCGACGGTCAGCCGTGCCGGGCGATCCCCTGCGTCCATGACGTCTCACCCCTGTCGACCGTGATGGCACTGCCGACCAGCGTAACGGCCTCTCAGGGTGGCGAGCGTGACCGGTGTTTTGCCGCGCGTTGAGTTATTCGCAAAAGCGACAAGGGGATACAAACCGTGCACCCCCTGTCGGAAGAGATGAGGAGAGGGGTTCACCGCATGGCAGCGGGCGCCGAGTCCTGGATCGAGGCCCGACGCCCGCGCGGTCTTACCCCTTGGAGGTGCGCCGACCGGTCATCCGCCGACTGACCGGCCGGAGGACGAGCCCGGGCCGACCTGCGTCGGCCCGGGCTCCTTCTCCTCAGTAGTGGCGCGGACCGTTGACGGCGGCGCCGCCCTTGCAGCCGGCGACGCCCACGCCGACGACGGGCACGGCGATGCCGCAGGCGTTGACGGGGACGTTGACGGGAACGACGAGCTGGTTACCGCCGAGCACACTGCCGTTGCCGCTGGTGGTGATGTCGGCGTGCGCCGGCGCGGCCAGGGACATCATGGCGACGGCTCCGGTGAGGACCAGGACCTTCTTCAGCACGAGGGCTCCTCTCGGTATCGCGGCACGTTGGGCCGCGGTGCGTGTTGGGGAGCGATCGGCATCAGCCAATTGGGGGTTGGCAGAACGCGACCACTCGGTGACAATGGGTAAACGTTACCGCAAGTTCGCGACCTTGAGTAGTCAGATCGTGACGGTGCGTGCCAGCCACAAGTCATGAGATAGTCCAGGCATGTGGCTCACCTGGCGCGTCGCAACGGAGCGCGCGCTGTACGGCGAGGAGGGCTTTTACCTCCGCGAACGCCCTTCGGGCCACTTCCGCACCTCCGTCAGCGCCTCGGCGGCCTTCGCCGACGCGGTGCTGGCGCTGCTGGCGGAGGTGGACGCGGAACTGGGCGCCCCAGACGTGCTCGACCTGGTCGACATCGGCGCGGGCGAGGGCATGCTGGTCACCCAGGTGCTGGAGGCGGCGGAGCCGCGGCTGCGCGACCGGCTGCGCGTCACGGCCGTCGACCTCTCCCCCCGACCGGCCGGCCTGCCCGAGCGCGTCGAGTGGTCGCCGAGCCTGCCCACCGAGATCACCGGCCTGGCCATCGCCAACGAATGGCTCGACAACGTGCCGCTCGACGTGGTCGAGCAGACCGCGGAAGGCCCGCGCCTGGTCATGGTCAACGTGCACACCGGCGAGGAGCGCATCGGCGGCCCCCTCCGGCCCGCCGACCGCGACTGGCTGGAGCAGTGGTGGCCGCTCGGCAGGGTGGGCTCGCGGGCCGAGATCGGCCGCCCGCGCGACGAGGCGTGGGCCTCCGTTCTCGTGCGCCTCACCAGGGGCCGGGCGATCGCCATCGATTATGCACACCCTGTGGACAACCGGCCGCCGCACGGCACGCTGACCGGCTACCGCGACGGGGCGGTCGTCACCCCCGTACCCGACGGGACCTGCGACATCACTGCTCACGTCGCGCTCGACGCGTGCGCCGCGGCCGGGCGGCGGGCCGGTGCGATATCCACAACCTTGTCCACACAGCGGGAGGCGCTGCAGGAGCTGGGGATCATCGGCGTGCGGCCGCCGCTGGAGCTGGCCCGCACCGATCCGCGCGGCTACCTCCGGGCCCTGGCGCGGGCCTCGGAGGAGGGTGAGCTGATCGACGCGTCGGGGCTCGGCGGCTTCGGCTGGCTCAGCCAGTCGAAGTGACTCCGCCGCCTTTCATGCGGTGGCGGTGAGCTCCAGGGCGTGCAGGCCGCGGATGACGTAACCGGGCTTCCAGGACGGCTCCTGCCGCAGCTCCAGCGTGCCCGCGCGGTCCAGGAGCGCGCCGAACGACTCCAGCAGCTCGATCCTGGCCAGCGGCGCGCCCAGGCAGAAGTGGATCCCGGCGCCGAAGGAGATGTGCGGGTTGTCGGCGCGACCCACGTCGAGCCGGTCCGGGTCCTCGAACACGTCCGGGTCCCGGTTCGCCGAGCCGAACAGCAGCGCCACCTCCGAGCCGCGCGGGATCCGCACGCCGTGCACCTCGATGTCCTCCAGCACCCAGCGCTCGAACATCTGCAGCGGCGTGTCCCACCGCATCAGCTCCTCGACCGCCGTGGGCAGCAGGGAGCGGTCGGCGCGCAGCCGCTCCAGCTCCCCCGGGTTCCTGAACAGCGACCACCAGCCGTTGCCCGTCACGTTCACGGTGGCCTCGTGGCCGGCGTTGAGCAGCAGCACGCAGGTGCCGACCAGCTCGTCCTCGGTCAGCTCGTCGATGGCGGCCAGCGCGCTGACGAGGTCGTCGCCGGGGCTCCTGCGGCGCTGGGCGGCGAGGTCCTTGAGGTAGGCGGAGAACTCCGAGGCCGCGCGCACCGCCGTGTGCTGAGCCTCGGGCGACGGGTTGAGCTCGTACATGCCGCAGATGTCGGCCGACCAGGGGCGCAGCAGGTGGCGGTCCTGGTCGGGGATGCCGAGCATCTCCGCGATCACGGTGACGGGCAGCGGCTCGGCGACCTCCGCGATCAGGTCGCCGCCGCCCTTCTCGACGAACGCGTCCACGAGGCCGGTGGCGATGGCCCGCACGCGGGGACGCAGTGACTCGACCATGCGCGGCGTGAACGCCTTGGAGACCAGCCGGCGCAGCCTGGTGTGCACCGGCGGCTCCACGTCGAGCATGCCCGCCCTGATCACCCTCCAGAACGGCTCCTGGAACTCCGGCTCCGCCGGCCGGCCGAACTCCTCGTGGGTGGCCACGTGCAGGTAGGAGCGGCCGAGGCGGCGGTCTCTGAGCAGCGCGTTGACGTCGGCGTGGCGCGCGATGAGCCACTGGCCCGTCGGCTCGAAGTAGCTGACGGGCGCCGCGCGTCTCAGCTCGTCATAGACCCGGTACGGGTAAGCCACGAAATCCGGATTCCAAGGATCAAAGCCCACTATTTCATCTTAGGAGTGGCTTCTTGGTGCTTGGCGTGCTTGCTCCGCATCCGGATGTTGAGCAGCTCCACGATCACCGAGAACGCCATCGCGAAGTAGATGAAGCCCTTCTCGATGTGCTGGTCGAGCCCCTCGGCCACGAGCACCACGCCGATCAGCACCAGGAACGCCAGCGCCAGCATCTTGATGCTCGGGTGGTGCTCCACGAAGCGGCTGATCGGCCCGGAGGCGAACAGCATCACCAGCACCGACACGATGACGGCCGCGATCATCACGCCGATGTTGTTGACCATGCCGACCGCGGTGATCACCGAGTCCAGCGAGAAGACGACGTCCAGGATCATGATCTGTACGATCACGGAGGCGAACGAGGCCGCGGCGGCCTGCTTGCCGTCCTTGCCGGGGCCCTCCATGCTGTGGTGGATCTCCGTGACGCTCTTGCCCAGCAGGAACAGGCCGCCGAGCAGCAGGATCAGGTCACGTCCTGAGATCTCGTGGCCGAAGACCGCGAACAGCGGCTCCGTGAGCTGCACCACCCACGACAGGCCGAGCAGCAGGAGCAGCCGGCTGATCAGGGCGGCGGCCAGGCCCAGCACCCGGGCCCGGTCCCGCTGTTCGGGAGGTAGCTTGCCGGCCAGGATGGAGATGAAGATGATGTTGTCGATCCCGAGGACGATCTCCAGGGCGACAAGGGTGAAGAAGCCGATCCAGATGTTCGGGTCGGTCACCCAATCCAACATCTGCTCACCTCCATGACTCAGGGGGCTTGACGGGGGTTTCCCGGTAGCAACGAGTCACGGGCGGCATAAGTTCGCGGTCTTGCGTTTCCTGCCCGGGTGTCGGTTATAGTTCCGACGTAGGTCATGAGTGCCAGCGACAAGCCCCGGCTAGCTGGCCGGCAACCCTCGCGTCCGCGGCGGGGTGCCCCGGGTGAAGACCTGGTCCGCCACGGGGTGTGGCGGGCAAGCGCGGGCTCCGTGGCTGCTCCCAGGGGTCCGATGACCCTTCAGGAGGTATGCCGTGTCCACGCTGACGATCTTCAACGCCGCCGCCCGCGACGCCGCCGAGGCCGCCCCGTCCGCCACGACGAGCCGCCCCATCCCCGCCGTCATCGGCGCCGACCTCGAAGTGCCGGTCAAGGGCGGCCGGCTCGTCGGGTACGCCAACCTCGACTACGCCGCCAGCGCGCCCTGTCTGGAGCCGGTCAGCGCCGCCGTCGCCGCCGCGCTCCCGGCCTACTCCAGCGTCCACCGCGGCGCCGGCTACGCCTCGCAGCTCACCACCGCCCGCTACGAGCAGGCCCGCCACACGGTCAGGGCGTTCGTCGGCGCCCGCCCCGACGACGCCGTGATCTTCACCCGCAACACCACCGACGCCACCAACCTGCTCGCCGGCTGCCTGCCCGCCGGCACCACCACCGTGGTCTTCGACACCGAGCACCACGCCTCCCTGCTGCCCTGGCCGCAGGCCGTCCGGCTGGCGCCGCCCGCCTTCCCCGGCGCGGCCGTGCGCGCCGCCGACGAGGCCCTGGCCGCGATCGACGGGCCGAAGCTGCTCGTCGTCACCGCCGCCTCCAACGTGACCGGCGAGCTGTGGCCGATCGCCGCCCTGGCCCACATCGCGCACCGGCACGGGGCCCGGATCCTGGTGGACGCGGCGCAGCTCGTCCCGCACCGCAAGCTGAACCTGACCGCGCTCGACCTCGACTACGTGGCCTTCTCCGGGCACAAGCTGTACGCGCCGTTCGGCGCGGGCGTGCTGATCGGGCGGCGGGACTGGCTGGCCGAGGGCGAGCCGTACCTCAAGGGCGGGGGCGCGGTGCGCGCGGTCGGGGACGACGTCGAGTGGCACGACGACCCCGAGCCCCGGCACGAGGCCGGCACCCCGAACGTGCTGGGCGCCATCGCCCTGGCCGCCGCCTGCGACGCGCTGTCCGCCACCGGCTGGACGGAGCTGGTGCGGGAGGAGGAGCGGCTGATCGCGCGGCTGCGGGCCGGGCTGGCCTCGATCCCGGGCGTACGGGAGCTGTCGCTGTGGGGGGACGACCACCCGCGGGTCGGCATCGTGTCGTTCACCGTGGCCGGGTACTCGGCCCGGGAGGTGGCCGAGGCGCTGTCCGGCGAGTACGGCATCGGGGTGCGCGACGGCAAGTTCTGCGCGCACCCGTTCGTGCGGCACCTGCTCGGCACGGCCGACGGCGGCTGCGAGGACGGCACCGCCTCCGCGGTGCGGGCCTCGATCGGGATCGGCACCACGCAGGAGCACGTGGACCGGCTGGTCGAGGCCGTGCGCGACCTCGTCTCCCGCCTCTGAAGCACCCGCCCCTGAAGCATCCGCCTCCGAGCCGCCCGCCTTTGAGCCGCCTTTGAGCCCGCCTTTGAGCCACCCGCCTTCAAAGCCCGCCCGCCTTTGAAGCGGGGTGGGTCAGGCGGTCGGCGGCTTGCGGTGGCGGGGCGGCTCGTCTGAGACGAGGGCGTCGATGTCCCGCATGTCCTCGTCGTTGAGCCTGCCCTGCGCCGAGGTGGGTGCGGTGGGCTGCCGGGGCACTTCGGGCGTTTCGGGCGGCGTGTGGGCGGGCGTCGTCGGCCCGCCCGCGGGCGTGGTGCCCGCCAGGCCGCCCGCCGTGGTGCTGCCCGGCCGGTACGCGGTCAGCTCCTCCTCGGCCGCCCGCCGGTCGGAGCGCCGGCGGAACATGGCGCCGAAGATGCCGTCCAGGCCGATCCGGCCACCGCCCAGCGCCAGGAACAGCAGGCTGAGCGCGCCGAGCGCCCCCGCCAGCTCCCAGCCGCCCTCGCCGACCATGACGCCCTTGCCGCCGTGCACGAACGCGATCGCGCCGAGCATGTTGAGCAGCAACAGCAGTGCCACCGGGCGGACCAGCAAGCCGAGGATCAGGAAGATGCCGCCGACGGTCTCGATGACGGACGAGAACCCGGCGGCCAGCTCGGGCATCGGGATCCCCATGTCCCGGAACATCTGCGTGGTGGCGCCGAGCCCGCTCTGCCACTTCTGCCAGCCGTGCGCCAGGAAAATCACGCCGGTCGCGACGCGCGCGATCAGTGCCGCGACATCAAAGAGAACTCTCTTCATGGTGTTTTCTCCCCCCGTTCCCGATATTCCTCCCCATGTCCGGCTTCACGATGCGTTTCCATGCCATGTCTTGACCTGCCCCCACGCTGGATCACCACGGGCGGCGGTGGCAGCATGGCTCGTATGACGGAACGTGTGGTCGGGATCGGCGCCGGGGCGAAAGAGCTGGCCACGGAGGACATGATCCTCAACATCGGCCCCCAGCACCCGTCCACCCACGGCGTGCTCAGGCTGCGGCTGACACTCGACGGCGAGCGCATCGCCACCGCCGAGCCCATCGTCGGCTACATGCACCGGGGCGCGGAGAAGCTGTTCGAGGTGCGCGACTACCGCCAGATCATCATGCTGGCCAACCGGCACGACTGGCTGTCGGGTTTCGCCAACGAGCTCGGCGTGGTGCTCGCCGCCGAGCGCATGCTGGGGATGGAGCCGCCGGTGCGGGCCGTCTGGGCGCGTACGCTGCTGGCCGAGCTCAACCGCGTGCTCAACCACCTGATGTTCCTCGGCTCCTACCCGCTGGAGCTGGGCGCGATGACGCCGCTGTTCTACTCCTTCAACGAGCGCGAGCGCATCCAGGCCGTGATGGAGGAGATCTCCGGCGGGCGCATGCACTACATGTTCAACCGGGTCGGCGGGCTCAAGGAGGACCTGCCGTACGGGTGGCTCGACCGCGTCTCCGCCGCCGTCGCCGAGACCCGCCGCCGCGTCCCCGACATCGAGAACCTCATCCTGCACAACGAGATCTTCATCGCCCGCACCAGGGGCGTCGGCGTGCTGACCCGCGAGCAGATCATGCAGTACGGCGTCAGCGGCCCCGTCTCCCGCGCCTCCGGCGTCGACTTCGACCTGCGCCGCGACGACCCCTACCTCGCCTACCCCGAGCTGCCCGTCAAGGTCGTCACCCGCGGCGCCGGCGACTGCCACGCCCGCTTCGAGGTGCTGCTCGACCAGCTCAAGGTCTCACTCGACCTGGCCGACGCGTGCGTCGACCGGCTGCGCTCGCTGCCGCCCGGGCCGATCAACCAGCGGCTGCCGAAGGTGCTCAAGGTGCCCGAGGGGCACACGTACGCGTGGACGGAGAACCCGCTCGGCATCAACGGCTACTACCTCGTCTCCAAGGGCGACAAGACGCCGTGGCGGCTCAAGCTGCGCTCGGCCTCCTACAGCAACATCCAGGTGCTGCGCGAGATGCTCCCCGGGCACCTCGTGGCCGACATGGTGGCCATCCTGGGCTCCATGTTCTTCGTGGTGGGTGACATCGATAAGTGAAGGCTCAGGAACGCGACAAGTACGTCGACTGGCTGCGCGCGCTCAGCCTGATCGTCGTGGTGGTGTGGCACTGGGCCTTCACGATCCTCGACTGGAAGCCGACCGGCCCCGAGCCCACCAGCCCGCTGGGCTTCACCAGCGGCCTGTGGATTCTCACCTGGCTGCTGCAGGTGCTGCCGCTGTTCTTCTACGTCGGCGGGCACGTGCACCTGCTGTCGTGGCACCGGGCCAGGGCGCGCGGCACCGGCATCGGCTCGTTCGTCTGGCGGCGCATCCGCGCGCTGGCCTTACCCGCGCTGTTCCTGTCCGGCGTGTGGATCGCGGTCGGGGCGGCCGTGACGTACACGTTCGGGGTGGACTGGATGTGGCGGGTGGTGCTGCTGGTGCTCAGCCCGCTGTGGTTCCTCGGCGTCTACCTCGTCCTCATCGCGCTGCTGCCCGTCGCGCTCTGGCTGCACGAGCGCTACGACGTGCTGACCCTCATCTGGCTCGGCGGCGCCGCCCTCGTGGTGGACGTGCTGCGCTTCCGCTACGACATCGAGGGCGTGGCCTGGCTCAACATGATCATCGTCTGGGGGCTGGCGCACCAGGCGGGCTTCTTCTACGACCGGGTCGTGGCCCTGCCCAGGCGCTACGACATCGCGGTGCTGTGGACCGGGCTGTTCGCGCTGTTCGGGCTGGTCTACTCGGGCATCTACCCGGGGTCCATGGTCGGGGTGCCGGGTGACAGGTTCTCCAACATGGCGCCGCCCACGTTCGTGATCGTGGCGCTGCTGCTGTTCCAGATCGGGCTGGTCGAAGTGCTGCGGCCGGCGATGGAGCGGGTGCTGGAGCGGCCGCGCTGGCAGCGGCTGAACGGCTTCATCAACCGGTACTCCCTGCCGCTGTTCCTCTTCCACACCACCGGGATGGCCATCTCCCTGGGCCTGTCGTGGTGGTTCTTCGGCACGCTGGGCGACCGGATCCCGCCCGACTCGTGGTGGTGGCTGGAGCGGCCGATCGCCATCGTCGGGCCGCTCATCTGCACCGCCCCCGTCATCTACCTGTTCGGCCGGCGGCCCAGACCCGTCGCGCAAACGCCGGACAGGGACGTCAGCGGGTCCATAAGCTCTGACCATGGCTGACATCGCCTTCCGGGCCAACGCCGAAGACGAGCGGATCATTCGGACCGCGCTGCGGGACGGCGAGCGGCCGAGCGACGTCCTGCGCCGTGCGCTGCGCCTGCTCCAGCGCGAGATCTGGCACGACCGCCTGGTCTCCGGCAGCTTCCGCTCCGTCGAGGGCCTGCCGGACGAGCACTAGTCGCGGGTCGCGTCGGGGTCCTTCGGGATGCGGCAGGCGTGCTCCAGGTAGAGGGCCGCGCAGACCAGCACCACGCACGACACGAACGAGCCCGTCGCGACGAAGAACTCCCCGCGCGGCGTCTCACGGTCGAGGATCTGCGCCGTGTGCAGGGCGAACCCGGCGAAGATCCCGCCGAACACCGCCCCCGCGTACGCCGACGCCTTCGCCAGCGCCGCAAGGCGCGCCACCGCCAGCGGCTCCACCGGCTTCGTGCCCGGCTTCCGCGCGATCCTGGCCCTGGTCGCCCAGCCGCTGTACGCCTCGCCGATGGACAGCAGCAGCACCGTGGGGATCGCCGTCCACGGCATGAGCGGCAGCTCGGAGTACATCTGCCTGACCACGGCCCAGGTCAGCAGGGCGATGACGACGACGATGCCGACCAGGGGGCCGGGGCGGGTGGGCTTCAATCGGGCCTCTGCAGCTTCAGGTCGTCGCGCAGGCGTACGCCCTGGTCGCCGAGCCCCTCCAGCAGCCGCGCCACCGGGCCGTGGCCGGGCAGCGCACCCTCGGGGTCGGCCTTCGACCACGGCACCAGCACGAACGCGCGCTCGTGCGCCCGCGGATGCGGCAGCGTGAGGTCGGGGTCGTCGCAGACGGTCTCGCCCACCACGATCAGGTCGATGTCGAGCGTGCGCGGCCCCCAGCGCTCCTCGCGGACGCGGCCGAAGGCGTTCTCGACGCTCTGCGCCCGCTCCAGCAGCGTGCGCGGCGCGAGCGTGGTCTCGGCGACCACGACCGCGTTGAGGTACGGGCGCTGCCCGCCGGGCCCGCCCACCGGGTCGGTCTCGTAGATCGGCGACGCCCGGACGAACTCCAGCCCCGGCGCGTCGAACAGCGTGTCGACGGCGCCCTGCAACGTCTGGAAGCGGCGCCCGAGGTTGCTGCCGAGAGAGAGCACCACCTTCATGCGCGGCTCCGCTCGATCGTGACGACCACGTCGTCGAAGGGCAGGGGGATCGGCGCCGCCGGCTTGTGCACGCTCACCTCGACCCGGTGCACCAGCTCGCTGGCCAGGCAGACGTCGGCCAGCCGCTGCGCGAGCGTCTCGATCAGCTCGACCGGCTCGCCCTCCACCACCTCGGTCAGGGCCTGCGCCAGCTCCCCGTAGTGGACGGTCTTGGTCAGGTCGTCGCCGGCCGCGGCCGGCGCCGTGTCGAGGAACAGCGTCGCGTCCACCACGAACTCCTGCCCGAGCTCCCGCTCGGCAGCGAGCACGCCGTGCCTGCCCCGGGCCCGCAGGCCCTTCAGGGCGATGCGATCAAGGCTCAAGCTCGCCTTCCTCCTCCTCGTCGTCGTCTCCCTGCAGAACCGGCGAGCCGTGGTGCATCCACAACCGCCAGCCCTGCGGGGTGCGGAGGTAGACGTTGCTGGCCACCACCTTGCCCGCCGCGAAGCTGGCCTCGCCCTCCTCGCCGGCGGTCAGGATGTTCTCGACGCAGGTCAGCACGGCCACGTCACCCAGCACCGTCGTGTTGACGTCGGTCAGCACGAACTGGATGTAGGTGGTGTTGGCCATGATCAGCGCCCAGGACCGCAGCACCTCCTGGCGGCCCGTCAGCAACGTCCAGCCAGGGTGCACGCAGCTCACCTGGTCATCGGTGGTGTCCTCGGCCCAGATCTCGGTCATCTTGTCCAGGTCCGCGCTCTCAATGGCGGCGTAGAACTCCTGGTTGACCGTCTCGATCGCGGCGGTGTCGACGCTCATGTGCCTGCTCCGGCTCTCTTCCATGCGGCGGCCACGCGCACGGCATCGGCGTTGGGACCTACCTCGTGCACGCGTACGCACCAGGCGCCGGCGTGCGCCGCCAGCGCGGTCACGGCCAGCGTGGCGTCGTCGCTGCGGCTGAACGGCCGTGGCGTGCCGTCGGGATCGGCCAGCAGCCGCCCCAGGAAACGTTTGCGTGATGCCCCGATGAGCAGCGGGAAGCCCAGCTCGGCCAGGCGCGGGATGCCTGCCAGCACGGCCCAGTTGTGCTCGGCGTTCTTGGCGAAGCCGAGGCCCGGGTCGAGCACGATCTGCTCCTCCGTGACCCCCTCGGCCAGCACCAGGTCCACCCGCTTGCTCAGCTCCTCGCGCACCTCCGTGACCACGTCGGCGTAGACGGCGCGGGAGTACATGTCATGGCTGTGGCCGCGCCAGTGCATCACCACGTACGTCACGCCGGTCGCGGCCACCACCCGCGGCATCTCCGGGTCGGCCAGGCCGCCGCTCACGTCGTTGACGATGCGGGCGCCCGCCTCCACCGCGGCCTTGGCGACCTCGGCGCGCATCGTGTCGACGCTGACCACCACCCCCTCGGCGGACAGCTGCCTGATCACCGGGACGACGCGGGCCAGCTCTTCCTCCATGGACACCCTGGCCGCGCCCGGGCGGGTGGACTCACCGCCCACGTCGACGATGTCGGCGCCCTCGCGCACCAGCTCACGGCCGTGCTCGATGGCGGTCTCCGCGTCGAACCACAAACCGCCGTCGGAGAACGAATCAGGCGTCACGTTGACCACACCCATGACGAGGCACCGCTCCGCACCTCCCGGCACGCTGATGGGCACGCTAGTCATGGGCCAAGCCTAGGCGCTTCCCCACACCTCGTGACATCGCGGGTACCCCGTTCGGTCTCCAGCGGGCCTCAGCGCCCCAGGATCAGCGCCATGGCCTCGGAGCGGGTCTTGTCGCTGGTGCGGAAGTCGCCCCGGACGGCCGAGGTGACGGTCTTGGCGCCCGGCTTGCGTACGCCGCGCATCGTCATGCACAGGTGCTCGCACTCGACGACCACGATGACCCCGCGCGGCTCCAGCACGCGCATGAGCGCGTCGGCGATCTGCGAGGTCATGCGCTCCTGCACCTGCGGGCGGCGGGCGAACACGTCGACCAGGCGCGCCAGCTTCGACAGGCCGGTGACCTGGCCCCGCTCGTTGGGGATGTAGCCCACGTGGGCCAGGCCGTGGAACGGGACGAGGTGGTGCTCGCACGTCGAGTAGACCTCGATGTCGCGCACCAGCACCATCTCGTCGTGATCGACGTCGAAGACCTTGTTGAGCACGTCTTCGGGCGTCTGGCCGAGCCCGGAATACTGCTCGGCCATCGCTCTGGCGACCCGGGAGGGCGTCTCGACCAGGCCGTCACGGTCGGGATCCTCGCCGATGGCGTACAGGATCTCGCGAACGGCCTTCTCGATCCGCCCCAGGTCTACGTCGTGCTGCGTCACGCACTGTCCCCGGAGGGCAGGGCGTCCTGGCGGCCCGTGGTCAGCGAGCCGTTGGCCGACTGCTCCTTCGGGGTCAGGATCGGCGGGCGGTCGGACGGGAGCCGCTTGCCGTAACCCGCGTACGACGGGCGGTGCTCCTTGACGACCACCGGCGCGAAGATCTGCAGCACCTGCTCGCGGGAGAGGGTCTCCTTCTCCATGAGCTCCAGCACCAGGTTGTCGAGCACGTCGCGGTATTCGACCAGGATGTCCCAGGCCTGGTCGTGCGCCGTCTCGATCATCCGGCGGACCTCCTCGTCGATCGTCGAGGCGATCTTCTCGGAGTAGTCGCGCTCGTGGCCCATCTCGCGGCCCAGGAAGACCTCGGCCTGGCCGGTGCCGAACTTACGGGCGCCGAGCTGCTCGCTCATGCCGTACTCGGTGACCATGCGGCGGGCGACGGCCGTGGCCTTTTCGATGTCGTTGGAGGCGCCGGTGGTGGGCTCGTGGAAGACGAGCTCCTCCGCCGCGCGGCCGCCGAGCAGCATCGCGAGCTGGTCCATCATCTCGGACCTGGTGGCCAGGAACTTGTCCTCCATCGGCAGCGTCATCGTGTAACCGAGCGCGCGGCCGCGGGACAGGATCGTGATCTTGTGGACCGGGTCGGAGTTCGGCAACGCGTGCGCCACCAGTGCGTGACCGCCCTCGTGGTAGGCGATCATCTTCTTTTCCTTGTCCGACATGACCCGCGTCTTGCGCTCGGGCCCCGCCATGACGCGGTCGATCGACTCCTCCAGGACGTCCATCGTGATCAGCTTCTGGTCGGCCCGCGCGGTGAGCAGGGCCGCCTCGTTGATCACGTTGGCGAGGTCGGCGCCGGTGAACCCGGGGGTGCGGCGCGCGATCACGTCGAGGTCGACATTCGGGGCGAACGGCTTGCCGCGGCCGTGCACCTTGAGGATGCCCTTGCGGCCCTCGAGGTCGGGACGGTCGACGGTGACCTGCCGGTCGAAACGGCCCGGGCGCAGCAGCGCCGGGTCGAGGATGTCGGGCCGGTTGGTGGCCGCGATGAGGATCACGCCGCCCTTGACGTCGAAGCCGTCCATCTCCACCAGGAGCTGGTTGAGCGTCTGCTCGCGCTCGTCGTGACCGCCGCCCAGGCCGGCGCCGCGGTGGCGGCCGACGGCGTCGATCTCGTCGATGAAGATGATCGCCGGGGCGTTGGCCTTCGCCTGCTCGAACAGGTCGCGAACCCGCGAGGCACCCACACCGACGAACATCTCGACGAAGTCGGAGCCGGAGATCGAGTAGAACGGGACACCCGCCTCGCCGGCGACCGCGCGGGCCAGCAGCGTCTTACCGGTGCCGGGCGGGCCGTACAGCAGCACACCCTTGGGGATCTTGGCGCCGATCGCCTGGAACTTGGCCGGGGCCTGAAGGAACTCCTTGATCTCCTGGAGCTCCTCGATGGCCTCGTCGGCACCCGCGACGTCGGCGAACGTGGTCTTGGGGGTGTCCTTGGTGATCAGCTTGGCCTTCGACTTGCCGAAGTTCATCACCCGGGAGCCGCCGCCCTGCATCTGGTTCATGATGAACAGGAAGATCAGCACGATGATGACGATCGGCAGGAAGCTCACCAGGAGGCTGAGCAGGATGTTCTCCTGCGGCACCTCGGTGGTGAAGCTCTTCGTCTTGCCCGCGTTGACCTGAGCCTGCAGCTCGTCGGTCAGCTTGCTGCCGTAACCGGTGACCCAGCTCGACTGGATCAGCTTCGTCGGGGCGTCGCCCTGCTTGACCGAGATCGGGCTCGCCAGCGTCACCTCGATCCGGTTGTCCTTGTCGATAATCTTGGCGTTGCTGACGTTGCCGGCCCGAATCTGCTCAAGGACCAAGGACGTGTCGGCCGTCTTGAAATTTCCACCGCCACTCCAGAGCTGAGTGACGAGGAGGAGCAGCACGACGATGCCCAGGATCCACAGCAGTGGCCCACGTGTAAATCGCTTGAGATCCATCCGATGCGGAACCCCTTGCGGGCCCGTCCCTTCCTGACCATGGCCTGGAACCCCGGGCATGCCCGGGGCCGCGGCATCCGACACCGCGACTTCTGACTACCCGAAGGGGACGCGTGGTCACCCTCCCGGAGTCTGAAGGTACACCGGCAGAGCGCACGGAGGGACCGCCCGCTACACCGGTCTTGCCCTATCAACGTACGTCACGTTGCGCGATGTTCCCCGCCACGGCGGAGATTGCTACTTGTAAACGTGTGGGGCGAGAGTGCCGATGAAGGGCAGGTTCCGGTATCTCTCCGCGTAGTCGAGGCCATAACCGATGACGAACTCGTTGGGAATGTCGAAGCCCACGTATTTGACCTCGATCGGCACCTTCACCGCGTCGGGTTTCCGCAGCGCGGTGCAGATCTCCAGCGACGCGGGATTGCGCGACTTCAGGTTTTCCAGCAGCCAGTGCAGGGTCAGGCCGGAGTCGATGATGTCCTCGACGATCAGCACGTGCCTGTTCAGAATGTCGGTGTCGAGGTCTTTCAGCACCCGCACGACGCCGGACGACTTGGTGCCCGCGCCGTACGACGACACCGCCATCCAGTCCATCTGCACCGGCACGTGCAACGCTCTGGCCAGGTCGGCCATCACCATGACCGCGCCCTTCAACACACCGACGAGCAGGACGTCCTTGCCCGCGTAATCCTCGTCGATCCGGCCGGCGAGCTCTTTGATCTTCGCCTGGAGCTCATCCTCGGGAATGAGCACTTTTTCCAGGTCATTGCCCATGTCGGCAGCGTCCACCTGTGGTTCCTTACGCGATGGGACTGATGGCGAATATCAGGGTGCCATACCGCCGGACGGCCGACAGACCCCCGGGCAGGTCAACGGCTTTCTGGCCACGCCAGTGCGTGATCAGCCGGTCTACGGCCAGCACATGCGTGGCCGACAGGGCACCGGACGGGGACCCGGCGGCGATCGCCGCGCGCCGCAGCACCCGCCGCCGGACGGCCGCCGGGAGCTTTTCCACCTCGGCCACGGCCAGCTTCACCGACTCGCCGATATCGCTAAGAGCGCAATTCTGGAACGCCGACTCCGCCCACTCGTCGAGCGCGTCCGCATCCTCCCGCGCCAGCGCCGCCGTCCGCGCCAACGCCTCCGCCACCCCCGGGCCCAGCTCCTTCTCCAGCACCGGCAGCACCGTCCGGCGAACCCGCACCCGCGTGAACCGGACGTCCTCGTTGTGCGGATCGTCCCACGGGGTCAGACCGAGCGCCTTGCACGCCGCCACCGTCGTCTGCCGCGGCAGCCCCAGCAACGGCCGCCGATACCGGCCCGCCCGCGCCGCCATCCCCGACAACGACCGCGGCCCACTCCCCCGCGCCAACCCCAGCAGCACCGTCTCGGCCTGATCGTCCCGCGTATGGCCCAGCAGCACCGCCTCCGCCCCCAGCCTTTCCGCCGCCTCGTCCAGGCCCGCGTACCTCGCCTCCCTCGCCGCCGCCTCCGGCCCGCCCTCCTTCCCCACCGTCACCGTCAGCACCTCCACCGGCGCCAGGCCCAGCTCCGTGGCCAGGTCCTTCACCGTCGCGGCACGGGCGGCCGAGCCCGGCTGCAACTGGTGATCCACGGTCAGCAGGCCGGCCCGCAGCCGCATCCTGGGGGCCACGAACGCCAGGGCAGCGGCCAGAGCCAGCGAATCAGCCCCGCCACTGCAGGCCGCCAGGACCAGGGCCTGGTCGGGGACGTCCGCCAGGGCATCGCGAACTGCCCTTCGGAGGTCGGCTACGGCTGGATGTGGGCCCACGGGTGCCATCGTCGCATCCGGCGGTGGGTGTGCGGGCCGGATGTGTCTTACTGGGGTCGTTGGCGGGGTGCCGCTACTCGGGCGCACGCGACCGACCCGCCGCCACGGCCCTGCGTGGGAGCGGCCGTTCGAACGTGCGCAACCGTCCCACCGACGCGGCGCTTCGAGGGGCGCGCCTGCGTGAACGCGGCCGGCCCGCCGACGCCCCGGTGGCCGGGCACCGCACACGGCGCTGAGCCCCACCGCACCACGGCCCGCCGACGCGGCGCAGGGTCCGTGCGTCCGCTCGCCGCACACGACCCGACCGCCGACGCACCCCGACGCGGCGCTCCGAAAGGCGCGCCCGCGTGGACGACGCCGACCGCCGACGCGGCGCTACGAGGGCGCGGGGCCGGTTGGGCGGTGTGAACGGCTTGCCGGCGTCAGGCGCTGGTGGGCGCGTGCGGGGGTCAGGCGGGGAGGGCTGGGGTGCCGATGACGCGGGTGATCCAGGCGTCGGGGTCGGCGATCTCCGTGCTGGTCGGCAGCGTCTCCGGGGAGGTCCAGACCTTGTTGAAGCCGTCCATGCCCACCCGGTCCACCACCGTGCGGACGAAGGCGGAGCCTTCCGCGTACTGCTTCATCTTGACCTCGATGCCCAGCAGGCGGCGCACCGTACGGTCGAGGCGGGAGCCGCCCTCGCGGCGTTGGGCGAACTTGGCGCGGATCTCGGCCACCGACGGCACCACGGACGGGCCGACCGCGTCCATGACGTAGTCGCCGTGGCCCTCGACGAGGGTCATGACGGCCGTGAGGCGGTCGAGGATCTCCTTCTGGCCGGGCGACTGGATGGCGTCGATGAGGTTGCCCTCGCCGCCGCGCACCACGTCGGCCACCGTGTCGGCGGCGTTGCGGAGGCGTTCGAGGAGGGTGGGCAGGTCGAGGTCGGAGGCGAGCAGGAACTCGGTCATCTGTGAGCGGACGTACTCGCGCAGCCACGTGACCCCGGTGAACTGCACGCGGTGGGTCTCCTCGTGGAGGCAGACCCAGAGGCGGAAGTCGTGCGGGTTGACGTTCATCTCGCGTTCGGCGTGCACGATGTTGGGCGCGACGAGCGTGAGGCGGCCGACGGGCTCCTGGCCCGTGGGGTCGGGCGGGAGGAAGAGCTCGTACTGGCCGAGCACGCGGGAGGCGAGGAAGGCCAGGACGGCGCCGACCTCGACGCCCGTGATGCGGGAGCCGACGGCGGTGACGATGGCCGGCGCCTGGTTCGCGCCGGCGCTCATGCGTTGCGTGAGCGGCTCCAGGACGACGCGGAAGCCCTGGACGTTGGCCTTGATCCAGCCGGGCCGGTCGACGATGGTGGCCGGCTGCGGCGCGGTCTCGGTGTGAATCTTGGTGAACTGCCGGACGTGGCCCTCGGCCTCGCGCGACAGGGTGCGGAGCTCGGTGACGGCCTGCCTGGCCTCCTCCCGGCTCACCTGTGGGCCGGGGCGCACCAGGCGCGTGCCGGTCGTGACGGCCAGATCCCAGTCGATCACCTGCATACCGTCCACCGTACGTGGTTCTGGCCGAGTGTGGGCGAAGGAGCCCCTACGCGTTCCCGAGGCCGCGCTCAAGAGCGGGCGACGATGGCGGCGAGGCGGTCGAGGACGGGCTCGGCGTTGACGGGCACGCGATCGGCCATGAAGGCGTAGGTGACGAGCCGCCCGTCCTTGGTGGTGGCCAGCCCGGCCAGCGTGTTGACGTGGTTGAGCGTGCCGGTCTTGGCGCGGACGAGGCCGACCTGGCCCTTGCTGTCGCGGCCGACGAAGCGGCGGCCGTTGCCGAGGGTGCCGGAGAAGCCGGCGATGGGCATGCCGGAGGCGATGGCGTGCAGGCCGGGGTGGGCGGCGGAGCCGGACAGGGCGATGGCCTTGGCGAGGGCGTTGGGGCTGATGCGGTTGCGGATGGACAGGCCGCTGCCGTCGTCGAGGGAGACGCCCTGGGTGATGCCGAGGCGGCTCATGACCGCGGCGACGGCTTTGGCGCCGCCGGCGAAGGACGCCTCCTGGCCTTCCTTGATGGCGACGTGCCGCATGAGGGCTTCGGCCATGTCGTTGTCGCTGTGGGTGAGGGTGTGCTCGACGAGGGCGTAGAGGGGGGCGGAGTCGACGCGGCCGAGCTCGGCGGCGCCGGCGGGGGCCTTGGCGGGGCGTACGGACTTGGCGACCTTGATGCCCTGCCTGGCGAGGAGCCTGGCGAAGGCGTCGGCGGCGTACTGGGGCGGGTTGGGGACGCGGGGGGCGCGGTAGCGGGGGTCCTGGCGGCCGACGTCCATGGTGAGGGCGTAGACGGGGGCGACCTCGCCGTCGGGGATGTAGTTGGGCTTCCAGCCGGCGGCCTTGGCGGTGCCGGTGAACAGCGACGTGTCGTACGAAAGGGTGATCTTTTGGACGCCCCGGGACTTGAGCGTCGCAGCGGTACGGGCGGCGAGCGTGGCGAGGCTGGCCTGGGCGGGGTAGCCGTCGCGCTTGGCCGAGGGGCCGGCGAGGAGCGGGTCGCCGCCCCCGACGAGGACGACGGCGCCGGGCGTCGCGCCCTGGACCACGCGGGTGGAGAAGCGGGTGTCGGGGCCGAGCGAGGCCAGGGCAGCGGAGCACGTGATGATCTTGGTGGTGGAGGCGGGGGTGAGGGCGGTGTCGGCGCCGGCGGCGTAGAGCTGCTCGCCGGTGACGGTGTCGATGACCGAGACGCCGACGCGGTCGCCGAGCGCATCGTCACCCAGGGCGCTGGCCAACTGCTTCGTCAAAGTACCCTTAGTCGGGAGAGGTCCGTCTCCGGGCTTCACCGGGAGCTGGGCCAGCACAGGCCCCGCGGTGACGACGGGGGCGGTGGGAGTGCCTTCCGCCGGTGACGCCGTCGGCTCGGTCGGTGAAGACCCGCTCGTCAGCGCGCTCAGGCTGAGCTCGGTGGTCATCGCGTAAACGCCGGTGACGATCGTCAGGGCCTGGAGCACGGCGAGAGTGGTCAGCATCACCAACCGGTCGCGCCGCGCCACGTCGCCTGCCCTCTCTCCTGTGTTCGCCTACGAGACATTAACGCCCAGCCGGGGGTGCCCGGGGGCCTGAGCGGAGGAACCGCGGTGGAGTTCGACGTTGTCGTTGAGATTCCCAAGGGGCAACGGAACAAGTACGAAGTGGACCACGAGACCGGGAAGATCAGGCTTGACCGGCTCCTGTTCACCTCCACGCAGTATCCCGCCGACTACGGCTTCATCGAGAACACCCTCGGCGAGGACGGCGACCCGCTCGACGCGCTGGTGCTGCTCCAGGAGCCGACGTTCCCGGGCTGCTACATCACGTGCCGTGCGGTGGGGATGTTCCGGATGACGGACGAGAAGGGCGGTGACGACAAGGTGCTGTGCGTGCCGTCCACCGACCCCCGGATGCACCACATCCAGGACATCCATCACGTGTCGGAGTTCGACCGGCTGGAGATCCAGCACTTCTTCGAGGTCTACAAGGACCTGGAGCCCGGCAAGTCCGTCGAGGGCGCCAACTGGGTGGGCCGCATCGAGGCCGAGGCCGAGATCGAGCGCTCGTTCCGGCGCGCCAAGGAGGAGGGTCACCACTGACCCCGCTCTAGCGGGGCCTGGTGGCGCCCACCAGGTCCCCGCGCCAGATCGAGGCGACCCGCACCACGTCGCCGGTCTGCGGGGCGTGCACCATCTGGTCGCGCCCGACGTAGATGCCGACGTGGTGGATGGTCGACGGGTCGCCGGTGTGGGCGAAGAACAGCAGGTCGCCGCGGCGTAGCTGGTCGAGCGGCACGTGCGGGCCCGACGTCCACTGGGTGCCCGTCCAGTGGTCGAGCCGCACGCCGGCCCGCTCCCAGGCCCGCATCGACAGGCCGGAGCAGTCGTAGGTCTCGGGGCCCGCGGCGGCCCACACGTAGGGCTTGCCGAGCTGGGTGAGCGCCCAGTTCGCGGCCACGTCCCCCATCGTCGAGCCGCCGGTGACCAGCCCGGACAGCGCCGCCGCGCGCCGTCTGGCGAGCAGCTCCGCGCGGTCGCGCGCGGCGTCCACCGCGCGTTGCAGGCTCTCCTTGCGCGCGGTGAGCTGCCTGGTCTCGCGCCGCCTGCTCCGCACCGCCTGCTCGGCGGCCAGCTTGGCCTGCCGGGCGCGCTCGGCGGCCGCCTGCCGCGCGGCGTGGGCTCCGGCGGCCTGGGTACGCAGGATCGCCGCGACCTCTTGCGCGTCGCGCATCCGGCCCAGAACGGCGGCCCGCTCCTCGTTCATGTGCCCGAGCACGCCGGCCCGGTGCAGGAACCCGTCGGCGCCGCCCCGGTCGGACAGCATCCCCACCATCGGGTTGAGCGGGCCGAGCCCGCCGTAGCTCTCGGCCGCCAGCAGCGCCACGGCCTGCCTGGCCCGCTCGACCTCGGCGTCGGCCGCCGCCAGCCGGGCGGTGGCCTGCTGGTGGGCCTGCTCGGCCTGCCGCAGCCGGACGACCTCCCCGTTGTACGCCTCCACCAGCCGCTCCACCTCGGCCGTCAGCGCGTCGAGGCGGGACTGGGCGGTCACCAGCGCCGCGGTGGTCCTGCCCAGCTCCTTGGAACGCTCGCGTACGGCCTGCTTGGCCTTCCTGACGTCGTGCGAAGAGGGCCCGGGATCGGCCGCCACCGGCGGGCACATGCCGGCCACCAGGCATGCGACGAGGACCCCTGTCGGGAATGCGCGCATAGGTCCCCCTGAAGCCACATGGTTACTCTATGCACACAGTTCCCGCCAATTCACTCACGTAACGTAAAGGTCCGGCAGCCTCAGGAGGGGGTCCCCGAGGGTGTCCCCGGCGGCTCCTCGGTGGGGGTGGGAGTGGCGGGGTCCGGGGGGGTGGGGGGGGGGGGGGGGGGGGGGGGGGGGGGGGGGGGGGGGGGGGGGGGGGGTGGGGGTGGGGGGGGGGGGGGCGGGGTGTGGGTGGGGTGGGGGGGGTGGGGGGGGGGTGGTGGAGGGGGGGGGTGGGCAGGAGGGGGGGGGGGGCGTTGAGCCAGAGGGTGTGGTCGCGTTCGATGGCGAGGATGTCGGCGTGGCGGGTGATGGCCCAGAAGGGGTTGTAGCCGGGGGCGGTGACGTGGTGGACGGGTGCGTGGTGGCGCAGGAGGGTGAGGGCGCTGTGGAGGTGGTGCTCGTCGGTGTAGGTGGCGGGGTCGGCGAGGGCTTGGCCTGCCTGGGTGAGGGCCTGGGTGGGGGTGGTGGCGGGCATGGTGTCTCCGTGGGCGGCCTGGGTGCGGGTTGGCCCGAGGAGGCATTCCCGTGGCCGGCGGGGCCGAATCAGGGGGCCGGATCAGGGGGCCGG